>CAZZVR010000050.1:0-4241 GCA_964657595.1 Burkholderia sp. PAMC 26561 | reverse complement strand
GCGGGTTGGCGCGATCGATCGCGTCGTGGGCGAGCCACAGCTCTGACTCCGGGGTGACCACCAATGAGCTGTGCGACATGCCGACGCCAGCCACGATCCTCGCCATTGCCTCTCCTCTGGTCGGCGACCTGTGTGTATGTACATCCTTACATACTTTGTCGTGGTGCGTTACCTTGAGCCGGGTGAATCTGCGCTTTGCGTTGCTGGCGATTCTCTCGGCGGCCCCGCGCACCGGGTATGACCTGCTCCAGATCTTCGACGCGTCGGTCGGCTTCGTCTGGCATGCGCCCCACACCCAGATCTATCCCGAGCTGCGGCGGATGGAGCTGGAGGGATTGCTGGTCAGCACCGAGATCCCCCGCGGACCGCGGGCGCACAAGCGCGAGTACGCCATCACCGACCTGGGCCTGGCGCGTCTGCGCGAGCTCGCCTCCACGCCGGTGGAGCCCTCGCGGGAGAAGGACGCCTACCGGCTCAAGGCGGCCTACCTCGAGTTCGCCGATCCCGCCGGGGCCCGGGCCCAGTTCGCGCTGCACATCGCGCACTACGAGCACTGGCTCGCCGCCTGGCAGCAGATGGCCCAGGCCATCGCCGCCGGCGAGGACCCGATCCTCAACCAGCGCCTGGCCAACCGCCCGGCGCAGGAGCACGCGCTCGCGGTGGCCGCGAAGGTGTTCGCCTATGAGGGCCTGATCGCCCGCGCCGAGTTCGAGATCGCCTGGGCCCAGCGCGGGCTCGCCCTACTCGAGCGGCTCGGCGCCCCGACGGAACCGTCGCCCGCCGCGGCGCGCTGAGTCAGCTCACTCCGAGCCCCACACCTCGTCGGCGACCTCGACCAGCAGCTCGAGCTTGGCCTTCTCGTCGTCGATGCTCAGGTGGTTGCCCTCCTCGGTGGAGGCGAAGCCGCACTGGCCCGAGATGCACAGCTGGTCGATGTCGACGTACTGAGCGGCCTCGTCGATGCGGCGCTTGAGCTGCTCCTTGTCCTCGAGCGCGGCGCGCTTGGTGGTGACGATGCCGAGCACCACGGTCTTGCCCTTGGGCACGAAGCGCAGCGGTTCGAAGCTGCCCGAGCGGGCGTCGTCGAACTCCAGGTAGTAGGCGTCGACCTGAAGGTCGTTGAACAGCGCCTCGGCGACGAAGTCATAGCCGCCCTCGGCCGCCCACATCGACTGGTTGTTGCCGCGGCACAGGTGGGTGCCGATGCGCATGTCCTCGGGTCGGTCGCCGATGGCGCGGTTGATCACCGAGATGTAGTGCTCATGGAGGTGGTCGGGGTCTCCGCCGATGGCGGTGATGTGCTCGCGCTGGGCGGGGTCGTTGACGTAGGCCAGGCTGGTGTCGTCGAGCTGGAGGAAGCGACAGCCCAGGTCATAGACGCCGCGCACCTGCTTGGCGTAGGCGGCGGCCAGGTCGTCCCAGAACACGCTGATGTCGGGATAGACGGAGGGGTCGATGGACGAGTTGCCGCCGCGGTAGTGGACCATGCTCGGGGACGGGTCCGTCAGCTTGGCCACCTCGCCCGGTGCCAGGTTCGCCGCCACGAAGCTGAAGTCGTCGGCGAAGATCGTCGTGTTGATGCCGACGCGCCCGTCGATGCGCATGGCCGGCGGGGCATAGTCGTACTCACCCTCGGCGTCCTTGAACTGGACGTGCTGGGTCGCCCCCGCCACCTGGGTGACGCCGGCGAGCTGGAAGATGAAGTCCATGTGCCAGGAGTTACGGCGGAACTCACCGTCGGTGATCGTGCGGATGCCGGCGGAGCGCTGGAGCTCGATCACGTCGAGGATTGCCTGATCCTCCACCGCCGTGAGCGCGGCGCGGTCGATCCGCCCCGCCTTGAACTCGGCCCGCGCGGCGTGCAGTTCCGGCGGTCGCAGCAGGCTGCCGACGTGGTCGGCGCGGAACGGTGGGTGGGTGCGGGTGGTCTTCTCGGTGCTCGTCGTCATGGGCTCTCCTCGGGAGTTCGCATTGAGATGATGACTCCGGGGGAGAAATGCCGTCTCAGGCGGCATTTCTCCCCCGGAGTCGGCTACTGCCAGGCGCTGACGGGCCGCTGCTCGAGCAGTCTCAGCCAGACCTCGGACACGGTGGGGTAGGACGGCACGGCATGCCACAGGTCCTCCAAGGTGACCTTGGCGATGATCGCCGTGGTGGCCGAGTGCAGCAGCTCCTGGACGTCGGAGCCGACGAAGGTGGCGCCGACGAGCGTGTCGCTGGCTGAGTCGACCACCAGCTTGGCCCGGCCCACGTAGTCGTCGCGCAGCAGGCTCGAGCCGGCCAGTGCGGCCAGGTCGTACTCCAGCGCCTCCACCTCGATCCCCTGCTCGCGGGCCTGGGCCTCGGTCATTCCGACGGTGGCGACCTGGGGGTCGGTGAAGATCACCCCCGGCACGGCGCCGGCATCCGCGCGGTCGATGTAGTGCGAGCCCGTGACGGGACGGCCCTCGGCCCGGGCGCCGATCACCGCCCCGGCGATCCGCGCCTGGTACTTGCCCATGTGGGTGAGCAGCGCGCGGCCGGTGACGTCGCCCACCGCATAGAGCCACTCGGCGGCGCCGGACCCAGCATGCCCGACCACGCTCAGATGGTCGTCGGTGCTGACGAAGCCCCGGGTCGCGGCGGTGTCGATCCCGAACTGGTCGAGACCGAGCTCGGCGGAGTTGGCGCCCCGGCCCGCCGCGACGACGACCTCGTCGACCTCCAGGGTGTCGCCCCCGGCACTGATGGTCACCGGGCCGCCGTGGATGTGACCGATCCCGGTGTCGCTCGCGCTCGCACGCGTCACGCCCTGGGTCTCGACGCCGGTGAGCACGGTGATGCCGAGCTCGGCGAAGCGTGCGGTGAGGATCTCGGAGACGAACGGCTCGCGGCCCCCCAGCAGCCCGCTCTCGCGCACGATCATCGTCACCTGCGCGCCGAGGCCGTTGAACCAGGTGGCGGCCTCACAGGCGACCACGCCACCGCCGACGATCGCCACCCGACCCGGGACCTCGGTCAGGTTGGTGGCGTCGCGTGAGGTCCAGGGCAGCGCCTCGGCCAGCCCGGACACCGGGGGAATGCTGGCCACCGTGCCGGTGGCGAGAACCACGGCGTGGCGGGCGGCGATCAGCTCGCGGCCGCCGTCGTTGAGCGCGACCTCGACGAGCTTGGGTCCGGCCAGCCTCCCGCGCCCGCGGACGACGTCGATGTTCGCCCCGGTGGCCCACTTGACCTGGCCGGCGTCGTCGCGGTGGTGGGTGAACTGGTCGCGGCGGGCGAGCACCTTGGCCACGTCGATCGGACCATCCGGTGCCGAGCCGGGCAGCGCCGCCACGGTGTCGTGGATCTCCACGGGGTGCAACAGCGCCTTGGAGGGCATGCAGGCCCAGTAGGAGCATTCGCCGCCGACCAGCTCGGCCTCGATCATCACCGCGGTGCGGTCAGAGCCCTGGATCGCGTACTGGGCGACGTTCTCGCCCGGAGGCCCACCGCCAATGACGACGACGTCGTAGGTCTTGTCGGGCTGGGCCTCACTGGCGGTGGTCAAGGTGTCGAGCTCCTTTGAGACAGAGGGTCTGGCACAGAGTGTCTACCCATTGCGCCGCACGTACAGATACGTCGGCCAGGACCGCAGATCCGCGGGCGGTCGCAGACGCAGGCGGGTGAAGTCGCCCGGCACCAGGCGGAAGTCCCGAGCCAGCTGCGGCGCCAGCCAGGACGGAGCGGGCTCGGAATCGAGCACCACGGCCTGCACGTGGTCGCGGTTGAGCGAGCCCGCCAGCGCGTGGTTCAGCTCGGTCCGCCCGCGGGCGCTCTGGGACCGCAGGATCTCCTGGAGCCCGTCGGACTGGGCGAAGCTGCCCTGGCCGGCCACCGTCGCGTACCAGGGATGGCGCAGCACGAGCACGGGTCCGGGCAGCCGGCGCAGGGCGCTCTCCAGTTCGGCGCCCGCCCGCCGGTCCTCCCGGGTGGGGATGGCCCGGTGCGCGTGCTCGTGCTGGATGAGCGAGGCGGTCTGGAGCGCCAGCAGCGCGGTGGCCAGCGCCACCCCGACCAGGCCGCCCCGGCGCAGCCCCGCGAAGGCGCAGCCGCCGATCCCCGCACATGCCGCATAGGCCGGCATGAGCGTGTTGAGGTAGCTGCCGGAGTGGATGACCGACACCCAGGCGGCAACGAGCAGGCCGAGCGCGGCCGCGAGGTCATAGAGCAGCGGCCAGCGCAGCCCACGCCACACCAGCTCCGTGATGGCGGGCCGCCCC
>CAZZVR010000049.1:0-20057 GCA_964657595.1 Burkholderia sp. PAMC 26561 | reverse complement strand
GAGTTCCGTCCCGCCGAGCACAAGGCGCCGGGCGTCATCGCCCGCCAGCCGGTGACCGAGCCGCTGCAGACCGGCATCAAGGCGATCGACGCGATGATCCCGATCGGCCGCGGCCAGCGCGAGCTGATCATCGGCGACCGCCAGACCGGCAAGACGGCGATCGCCATCGACACGATCATCAACAACAAGGACTCGGGCATCGTCTCGATCTACGTGGCGATCGGTCAGCGCAAGGCGACCGTGGTGTCACTGGCCAAGACGCTCGAGGACGCCGGCGCGCTGGCCAACACGATCATCGTGATGGCCGCCGCCGACGAGGCCGCCCCGATCACCTACCTGGCGCCGTACGCCGGCGCGGCGATGGGCGAGTACTTCCTCTACAAGGGCGGCCACGCCCTGACCATCTACGACGACCTGACCAAGCACGCCTACGCCTACCGTCAGATGTCGCTGCTGCTGCGCCGCCCGCCGGGTCGCGAGGCCTACCCGGGTGACGTCTTCTACCTGCACAGTCGGCTGCTGGAGCGCGCGGTGAAGCTGTCCGACGAGCTCGGCGGAGGGTCGATGACCTCACTGCCGATCATCGAGACCCAGGCCGGGGACGTGTCCGCCTACATCCCGACCAACGTCATCTCGATTACCGACGGCCAGATCTTCCTGGAGCCCAAGCTGTTCAACTCGGGCGTGCGTCCCGCCATCAACGTGGGCATCTCGGTGTCGCGGGTCGGCGGCGCGGCCCAGATCCGCCCGATGAACAAGACCTCGGGCCGCCTGAAGACGGAGCTGTCGCAGTACCGCGAGCTCCAGGCGTTCGCCCAGTTCGGGTCTGACCTCGACGCCGACACCCAGCGCACGCTGGCCCGTGGCGAGCGCCTGGTCAAGACGCTCAACCAGGGCGAGCGCGAGCCGGTGCCGGTGGCCGAGCAGGTCGTCCAGGTCTACGCCGCCACCAACGGCTTCCTCGACCGCATCGTCGCCGACAAGGTCGAGAAGTTCCTCGTCGGGCTGTCAGACAGCGTTCGGGCCAGCCACGGCGAGCTGCTGGAGAAGCTCGGTGGTGGTGACTGGTCCGATGAGACTCAGGGGGCGCTCAAGGACGCGGTGTCCCAGTACGCCGAGGACTTCGGCTATGACCTCGATGAAGAGGGCCAGCCCCTGGAGGACGCGGTCGCGGCCTAGCCGCGTCGCGTCGTTCCGAGCCAACCCGCGCGTGAATCTCGATGCCTGAATCAACCCGAGACGTCAAGAACCGGATCGCCTCGGTCAAGAACATCCAGACGATCACCCGCGCCCTGGAGACGGTCGCGGCCGCACGGCTGCGTCGGGCCGAGGAGCGGATCGGGACGCTGGCGCCCTATGCCAACGGGATCCGGCGCATGACCCGCCAGGCGGCGGCGGCTGCGGCCAATCTGCCGAACCTGCCGATCCTCAACGAGCACGCGCAGGTCGAGAACGTGGGCTTCCTGCTCATCGCGGGAGACCGCGGGCTGGCGGGTGGCTTCAACTCGAACATCATCCGTGCCGGCATGGCCGGCGCGCGTGAGGCCGAGGCCGCGGGCCAGCAGGCGGCGTTCTTCGCCTCCGGCAAGAAGCCCGCCTCGTCCCTGCGTTTCCGGGGACGCGAACCGATCGCCGCCTTCGCCGGCTTCTCCGACCGTCCGTCCTACGGGGATGCCGCGGAGATCGCCCAGGCGGTGATCGACGCCTACACCGACGGGAAGGTCGATCGGGTCGAGGTGATCTACAACCACTTCGTCTCCGCGGTCAATCAGACGGTGACCCGCGAGACGCTGCTGCCCCTGCAGCAGGCGTCGATCCTCGACGAGTCCGGGGACGACGACCAGGGCACTGAGTCCGACGGTGACTTCACCAGCTCCCCCGAGTACGAGCCCGGCCCCGAGACGATCCTCGCCCGGCTGGTGCCAGACTACGTCGAGGTGTCCATCTATCGCGCGCTGCTCGACTCCGCGGCCGCCGAGCACGGTGCCCGCATGAGCGCGATGCGCAACGCGACGGACAACGCCAAGACGATCATCGAGGACCTGACCCTGGCGATGAACCGCGCCCGTCAGGCCGCGATCACGCAGGAGATCGCGGAAGTCGTGGCCGGCGCCGAGGGCGTCGCCTAAGAGTTTCAACCACAGCGGAGAGACCGACATGGCAGTAGTAACTGAGCAGAACGTAGGCCGAATCGAGGAGATCCAGGGCGTCGTGGTCGAGGTCGTGTTCCCCGACCGGCTTCCCGAGATCAACCACGCCCTGACGGTCGAGCGCCCCGCTGCGGCCGCCGCCGAGGAGGACACCGACCTGGCCGTCCAGCACGGCGAGCCCCTGGTGCTGGAGGTCCAGCAGCACCTCGGCGACGACCGCGTCCGCGCGGTCGCGATGGACTCGACCGACGGCCTGGCCCGCGGCGTCGAGGCCGTCGACACCGGCGCGCCGATCTCGGTCCCGGTCGGCCGGGCCGCGCTCGGGCGCATCTTCAACGTGCTCGGCGAGGTCATCGACAACGGCCCCGAGATGCCCGAAGGGACTGAGCGCTGGCCGATCCACCGCGCCGCTCCGAGCTTCGAGGACCTGTCCCCGACCACCGAGCTGTTCGAGACCGGCATCAAGGTCGTCGACCTGATCGCCCCCTACGCCAAGGGCGGCAAGGTCGGCCTGTTCGGCGGCGCCGGTGTCGGCAAGACGGTGATCATCCAGGAGCTCATCCACAACCTGGCCCAGGAGCACGGCGGTCTGTCGGCCTTCTGCGGCGTCGGTGAACGCTCGCGCGAGGGCAACGACCTGTGGCGGGAGATGAAGGACTCCGGGGTCCTGGACAAGACGATGCTGTGCTTCGGCCAGATGAACGAACCGCCCGGTGCCCGCATGCGCGTGGCGCTGTCGGGCCTGACTATGGCGGAGTACTTCCGCGACGTCGAGGGCCAGGACGTGCTGTTGTTCATCGACAACATCTTCCGCTTCGTCCAGGCGGGTTCTGAGGTCTCCGCCCTGCTCGGCCGCATGCCGAGCCAGGTGGGCTACCAGCCCACCCTGACCTCGGAGATGGGCGCGTTGCAGGAGCGGATCACCTCGACCCGCAACGGCTCGGTCACCTCGATCCAGGCGATCTACGTGCCCGCCGACGACCTCACCGACCCGGCCCCGGCCTCGGCCTTCGCCCACCTCAACTCGACCACCTCGCTCGACCGGTCGATCGCCGAGAAGGGCATCTATCCGGCGGTGGACCCGCTCGGCTCCACCTCGACGATCCTCAAGCCCGACATCGTCGGTGAGGAGCACTTCAACACGGCCAACCAGGTCAAGCAGGTGCTCCAGCGCTACAAGGATCTCCAGGACATCATCGCCATCCTCGGCATCGACGAGCTGTCTGACGATGACAAGGTCACCGTCAACCGGGCGCGCAAGCTGGAGCGGTTCCTCTCCCAGCCCTTCCACGTGGCCGAGGTGTTCACCGGCACCCCGGGCGTGTATGTGCCGATCAGCGAGACGATCCGCGGCTTCCAGGAGATCCTCGAGGGCAAGCACGACGACATCCCCGAGCGGCACTTCCTGCTCAAGGGCAGCATCGACGACGTCGTCAAGGCCGCCCAGGAGGCCTAGGCCCGATGCCGCACACACCGTTCCCCGTTGAGGTCCTCACCCCCGAGGGTGAGGTCTTCAACGGCGAGGTGGAACAGATCTCCACCAAGACGTCGGCCGGCTCGATCGGCATCCTGGCTCACCACGAGCCGCTGCTGGCCACGCTGGAGCCGAGCGAGCTGCGCCTGTACACGTCCGACACCGAGGTCCTGCGCTTCGACGCGAGCGACGGCTACCTCCAGGTGGGCGACAACCGCGTCCTCATCCTGGTCAAGGAAGCCAAGCCGGTTTCCGACGCGTAATCCCCGCAAGTTTTAGCTTTCCTATAACCGGGATCGCCGCGCGGCTGCGTATGCTCGGCGGCGATGTTGTCTGACGCAGACCGGGGCCGGGGAATGACCTTCCTGCCCAAGCACCGCGGCGGCGTCATCTGGCGGGCGGTGCTCGCCGCGATCCTGGTGGTCGGCTTCACCGCCGGTGCCACCGCGGTCGCCGGCCTGCTGCAGGTCAGCACCCTGGCCAACGAGTTCGGCCTGAACGCCTCCAGCGTCAAGGGCCTGACCTTGCCGGCCCCGGGCAAGCCGGAGACGATCCTGCTCATCGGTTCAGACCATCGCGCCAACGATCGCAGCTACGCCGGATCATCGACCGACACCATGCTGCTGGTGCGGCTCAACGACAGCTCCTCGACGATCAACGTCATGTCGGTTCCCCGCGACCTCGCCGTCCTCGACGCCGCGGGCGGGACGGTCAAGCTGAACTCGATCTACTCCAACCAGGGCGGGCCCTCCGGTCTGCTCAAGGTGCTCAAGACCCAGGTGTTCCCCCACCTCCAGGTCAACCACGTCGTGGACACCAACTTCATCGGCTTCTCCGACCTGATCGACGCGATCGGCTGCGTCTACACCGACGTGGACCGCCGCTACTACAACGTGACGGGCCCGGGGGTCAACAACTTCTCCTCGATCAACATCCAGCCCGGCTATCAGCGGCTGTGCGGGGGTGTGCACTCGCCCACCGGCACCAACAGCGCGCTGGCCTTCGTCCGCTACCGCCACACCGACTCCGATGTCATCCGCAACGCACGCCAGCAGGATTTCATCCGCTGGGCCAAGGACGGGTACTCCACCGGCGATCTGGCCGCGAACGAGGGCAAGTTGGTCAAGATCTTCTCCAAGTACACCAATACGGATAAGTCCCTGGCCACCACCAAGGGTCTGCTCGACCTGTTCATCCTCGTGCTGGATGCGAACAAGCTGTCGCTGAAGACCGTGCAGTTCCCCGAGTACTTCGGCTCGACCGCCACCGGCGGGGCTGACTACGTGTACCCATGTCCGGAGCTGTCGACCTGCTCCACCGGCTACGGCGGCACGGACACGTCGGTGGGTCAGCCGACGCCGGCGACCGAGCAGGTGTGGAAGAACTTCACCACGGCGACCAAGGCCAAGGCGACCGTCACGCCGACCCCGGCCCCCAAGCGCAAGACCCACGTGAAGGCCAGGCTCAACCTGACCGGTCTGACCCAGGATCCGGGTGACGGCGCCTCCCAGGCCGGCCAGCTCCTGGCACGCGGCAGCGTCGGTCTGCCGATCTACTACCCGAAGTACATCTACGACGGCGCCTACGGCGGCGGCTACTGCTTCTCCATCACCGAGAACTGCGATGAGACGGCGCTCGAGCCACCGAGCGCCTACACCGGCTCCTATCCCCGCCGCTATGAGATCGACGGCACCGGCGGTGCCCGGTACAAGTCGTATGTGATGACGGTGCAGATCAACTCGGCGCTGGGTGAGTACTACACGATTCAGGGCACGACCTGGAAGAACCCGCCGATCCTCGCCAAACCGTCCCGGGTCGTGACGATCAACCGTCACCGGCTCTACGAGTACGACGACGGCGGAAAGATCTCGCTGGTGGCGTCGAAAACCGCGGCGGGGGTCTACTGGATCTCCAACACGCTCAACAACGTGATTCCCAACGCGGCCATGATCAGCATGGGCGCCGAGCTGACGCGCTACACCGGCAAGGCCTGATCGCGCCATCCCAAGCCGCACTCGGTACCCTGACGAACCCTATGTCAGCTGAGCGCGAACCGATCGCCGTGATCGGCACCGGATATGTGGGTCTCGTCACCGCGGCGGGCTTCGCCGAATTGGGCAACGAGGTGTTCTGCGTCGACATCGACGCGAACAAGATTGCCGGCCTCAACCGCGGTGAGGTGCCGATCTGGGAGCCGGGTCTGGCCGAGTCGATCGCCGCCAACGCCGAGCGCATCCATTTCTCGACCGACCTCGCCTCAGCCCTGGAGCACTGCCGGCTGCTGTTCGTGGCCGTGGGGACGCCGCCGACCTACTCCGGGGACGCCGATCTGTCGGCCGTGCACGCCGTGGTCGACGCCATGCCGGCCTCAGATCATCACGCGCTGATCATGAAGTCGACGGTTCCCGTGGGCACCGGCGCGACGATCCGCCGCACCCTCAACGAGCGCGGCAAGTCCGGGTTCTCCTACGTGTCCTGTCCCGAGTTCCTCAAGGAGGGCTCGGCCCTGGCTGACTTCCGCCACCCCGACCGCGTCGTCGTGGGCGATGTGGGTGACTGGGCCGGGGATGCCGTGGTCGACCTCTACGCCCCGCTGGAGGTGCCGCTGGTGCGCACCGACATCAACTCGGCCGAGATGATCAAGATGGCTGCGAACGCCTTCCTGGCCACGAAGATCTCCTTCATCAACGAGATCGCCAACGTGTGCGAGGAGACCGGCGCCGACGTGGCCGAGGTCGCCCGCGGCATGGGCCTGGACAACCGCATTGGCGACAAGTTCCTCAAGCCGGGGATCGGCTTCGGTGGCAGTTGCTTCCCCAAGGACGTGTCCGCGTTGAAGCAGCTGGCGGGCAACTCCGGGTATCACTTCCAGCTGCTGACCGCGGTCATCGAGGTCAACGAGCTGCAGAAGCGGCGGGTGATCCAGAAGCTGCAGAAGTACCTCGGCACGCTGGTGGGCAAGCGCATCGCCCTGCTCGGGGTGGCGTTCAAGGCCAACACCGACGACATGCGCGAGGCCTCGAGCCTGGTGCTGGCCGCCCGGCTGCAGGCGGACGGAGCCCGGGTGAGCGCGTATGACCCGATCGCCCGGGGCGAGGCGAGCAAGCTCATGCGCGGCGTCACGTTCGCCGACTCCTCGCTGGAGGCGCTGGCCGACGCCGACGCCATCGTGATCGTCACCGAGTGGCCCGAGTTCGCCGAGCTCGACTGGAACGACGTGGCCGGGGTCACCCAGGGGCGCACGGTGATCGACGGCCGCAACTTCATCGACGCGGACAAGGTCCGCGCCGCGGGCTTCACCTACGAGGGCATCGGACGCTGAGGGAGATCGGATGCAGGCGCTGATTCTGGTGGGGGGCAAGGGCACGCGCTTGCGGCCGCTGACCTCGTTGCTGCCCAAGCCGGTGGTGATGCTGGTGGATCGTCCGTTCCTCAACTATCAGCTGGAGTGGGTCAGGTCCCACGGCGTGGATGAGGTCGTGCTGTCCTGCGGCTTCCTGCCCGACCAGCTCCAGGAGGTGCTCGGCGACGGCTCGGCGCTGGGGCTGGAGCTCACCTACGTGGTCGAGCCCGAGCTGCTCGGGACCGGCGGGGCGCTGAAGTACGCCGAGCCGCACCTGCACGATCGCTTCTTCATGCTCAACGGCGACACCCTGACCGACATCGACCTCACCGCCCAGCTGCGCCAGCACGAGGCCACCGGCGCGCGGGGCACCCTGGCGCTGTACCCGGTGCCGGACGTGTCCTCCTACGGCCTGGTGCCGCTCAACCACGATAAGTCGGTACGCGAGTTCCTCGAGAAGCCGGGTCCCGACGACGTGGTCGACACCAACCTGATCAACGCCGGCGCCTACATCCTGGAGAAGGAGATCCTCGACGGTCTGCCCGAGCGCGGCACGCACTTCTCGATCGAGCGCGATGTGTTCCCCATCCTGGTCGACCACGGCCTCTACGGCTATGAGGCGTCGGGGTACTGGATGGACATCGGGACCCCGTCGCGCTACCTCGAGGGGACCTACGACATCCTCAACGGCAACGTCGAGACCGCCATCGGCAAGCGCGTCACCGAGGCCGGCGGTCGGCTGATCGAGGGCGCGACCATCGAGGGTCGCGTCGTGCGTCCCTCGATCGTCGGGCCGGGGTCCCATGTCGCGGAGCGGGCGATCGTCGGCGGTCTGGCGGTGCTCGGGCACGATGTGACGATCGGCGAGGGTGCCCACGTGTTCGACTCGGTGCTCATGGACGGCGTGAGCGTCGGGGCGAACACGAGCATCGGGAACTCGATCGTCTCGCCCCACACGAGCATCGGGGCGAACTGCCGGATCTTCGACGGCGTGGTGATCGGGGCCAACGTGACCATCGGGGACGACAACGAGCTCCAGTCCGGCATGCGCATCTTCCCCGGCGTGGAGATCCCCGCCGGCGCGATCAAGTTCTGAGTCCGGCGGAATGTCGATCGATGATCCGCTCGGCCGGGCGGCGATCGCCGCGGTCGACTCCGACGGGGTGCTCGGCGAGGTGCTCGACCTGGCCGAGCACCTGCGTGACGCCCTGTGGCGCGTGCAGTCGGCCAACATCGCGCCGTCCTCGACCCCGGGGGGGCTGAGCGTCGTCGGCGTCGATGGTCTCGAGCGGGGTGGCGAGCTCGCCCGTCAGGCGCTGATCCCCGGCCTCAAGGCGCCGCTGACCACATGGCGGAGCCTGCCCGAGCCCACGACGCTGCCGGTCACCGTGCTGCTGGCCAGCTACAGCGGTGAGGACCCCGCCGTGCTCGACGCCTTCGAGCTCACCCAGAACGCCAACCGCGTGGTGCTGACCACCGGCGGCCAGCTGGCGGCCAACGCCCGCGCCGCCCAGGTCCCCGTGGTCCCGCTGCCCGGCGGCTTCCCGGATCCCGTGCTGGCGATCGGCTACCCGCTGGTGGTCTGCCTCGAGCTCGTGCGCCTGGCCGGGCTGGGCGCCAGCTCGGCCGCGCTGATCGAGCGCGCCGCGGCCCACGTGGCGCGCCTGGCCCGCGAGTGGGGGCCGGACTCGCCGGTCGACTCACCGGCCAAGCGGCTCGCGTACGCCCGGGTCGACGGGCGCGAGCCCGACTGGGCACCGAGTGCGGTGGAGGTGGGGGAGGGTCCGCTGCAGCGGATCGTCACCCGGCTGCTGCTGGACAACCTCGTCGAGCTCTATCGCCAGGTCCTCACCGCCTGAGGCCGCCACTCCGGGGGAGAAACTCCGCGTGGGTCGGCATTTCTCCCCTGGAGTCGACCGGCGGCGGGTCGCCCGCCCAACCTTGACACACCCGTGGTAAGGTTGAGCACGGTAATGGACGGGCTCACCATCAACGAGGCGGCGCAGACCACCGGCTGGTCGGCCCGGATGCTGCGTTATGTGGAGCAGGCCGGGCTGGTCTCACCGGCCCGGACCGACGGCGGCTACCGCATCTACGGACCCGGTGAGCTCCAGCGTCTGGCCACCCTGAAGGAACTGCTCCAGCGCCATGACGTGGCCCTGTCCGACGTCGCCTTCGCGCGGCGGATGGACGCTGACCCGGGTCTGCGCGGAGACGTGCGGGAATGGCTCGCCGCCGCCCCGCAGATCCCCGTCGACATCGAGCCCGGGCAATGGCTGAGCTTCGAGCAGATGCGCCACGAGCGGCTGCTCAGCGGCGCGGTCTAGGGCTCAGATCACCACCGACTGTGAACGCGGGTCCCACAGACCCGCACAAACCTCAAACGACAACGGAGACACACGTGAGCACGACAGCGCAGAAACTCGATTACAAGGTCGCCGACCTCAGCCTGGCGGAGTTCGGGCGCAAGGAGATCATCCTCGCCGAGCACGAGATGCCCGGCCTGATGGCCACGCGCGCCGAGTTCGCCGACTCCCAGCCGCTCGCCGGCGCCAAGATCATGGGCTCGCTGCACATGACCATCCAGACCGCCGTGCTGATCGAGACGCTCACCGCGCTCGGCGCCGAGGTCCGCTGGGTCTCCTGCAACATCTTCTCCACCCAGGATCACGCCGCCGCAGCGGTCGTGGTCGGCCCCGAGGGCACCCCCGAGGATCCCCGGGGCGTCCCCGTCTTCGCCTGGAAGGGTGAGACCCTCGAGGAGTACTGGTGGTGCACCGAGCAGGCGCTGCTCGGCTTCGACGGTGGCCCCAACATGGTCCTCGACGACGGAGGTGACGCCACCCTGCTCATCCATCAGGGCACCCAGTTCGAGGCGGCCGGTGCAGTTCCCGCCGCCACCGACGCGGACTCGGAGGAGTACGCGGTCATCCTCGCCCTCCTCACACGGTCGCTCACCGAGGACCCCCAGCGCTGGACCACCATCGGTCAGGCCATCAAGGGCGTCACCGAGGAGACCACCACCGGCGTCCTGCGCCTCTATGACTTCGCCCGTGAGGGCAAGCTGCTGTTCCCGGCGATCAACGTCAACGACTCGGTGACCAAGTCGAAGTTCGACAACAAGTACGGCTGCCGCCACTCCCTCATCGACGGCCTGAACCGCGGCACCGACGTCCTCATCGGCGGCAAGGTCGCCGTGGTGTGCGGCTACGGCGACGTCGGCAAGGGCTGCGCGGAGTCACTGCGCGGCCAGGGTGCCCGGGTGATCGTCACCGAGATCGACCCGATCTGCGCGCTGCAGGCGGCGATGGACGGCTATCAGGTCACCACGCTCCAGGACGTGCTCGGCGAGGGTGACATCTTCATCACCACCACCGGCAACAAGGACGTCATCATGGCCGCCGACATGGCCCGGATGAAGCACCAGGCGATCGTGGCCAACATCGGCCACTTCGACAACGAGATCGACATGGCTGGGCTGACCCGGACCAGCGGGATCGAGCGGGTCAACATCAAGCCCCAGGTCGACAAGTGGGTCTACCCGGACGGCAAGGCGATCATCGTCCTGTCCGAGGGGCGTCTGATGAACCTCGGCAACGCCACCGGCCACCCGAGCTTCGTGATGTCCAACTCGTTCACCAACCAGGTGATGGCGCAGATCGAGCTGTGGGCCAACAACGACGACTCCAAGTACGGCACCGACGTGTATGTGCTGCCCAAGCACCTCGACGAGAAGGTCGCCCGGCTGCACCTCGACGCCCTCGGGGTCAAGCTGACCCAGCTGTCTGACACCCAGGCCGCCTACCTCGGCGTGCCGGTCGAGGGGCCGTTCAAGTCAGACCAGTACCGCTACTAGGTCGTCGGAGCCGAACGAGCATCGCGGGCGCAGCGAGCGTTGCTGAGTCTCGTTGTCAGCCGGGGCTGACCGCATTGCCTGGGCATCGAGCCAGATGCCGGTGCTCAGGCAGGTCGCCGCTCGTCTGGGGGACGAGCGGCCCCTGGCCGGCGTGTCGGTGGGCGCCTGCCTGCACCTGACCGCCGAGACCGCCGTGCTGGTGACCGCACTGCGCGGAGCCGGTGCCGCGGTCGCGTTGTGCTCGGCCAACCCGCTGTCGGCCCAGGATGACGTCAGCGCCGAGATGGTGGCCGACGGAGTCGACGTGCGGGGCCGCCACGGCGACAGCTTCACCGCTTATGAGGCAGGGGTCGCGGGGGTGGCCGCCGGGCATCCGGACGTGGTGCTCGACGACGGCGGCGACCTGCTGGCCGCGGCCGCTCCGCTCTGGGGCGGGACCGAGGAGACGACCACCGGGCTGCTGGCCCTGCGGCGCGCCGCCGCGGGTGCGGCCGAGGGCCTGGGCTTCCCCGTCCTGGCCGTCAACGAGGCCCGCACCGAGCGGGCGCTCAATGACCGCCACGGCACCGGCCAGTCCGCGCTGGACGGGATCGTCCGGGCCTCGAACGTACTGCTCGCCGGCCAGACCCTGGTCGTGCTCGGTTACGGGTGGGCCGGGATGGGCGTGGCCGAGCGGGCGCGCGGCGCCGGCGCGGCGGTCATCGTCTGCGAGGTCGATCCCCTGCGGGCGCTGGAGGCGCGCATGGCCGGCTATCAGGTCATGCCCGCGCTGGAGGCGGCGGCGGTCGGCGACATCTTCGTCACCGTCACCGGATCGCGCGGGGTTCTGTCCGGCGCGCACTTCGCCGCGATGAAGTCCGGGGCGATCCTCGCCAACGCCGGGCACTTCGACGTCGAGATCGACCTGGAGGCCCTGGCCGGCGTGGCCGAGGCTCCGCCGCTGGCGGTACGGCCCCTGGTCGACCAGTACCGGATGGCTGACGGACGGGTGCTCAATTTGCTGGCTCGCGGTCGCGTGGTCAACCTGGCCGCGGCCGAGGGCCATCCCGCGGCGGTGATGGACGTCAGCTTCGCCCTCCAGGCGCTCAGCGTCGAGGCGCTCGTGGCCACGCCGGAGCGCTTCGTCCCCGGGGTCCAGTCGGTGCCCGAGGAGATCGACCGTGAGGTCGGGCGCCTCAAGCTCGCCGCCGTCGGGGTGGCGATCGACACGCCCACCCAGGAGCAGGAGCGCTACCGCCGCGCCTGGGGGTAGAGTCGCGGCCATGGCGGCATTGCGTGGCGGCATCGACCTGGGGGGCACGAAGATCGAGTCGATCGTCGTCGACGCCTCCAACCGGGTGAAGGGCTCCTCCCGGCACCCGACGCCCACCGCGGGCGGGCCCGAGGACGTGGCCAAGGTGATGGCCCAGTCGCTGCAGGAGGCCGCGCAGGCGGCCGGGGTCAAGACCGCGGACCTGACCGGCGTCGGGGTGGGATCCCCGGGCGCGGTGTCGGAGTCCGGCGTGGTCACCGCCGCGCGCAACCTGCCCGGCTGGACCGGCAGCTTCCCCTTGGCGGGCACGCTGGAGTCCGCGCTGGGTACGCGCGTGGTCGTCGGCAATGACGTGGCGGTCGGCACCCAGGCGGAGTACGCGATCGGTGCGGCCAAGCCGTTCCGTTCGGTGCTCGGGGTGTTCTGGGGCACCGGTGTGGGAGGCGGGATCATCCTCGACGGTCAGATGTGGCACGGACGCGGAGGCGCGGGGGAGATCGGCCACATGGTCGTCAAACGGGGGGGCCGGCGCTGTGGCTGTGGCCACAAGGGCTGCATGGAGGCCTACGCGGGGCGCGCGTCGATGGAGGCCAAGGCCCGCAAGGAGATCAAGAAGGGCACCAAGACCGACCTGATCAAGATCATGAAGAGCAAGAACCGGGTGCGGTTCACCTCCTCGGTGTGGGCCGAGGCGGTCGACAAGGACGACAAGCTGGCGGTCTCGCTGATCGACGGGGCGGTCGTCGCGCTCGGCCAGGGCATCGCCTCGGCGGTCAACCTGCTCGACATCGACGCGGTGATCATCGGCGGTGGTCTCGGCGTGCGCTTCGGCCAGCCCTACGTGGACCGGATCATCACGGCGATGAAGCCCCACCTCTTCCCGGGGCACAACACCCCGGCGGTCGCGCTGGCGGGCCTGGGCGACCTGGGCGGCGCCCTGGGCGCCGCGCTGCTGGTCAAGCGCACCCGCGCGACGCGCGCGGCCAGCACCCGCCGACCCGGTCTCAACGCGGCCTGAGTTCGCCCCGTGCCGCCCCGGTCGCTAGCGGTGGGATTCTGCCCCGCCGCTCTCTACCATCGCTGAGGCCTGGGGAGGTGCTGCGTCGAGGAGAGGAACGTCCGTACCCGCTGTGAACGCTCATGGGGGCTCTGCCCGGTCCGTCGCTGTGGCGGCGCTCGGGGTAACGGTGCTGGCGGTGGTCGTCATCCTCCTGCTGGCCGGGGGTTCGAGCTACACCGTCCGGCTGCTGTTCTCCGACGCCTCCGGGCTGGTCGACGGCGACCAGGTGCTCATCGGACCCGCCCAGGTCGGCACGGTCAAGTCCGTCGGCCTGACCCGCGCCGGACAGGCGGCGGTGCTCATCGGGCTGAGCGGCGCGGCGGCGCCGCTGCACGCCGGCAGCTCGGCCCGGATCGAGGAGAACGGCCTGGCCGGGATCGCCAGCCACTACGTGACGATCCAGCCGGGCCCCCGCACGAACCTCGTCCTCGACTCCGGTTCCACCATCGCGGCGTCGCAGAACCACGCCGAGGTGTCCCTCGATGAGCTCTTCGACGCCTTCGACCCGGCGACCCGGACCGGATTGGCGCGCACCATCGACGGGGAGGCGACGATGATCCGGGGCCGCTCGGCCCAGGCCAACGCCACGCTGAAATACCTCGACCCGGCGCTCGCCTCGACCTCGGAGGTGACCGCCGAGCTCACCCGCTACGAGGGCTCCTTCGACCAGCTGCTGGTGTCGGGCTCGGCGACCATGCAGGCGCTGGCCACCCGGGCCACTCAGCTCACCCAACTCGTGTCGAGCACCGCCGCCGCCACCGGAGCGATCGCCACCCAGTCCCGCGCGCTGGACCGCACGCTGGTGGCGTTGCCGACCGTCCTCTCACGTTCGACCCGGACCCTGGGGACGCTGGTGGGGACCCTCGACGCGCTCACGCCGGTGGTCGATGTGGCCAAGCCCGCCGTGGCCCAGCTGTCACCCTTCACCGCCGCGCTCAACCAGCTGGCCGGGGCGGCCCGCCCGGCCGTCTCGGAGCTCGCGTCGCTGGTCCCGGCCGCGGCCGGCCTGCTCGAGCGGACACCGGCCCTCGCGCGGCTGGCGCGCTCCGCCTTCCCCCACAGCATCAGCGCGATGAACGCCTCCCAGACCCAGGTCAGCACGCTGCTGGCCTACACGCCCGATGTCGTGGGCGCCCTGGCCAGCCTGGGTCAGGCCAGTGCCTACTACGACGCCAACGGCCATTACGCGCGCACCCAGCCGTTCTTCAACGCGTTCTCGGTCAACTCCGCCAACCAGCTCGCCCTCCGCAACCCGGCTGACCGGCTTCAGGGTCTGACCCATGTCACCAACCGCTGCCCCGGCAGTGCCGTCCCGGCCAGCCCCGACGGGTCCGCGCCCTATGCCGTCGCCGGCTGTGATCCGAGCCAGACGCCGTGAGACGGCTGGCCGGATCCCTGCTCGTCGCGCTCGTCCTGGCCGCCGCCGGGGTGGCGGTCGTGCTGCTCGGGCTCGACGGCGGGGGCGGCGGCTATGAGGTCCGCGCGCTGTTTGACAACGCCGGGTACGCCGCACCGGGCGAGCAGGTGCGGATCGCCGGAGCGCCGGTCGGGACGATCGCCTCCGAGACGGTGACCCGGTCCAAGCTGGCGGCGCTGACCCTGTCGATCACCACGCCCGGCTTCACCCCCTGGCACGCCAACGCGACCTGCGCGATCCGCCCCCAGTCGCTCATCGCCGAGCGCTACGTCGACTGCACGCCCGGCACGGCGTCAGCGCCCCGGCTGGCGCTGATCCGGCGCGGGCCGGGGGCGGGCAGTCACCTGCTGGGGGTCACCCGCACCAGCTCGCCGATCGATCCCGACATCGTCTCGGACATCTCCACCGAGCCGGTGCGCGAGGCCCTGTCCACCATCATCGACGAGCTCGGCACCGGCCTGGCCGCCCGCGGCGCCGACCTCAACGCGGTCATCCGCCGCGCTGACCCGGGCCTGGCGGCGACCGACCGGGTGTTCAGCCTGCTCGCCGCCCTGAACCGGACCCTGGCGCAGCTCGCCGTCGACTCCGACCGGGTGCTCGGACCCCTGGCCCGGGCCCGCCGGTCCCTGGCCGGCTTTGTCCAGAACGCCGACACCACCGCGGTCGCCGCCGCCGCACAGGCTCCCCAGATCACCGCCTCGATCCGTGCGCTGCCACCGTTCCTGGACCAGCTCAAGCCGCTGATGTCGGATCTGGGCGCACTGGCGCGCCAGGGCACGCCGGCGCTGGCCAACCTCGGCTCCAGCGCGGGGGCGCTCAACGCCGAGTTCACCGACCTGGTGCCGTTCGCCGCGCGCGCCAAGACTGCGCTCAACGACCTGTCGCGTGCCGCCGCGCGCTCGGAATCCAACCTGGTGGCCAGCCGGCCCCTGGCGGTGCGGCTGGGACGGCTCGGTGGCGCCGCCCAGCCGTCGGCTCAGCTGCTCGACACCCTGACCACCAGCCTGACCCATAGCGACGCGATCTCGCAGCTGACGTCGTTCATCTTCAACGCCGCCGGGGCGACCAACGGCTTTGACGCCGACGGGCATTACCTGCGCACCGACCTGCAGGTCGGCTCCTGCACCGGCTATGCCCGCAGCCCGGTCGCCGGCTGCTCGGCGCACTTCACCCAGACCTCCGGCGCCGGCAACATCCAGGCGGCGGACAAGCTGACGGGCCTGCTCTCCTACCTGACCGGACCGAGCCAGTGAGCCCGGGCAGCCGCGGCGGCCGCCGGCGCCAGCAGGGCTTCTGGCACAACCGGGTGCTGATCGGCGCGGTGACCGTGCTGGTGCTGATCGGCGCTGTCGTCCTCGCCTTCGACACCAACAACAGCGTGCCCTTCAGCGCCCACTACATGCTGCACCTGCGGGTGACCAACGCCGAGGAGCTGACTCGCGGCGGCGAGGTGCACATGGGCGGCAGCCTGATCGGCTTCGTCAGCGGCGTCGTCCCGGTCCACGCCCGCGACGGCAAGCCGATCGCCATGGTCACGGTGAAACTCGACAAGAGCATCGCCCCGCTGCCCCGCGACAGCCGCTTCACCATCCGGCTCAAGGGCACCATCGGAGAGAAGTACGTCGACGTCAGTCTCGGTCACGGCCCGCGCATGTGGGCCAACGGCGCCACGGTGCCGCTGGCCGACACCGGCGCCTCCGTCGACCTCGACCAGGTGCTCGACATGTTCAACGCGCCCACCCGCGTGGGTGTGCGCCAGTCGATGCTCGGGCTGGGGGACGCCCTCACCGGCCGCGGCGGTGACCTCAACGCCGCCATCGGCGCGCTGGGCCCGCTGACCCGGCGGTTGACCCCGGTGATGACCAACCTCGCCTCGCCGTCGACTGACCTCAGCGGCGCCGTCCGCTCCCTGGGCGCCCTGGCCTCAGCGCTGGCGCCCGTCGCGGGCACCCAGGCCGCCGCCGTCCGTGGTCTCGACACGACCTTCGCCGCCCTCGCGGCCGCCGCACGTCCCTCCCTCCAGGAGGCGATCGCCGACACCCCGGGGGCGCTGAACACCACCAGCGCCGACGCGCCGAGCATCGCCCGGTTCGCCCGTTCGACCGCCACGCTGCTGGCGACGCTCAACCCCGGGTTGGCCACCCTGCCCGCGTCCACGCCGATCCTGACCGGCGCCGTCGCCGCCGGGGTCGCCAACCTCCCCGCGACCGCCGGCCTGGACCGGCGCATCACCTCCCTGTCGGAGACGCTGGCGCATTACAGCGCCAACGCGACGGTCACCGCCGGCCTGTCGCGCCTCACCCAGACCGCGTCGGCCCTGCGCCGCCCCCTCGTCTACCTGACTCCGGTCCAGAGCGGCTGTGATGACATCACCACGCTGCTGCACAACCTGTCCAGCACGCTGGGCGACAACGTCGGCAACGGCACCGTGCTGCGCTTCGTGCTCGTCGCCATCGACGACGTGACCGGCGGCGAGGCGGTGCCCTCCTCGGCGCCCTATCTCAGCACCAGCACGAGCGGGGGCAGCCACCACGCGCCGCTGCACGTCGACGCCTATCCCAACACCGACGCGCCCGGCCAGCCCGCGGTGTGCAGTGCCGGCAACGAGCACTTCGATGCCTCCCGGGCCCAGACGAGCGCCTCAGATGCCTGAACCGGTCCCGTCGCTCCAGGTGGTCGGACGCCGCCCCTCGCGCCTGACCCCGCGGCGGGCGGCGAGCCTGGCGGTGTTGGCGCTGGCCCTGGCTGGCTACTTCATCTTCGGCGGGCAGCTGCCCTGGGCTTCGCGCCCGTTCGTGCTCCGGGCCACCTTCACCGCCAACACGGAGCTGCACATCCCCTCGCCGGTGCGCATGGCGGGTGTCGACGTGGGTGAGGTGACCGGCGTGAGCCCGATCGCCGGGTCGAGCACGGCGGGCACGGTGACCATGCACCTCGACGCCGCCGCGCTGCCCCTGCACACCGGAGCGACGGCGAGCATCCGCTCGCGCACCTTCCTCGAGGGCAACTTCTACGTCGCCCTCACCGCTGGGGTCCCCAACGCCCCCACCCTGCATTCGGGGGCGACCCTGCCCGCCGCCAACACCGCCGGCCCCGTCCAGCTCGATCGTGTCCTCTCGAGCCTCGACCAGCCCGCGCGAGCCAACCTCCAGCACCTCCTCCGGGGGCTCGGCACGGCGCTGAGCGGGGGTGGGGCACGCGCGCTGAACGCCACGTTGGCTGACTCGACCGCGGCGCTGCGCGCCTCGGCCATCGTCAACCAGGCGCTGCTGGGCAGCCAGCCCCATGACCTGTCCGGCGCCGTGGACGGCCTGTCACGCACCTTCGCGGGCCTGGCCGCCAGCCACCGCCAGCTCGCCGGTCTGGTCAGCTCCTTCGACGCGACGATGACCACGCTGGCCCAGCGCCAGGGTGCCCTGGAGGCGACCCTGGCGGCGCTGCCGGCCACCCTGGCCGCCGCCGACTCGGCCGACCGCGGCCTCCAGCGCACCCTGCCCCGCCTGGCCAGCTTCTCCACCGACCTGTTGCCCGCCCTGCACCAACTCGGGCCGACCATCCACACCACGCTCCCGTGGCTGGCCACGTTGACCCGCCTGGTCGACCGCCGCCACCTCCTCGGCCTGCTCCCCGTGCTCACCCCCGCGCTCAAGCACACCGCCACCGTGGTGCGTGCGGCCACGCCGCTGCTGGGCCAGCTCAACAACCTGGCGCTGTGTGCCAGCCGCGACATCGTGCCGACCGGCAACGCGACGATCATCGACCCGGGCGCGAACGCCAGCGGCCAGCCGGTGTACAAGGAGCTGCTGCAGTCCACCGTCGGCCTCGCCTCCTCGGGGCAGAACTTCGACGGCAACGGCCGCTACCTGCGCGCCGCGATCGGTGGGGGCAGCACGCTGGTGGCGACCAAGTCGCTGCCGGTCAACGGGCCGCTGTACGGCAACGTCATCCTCACCCCGCGCGGCAGCCGGCCGCTGCTGCCCACCGCGCTGCCCGCGGTGGACACCAGCACGCGGTGTGCCAGCTTCTCGGCGCCGGACCTCAACCGCGTGGTCACCGGGGGCACACCGTGAGGCGGGCCATCGCCACCCACCGGCGGGACTTCGCCGCCATCGCGGTCCTGCTCGCCCTGGCCCTGGCCAGCGCCGGCTACATCCTCGCCCACCAGCCGTCGTTCACCCTGTTCAACCGCTACTACGTGGTCCAGGCGCAGTTCGGCACCGCCGCGGCGGTCAGTGCCGGACAGGGGGAGGCGGTCACCATCGCCGGCGTCCCGGTCGGCAGCGTCGGCGCGGTCAAGCTGGTGGACGGACACGCGGTGGTCACCATGGACATCGACAAGCGCTACGCCCCGATCTACGCCGACGCCACGGTGCTGCTGCGCGAGCGCACGCCGCTGAAGGACATG
The DNA here is from genome assembly GCA_964657595.1 of Burkholderia sp. PAMC 26561. Lineage (GTDB taxonomy): Bacteria > Actinomycetota > Thermoleophilia > Solirubrobacterales > Solirubrobacteraceae > Palsa-465. The sequence continues at coordinate 1,100 of CAZZVR010000049.1, read as the reverse complement.
TACCTGTCCCTGGATCCGGGCACGCCCTCAGCCGGTCGGGTCCGCTCTGGAGCCAGCCTGGGCGTCGCCCAGACCCAGCCGGATGTCGACGTCGACCAGATCCTCGCCTCGCTCGACGCCGACACGCGCACGTATCTGCTGCTGGCCCTGTCGGGCGGCGCCAGCGCCCTGTCGGGCCACACCTCCAGCACCCTGCGGCAGGTGTTCGAGCGTTTCCCCCCGCTGGTGCACAGCACCGCGGCGTTCACCGCGCTGCTGGCCCGGCGCAACGTCGACCTGCGTGGGGCGATCCACAACCTCGACCGGGTGGCCGGGGCGCTCGGCGGGGTCAGCCGCCAGCTGAGCTCGCTCGTCGACGCCTCCGATACCGACTTCAGCGCGATCGCCTCCCAGGACACCGCGCTGGCGTCCGCCCTGGTCAAGGCACCCGCCACGCTCGGCGTCACCCAGACCGCGCTGAGCGACGTCAGCCGCTTCTCCGCGACCGCCGCGCCCGCGCTGGCCAAGCTGACCCCGTTCGCGCGTCGGCTGGGGCCCGCCCTGGCGGCCGTGAGGCCGCTGGCCCGCCAGACCGAGGCCGGGCTGAGCACCCAGCTGATCCCCTTCAGCACGGCGGTCCAGCCGCTGGCGCGGACCCTCGCCCCGGCCGCCGCGCGCCTCGCCACCGCGGTGCCGCACCTCAGCTCCGCCCTCGGCTGGGTGAATGCGCTGCTCAACGCCCTGGCGCATGAGCCCGCCACGGGCAACTCCTACCTGTACTGGGGGGCATGGCTGGCCCACAACGCCGACAGCGTCCTGTCCTATCAGGACGCCAACGGCGCGCTGGCCCGCGGGCTGTTCATGGCCTCCTGCCCGGCGCTCAACATCATCGAGACCGTCCTGTCCGAGAGCCAGCCCTCCATCGGCGCGCTGCTGGACCTGCTCAACGCACCGGAGGCGACGTCGATCACATCCGCCTCCTGCCCGCCCGCGGCGGCGGGATCCAGCGGGGCCGAGGGCACGACCGGGGCCGCCATCGCGGCGACGAGCACCGCGACGACCACGACCGCCACGACCAGCCCGGCCACCAGCGCCGTCGCAACCACCACCGCCGTCACGAC
>CAZZVR010000048.1:0-20249 GCA_964657595.1 Burkholderia sp. PAMC 26561 | reverse complement strand
TCGTCGACGAGGCGCACGAGCGCTCGCTCAACATCGACTTCCTGCTCGGCTGCCTCTACCGCATCCTGCCCCAGCGCCCCGACCTCAAGCTGATCATCACCAGCGCGACGATCGACCCCGAGCGCTTCAGCGCGCACTTCGGCGGCGCCCCGATCGTCGAGGTGTCGGGCCGGACCTACCCGGTCGAGGTCCGCTACCGGCCGCCGGCTGAGGGCGAGGAGCTGCTCGACGCGCTGGCGGACACCGTCGAGGAGCTGATGGCCGAGCGCGACGGGGACGTGCTGGCGTTCTTCTCCGGCGAGCGCGAGATCCGCGACGCCGCCGAGGTGCTCACGGGCCGGCTGGGACCCCGCGTCGAGGTCCTGCCGCTGTTCTCGCGCCTGGCCGTGGCCGACCAGCAGAAGGTGTTCGGCACCAACCGCAGCCAGAAACGCCGGGTGGTGCTGGCGACCAACGTGGCCGAGACATCGGTGACGGTGCCCGGCATCCGCTACGTCGTCGACACCGGCCTGGCGCGCATCTCGCGCTACAGCGCCCGGCTCAAGGTGCAGCGGCTGCCGGTCGAGGCGGTCTCGCGGGCCTCGGCGGACCAGCGCAAGGGCCGCTGTGGCCGCGTCGCCGACGGGATCTGTGTGCGGCTGTACTCGGAGGAGGACTTCAACGCGCGTCCCGAGTTCACCGACCCCGAGGTCCTGCGCACGAACCTGGCCAGCGTGATCCTGCAGATGGCCGCGCTCGGGCTGGGCGACATCGAGTCCTTCCCGTTCCTCGAACCGCCCGACCGTCGCCAGATCCGCAGTGGCGTCGAGCTGCTGCACGAGCTGCGGGCCCTGGACCCGTCGGCGCCCGAGCCGCTGACGCCGCTCGGGCGCCAGTTGGCGCGGGTCCCGGTGGACCCGCGACTCGGGCGGATGGTGATCGAGGCCGACCGCCTGGGCTGCACTCGCGAGGTGATCATCATCGCCGCGGCGCTGTCGATCCAGGATCCCCGTGAGCGCCCGGCTGACCAACGCGCCCAGGCCGACCAGCTCCATGCGCGCTTCGCCGACCCAGCCTCGGACTTCCTCGCCTACCTCAACCTGTGGAACTATCTGCGCTCGCTGGGCCAGGAGATGTCGCGCTCCCAGGTGCGCAAGCGTGCCAAGGCCGAGTTCCTCCACTACCTGCGCATCCGTGAGTGGCAGGACCTCGTGGCCCAGCTGGGGGACGCCGCGCGTGAGGTCGGCCTGACCCTGAATGACCACCCGGGGGCGCCGCCGGAGATCCACACCGCGCTGCTGTCGGGGCTGCTGTCGCACCTGGGCACCAAGGACGGACCGGGCCGCGAGTACACCGGCGCTCGCGGGGCGAAGTTCGCCATCTTCCCCGGCTCGGCGCTCGCCCGCCGGGGTCCGAACTGGGTGATGGTCGCCGAGCTCGTCGAGACGACGCGGCTCTGGGGCCGCACCGCGGCCGCGGCCGACGTCAAGGTGGTCGAGACCCTGGCCGAGCACCTGATCAAGCGCTCCTACGGCGATCCGCGCTGGGACCGCCGCCGCGCCGCCGTGGTGGCGACCGAGCAGGTGACGTTGTACGGGCTTCCGATCGTGGCGGCGCGCACCGTGCAGTACGGGCGCATCGACCCGGCCGCCGCACGTGAGCTGTTCATCCGCCATGCCATGGTGGCGGGCGACTGGGATCAGCCCCATGCGTTCATGCGCGAGAACGCCCGCCGGGTGGAGGAGGTCGAGGCGCTCGAGGCGCGGGCGCGGCGGCGTGACCTGCTCGCCGGCGAGGAGGCCCGGGTGTCGTTCTTTCAGGAACGGATCCCCCAGAACGTGGTGAGCGGCCGCCACTTCGACCGCTGGTGGAAGCAGGCTCGCCAGAGTGACCCGACGCGGCTCGACTACCCGATGGACATGCTCATCGTCGGCGGCGTCGCGCCGAATGACCGTGAGCGTCCGGCCCGCTGGAAGCAGGGGTTCCTCGAGCTCGCGCTGACCTATGCGTTCGATCCCGGCTCCGCGGTCGACGGGGTGACCGTCCACGTTCCGCTGTCCGCCCTGGGGGAGGTGCGCGAGAGCAACTTCGAGTGGCTGGTGCCCGCCTTCCGCCGTGAGTTGTACGAGACGCTGCTGCGCGGTCTGCCCAAGTCACTGCGCCGGGTGCTCGTGCCCATCCCCGACACCGCGACCGCCCTGCTGGCCGAGGTCAAACCCCGTTCCGGCCCGCTGCTCGAGGTGCTGGCCGAGGGCGTCGAGCGACTCACGGGGGTGCGCATCGGAGCGGCTGACTGGTCCCTCGACGATCTGCCCGCCCACCTGCGCATGACCTTCGCGGTGGAGGACGAGGACGGGTCGGTGCTGGCCTCGGGCCGCTCCCTCGACGCCCTGCGCGACGAGCTGCGGCCCCTGCTCAAGGCGCGCTTGGCCCACGCCATGCCGGCGCTCGCCCGCCGCGGCATGCGCGGCTTCGACGTGGAGTCGCTGCCCCGCAGCGTCGAGCTGCCCGGGGGTCTGCGCGGCTTCCCGGCACTGGTGGACGAGGGCGACACGGTGGGGATCCGGGTGTGTGAGTCGCCCGGCGAACAGGCTTTCACCATGGCCCGCGGAACGCGACGGTTGCTGGCCCTGACGGTTCCCTCACCGCGGCACTGGGTGATCGGTCAGCTCGGCCCCCAGCTGACCCTCGCGCTCACCGCCGCGCCGCACGGAGGTCTGGAGGCGGTCCTGGAGGATGCGGGCAACGCGGCCCTCGACGCGCTGATGGCCAGCGGCGGCGGACCGGCCTGGGACGCGGCGGCCTTCGGCGCACTGCGCGAGCACGTCCGCGGTGAGCTGCGGCCCATGACCCATCAGGTGCTGATCAGCTTCGGGCGGATCCTCGAGGCGGCCCGGGCGGTGCGCGAGCAGCTCGACACCCTCCCGGCCAACGCCGTCTTCGGTCCCGCCCGGGAGGACGTCGCCCGCCAGCTCGGCCGGCTCGTCTACCCCGGGATGCTCGCGGGCACGGGGGTCGCGCGCCTGGACGACGTCGAGCGCTACCTGCGAGCCGGCGCGCTGCGCCTGGAGCGCCTCAGCCGTCACGTCGTCGCCGACGCTGAGCGCATGAATCAGATCCATGCGCTCGAAGCTCAGTCGGCCGGACGCGCTGACCTCACCTGGCTCCTGGAGGAGCTGCGCGTCGCCCAGTTCGCCCCGGGACCGCTCGTCCGCCCCGGTGCGACGGTCAAGCGCGTCCGCGACGCGCTCGTCGCGCGCTGAGCCGGCCCGCTCGCCGCGACAGGTTCAGGCGTGGGAGCCCGACCCGGAGACCGGGCGCCCGGTCACGCGCCGGCGCAGCCGCTGGAGATCGTCTGCGCTGAGACCGTGGGCGCTGAGCCAGGCCGCCGCGCCGCCGAAGTGCCCGTCGACGAGCTCGAGCACGCGCTCCATGGTGCCCGGGAGCGGCGCGTGATCCTGGGGGTCGTGCCCCTCCATCTCGGCGCGGTAGGTGCTCGAGGCCAGCAGGCGCGCCACGATCGCCTCGATCCGCTCCGCCGTGGCCAGGTAGTCGGCGACGATCACCGACCGGTCGACACCGGCCGCGTCGAGCGCCAGCGCGACCACGACCCCGGTGCGGTCCTTGCCGGCGGCGCAGTGCACGAGGACCGACCCGCGGGCCTGGGCGATGGCGCGAGCGGAGGCGACGATCGAGTCCGGGCGCCGATGGAGATAGCTCATGTAGGAGCGCACCACCGGCGGCTCGTCGGGAAACACGTCGTCGTGGGCGGGACCCCACGGCTTGATCGTGGCGACCTCGAGGTCGGTGTTGGCCCCCGAGTCCGGGTACAGCGAGCGGTGCTCGATCCGCACCGCGGGTTCGGTCGTCATCGGCCCCGGCCCCTCGTGCCTGACCTCGGTGTCGGTCCGCAGGTCGAGCACCACCTCGACCGCGTGCTCACCGACGAGGGTCCGGACATCCTCGGCGCTGAGACCCTGCAGGTTGTCGGCCCGCAGGAGCACGCCCGGTACGACGGCGCGGGCGTTGACCGCCCCGTCCAGCGCGATCCACTCGGGAGGGCGGGCGGCGTCACTCACGCCCGTCAGTGTCGCAGGCAGGGCCGAGCCCACCCGCCTGATCCGTCTGGGCTTGGGGGAACCGCGAAGATCCGGATGGTCGATGCCTAGAGGTCGTCGGCGGCCAGACGGCCGGCATCACCCTGCTCGACCTCCGTGGGGCTCTCGGGATCTGGTTCGTCGCCGGGGGCGTTGATCGGACCGCCCTCGCTGGCGTCGTGATCGAGCTCGGATGTCTCGTCGTCGCCGGCCGGGGGATCGTGTGGTGTGGGCTCAGTCATGCTCGGTGGCTGTCCACCCAGGCGAGGGCGCAAACGTCGCGACGCGGTCTCACCTCAGGGCGGCCAGCATCGCGTCCCGGTGGGCGGTGAGCCACCGGAGGATGTGGTCCAGAGCTCTTTCGCCCCCGAGGGGTGCCCACGCCTGCACGGAGGCGGGCTCGCCGGCCGCCAGGCGCCGGCGGAGGAACCGGTCTCTGACCCGACGGCTCTCGATGATCGCCTCCACGAACGCGACGTGGTCGGTCGCGTTCAGCCCATACGCCCGGGTGGCGGGACGCAGGACGATCGCGCCGAAGACGTCGGTCCCGTAGATGATGGCGTCGGCGAGAATCGCCAGGCCGGCGAGGGTCTCGATGCGGCCGCGGGATCAGTGGGTCTCCCGTTGGGTGAGCATGTGATGGGCGAGGTCGAGGCGGGCCTGGGCCTGGGCCTGGCCCGGGCGCAGGCGTCCGCTGGCGGTCAGAGTGACCAGGCCGTGCAGTGCGGACCAGGCGACCTCCGCGCGGGTGCCGTCGGCATCGCCGAATGCGTCACGAACGCCCGAGAACGCCCGCTGGAGGGCCTCGGGGGCGTCGTCGGCCGCGAAGGCCAACCCCGAGGGCAGCGAGAACATCGCCTCATAGACCCGGGGGTGAGCGGCGGCGAAATCGAGGTAGGCGCGCATGCGGGCCTTCGGGGAGACCTCTGCCGCCTCGAGTTCCGCAGCGAGGTCGCTGAAGCCGTTGAGCGCCACTGCGTCGATGAGCGCCTTGCGGCCGGCGAAGGCCGAATAGATGACGGGTTGAGTGACACCCAGCTCACCGGCCAGGCGCCGCATGGTCACCGCGGGCCAGCCTTCAGCCTCGGCGAGATGTCGGGCGCAGTGGATGACCTGGTCACGTCTGAGGTCGAGATCTGGAGCGGGTCTGGGGGACATGGACTTAGTCTAGCGCTGCTATATAACGTTGCTAGATATCAACTGCTGAAAGGACTCCCCTCATGCATCTCGCCGCTCTCCTCCTCGCCCTCCTGGCGTCTGTCGCGATCCTCGCCGTCGGTGCCCGCTTCCTCCTGGCGCCACGCCAGGCGATGCTCGGCTACGGCGTGGCCCCAGACAGCCTCCGCGCCCTGACCGAGATCAAGGGCGTCCGTGACATCACCTCCGGCGTGATCATGTTCGTGGTGTGGGCCGCCGCCGGCCGCACCGCCCTCGGCTGGGCGCTGATCGCCGTGACGATCACGCCCGTCGCCGACGCGATGATCGTCCGCACCAACGGCGGCACGCTGGCCACTGCGCTGAGCATCCACGGGATCACCGCCGCGCTGCTCCTCGCGGCCGGCCTCATCCTGGCCCTGGCCTAGAACCGCCCGCCCGGCCCAGCTCGACTCAGGCGGCCCCCAGCGGTCGGGCCGGCGGTGAGGCGGACGCCTTGATCTTCTGCTTGACCATCGACAACGGCGCGGAGATGTCCTCGAGCGACTTGCCCTCGGCGTCGACGGCCAGCACCAACGCGACCAGACCGCCGAAGATCATCAGCCCGGCCCCGAGGATGTAGCCCCAGAACAGGTCGTTGGGGTTGTAGTTCGGGCCGTTGCCGATGAGGTGGCCGTAGAGGTGCGAGCCAAAGGACCCAAACAGCTGGGCGATGGCGAAGAACACCGCGATCGCCTGGGACCGCACCTCCAGCGGGAACAGCTCGCTGGCGGTGAGATAGGCGGCGCTGGCGCCCGCCGAGGCGAAGAAGAACACGATCGTCCAGGCAATCGTCTGGCTCGTCGCGCTCAGATCTCCGTTCTTGAACAGGATCGCGCTGATGATCAGCAGGACCCCGGAGATGAGATAGGTGCCACTGATCATCTTCTTGCGGCCCAGCGTGTCGAAGAGGTGACCGATGGTCAGCGGGCCGAGCAGGTTGCCCGCGGCGAAGGCGAAGTAGTAGTAGGCCGTGTCCCCGGAGCCGACGTGGAAGAACTTCGACAGCACCAGGGCATAGGTGAAGAAGATCGCGTTGTAGAGGAACGACTGGGTGGCCATCAGGACCCCCACCAGCGTCGAGCGACCCGGATAGTTGGAGAACAGCACCCGCACCAGCGTCAGGTAGCCGAGTCGCTCGGTGGGACGGATCTCGATCATCTGGTCCTCGCCCACCGCCGGCTGAGGTCCCTGCGTCCGCTCGACGTCCGCCTCGATCTCGGCCATGTTGGCCTCTGCCTCCGTCTCGCGGCCGTGCATCATCAGCCAGCGCGGGCTCTCGGGCAGGTTGCGGCGTACGTAGATGATGCACAGGCCGAGCACCGGCCCGAGCAGGTAGGCGAGGCGCCAACCCAGGTCGGGGGCGATCTTGTTGAGCACGAACAGGGTCGCGGCGGTACCGATCAGCGCGCCGCCCCAGTAGGTGCCGTTGATGGCGATGTCCATGCGACCGCGGTAGCGGGCCGGCATCATCTCGTCGATGGCCGAGTTGATCGCGGCGTACTCACCGCCGATGCCCGCGCCAGCCAGGACCCTGGTGGCGTAGAGGAAGACCACCCAGCCGCTGCCCGCAGCCGTGATGGCGGTGAGACCGCTGCCGAGCAGATACACGCCGAGCGTGATGGTGAACAGCTTCTTGCGCCCGAGGGCATCGGACAGGCGCCCGAAGAACAGGGCGCCGATGACCTGGCCGACTAGGTACCAGGTCGCGATGTCCGCGGCCTGGCTCGTGCTCAGGCTCAGGGTGTTGTGCTGGGTGAAGACCGACTCGAGGTTCGCCGCGATGGTGATTTCGAGACCATCGAGAATCCAGGCCACTCCGAGCGCCATCACCATCCGGGTGTGGAACCTCGACCACGGCAGGCGGTCGAGTCGTGCGGGAATTGAACTGCGGATCACAGCCGACTGGGCTGTCCGTTGTGCGGTCGCCATGTCTCTCTCCTCACTCTGACTACGCAGAGGGGTTTACCCAGGTGATCGACGACCTAAAAGTCAGCTAACGACCTCCGGTGCCGACGGCCGCGACCGCTGATGGTCGGGTCCTGGCCGAGGCGCTCGGTACCGCAGAGATCGCGGTCTGGACGCTCACCTGGGACGGCCGGCGCACCCGGCATGCCACCATGAACGGATGAGTGTCAAGACCGCCCCGGTCGCGCCAGCCGGCGCCGAGGACACACCGGAGGCGAACCTCCCACCGGGTCCGCCGCTACCGGCCTGGGCCCAGACGCTGGCGTTCATCCTGGCCGGCCGCCGATTCCTGGCCGCGTGCGAGCGCCACTACGGCGGGGCGGTCACCCTGTCGACGCTGTTCGACCGTAGCTTCGTGATGATCTTTGACCCGGCACTGGTCAAGGAGCTCTTCCAGGGTCCCCACGAACAGGTCAACGCCGGTGAGGCCAACGCCCTGCTCGGACCCCTGCTGGGTGAGCGCTCGGTGCTGGTCCTCGACGGCGCCGAGCACCTGCGCCACCGCAAGCTCATGCTGCCGCCCTTCCATGGCCAGCGCATGCGCGGGTATGAGTCCGCGGTCCTTGAGGCCACCGACGCCGAGATCGACAGCTGGCCGGTGGGGGAGCCCTTTGCGCTGCACCCGAGTATGCAGTCGCTCACTCTGTCGGTGATCATCCGCGCGGTGTTCGGGTACGAGCCCGGTCCGGAGGAGACGGAGCTGCGACAGCGGATGCGCGCGATGCTCGATCCGGTCGTCCGGAGCCGCGGGGTCATCTCGCTGTTGATCCTGCCCCGGCTCGGGCTCGACCGCAGCCAGCAGCGGTTCGCGGCCGCGCGGGCGGAGCTCGACGAGCTGCTGTACGCCGAGATCGACCGCCGCCGCGCAGATCCCGAACTCAGCCAGCGCGAGGACGTGTTCTCCGCGCTGCTACTGGCTGAGGACGCGGACGGCCAGCGGCTGACCCCGAGCGAGGTCCGCGACGAGCTGGTCACCCTGCTGGTGGCTGGGCATGAGACCTCCGCCAACGGCCTGGCCTGGACCTTTGATCAGTTGCTGCGCGCCCCGGCCGTCCTCGCCCGGGCTCGCCACCGCGAGATCCCCTACCTCGACGCCGTCGTCAAAGAGGCCCTGCGCATCCGCCCGGTGCTTCCCGGGATCGGCCGCGTGGTGCGGGGCGCCCCCTTCTGCCTGGGCCCGTGGGTGATCCCGGTGGGCACCGAGATCAACGTGTCGATCCGCACCATCCACGACCTGGCCAGCGTGTTCCCCGAGCCACGACGCTTCTGGCCTGAGCGCTTTCTCGACGCTGACGCACCCGACACCTACACCTGGGTGCCCTTCGGCGGCGGGACCCGCCGGTGCCTCGGCGCCAGTTTCGCGATGATGGAGATGCGGGTCGCGCTGGACCGGATCCTCGAGCGCACGGAGCTCACCACCGCCGCCCGGCGCCCCGATCGCGCCGTGTTCCGCGCCATCACCCTCGCCCCCAAGTTCGGCGTCAAGGTGATGATGCGGCGCCCGCCGGCGCCGGTCACCGACCCCGTCGCGGCGACGCCGGCAGCCAGCCGCGGCTAGGCACCCGCGGAGCCCTCGGGCGCAATTCGGGGTCGCTCTGGCAGAGGTCGCCGAGCACCCCTGATCACCACGACCTGATCGTCAATGACCGGTCTGACGTCTGCCGAGATGGGTCGCGCGAGACAGCGACATGTCCTGTAGGTCCCACGCCTCGTCTCCCACATGCACCGAGGCGGTTCGGATCCCTCTCGGGGTGAACCCAAGGCGCGAGTAGGTCGTGATCGCTCCGAGGTTTGTCGTGTAGACCCCCAGATCGACCCGATCGATATGGGCCATCGCGAATGCCTCATCGAGGACGCTCAGCAGCATCGGTATGGCGAGCCCACGTCCGCGCCACGCGGGGGCGACGACGATGCGACCGAGGCGGGCGACTCCCGCGGCCGGATCAATCGTGATCAGTTGGGTGTGTCCGACGACGTCGCGGTCCTGCACCGCCATCCAGGACAGCCGCCGGGGAGGGTCGGGGAGCATGGCCGTCAGCTGGCCGTGATCCAACGGATAACGGACGCCTGGTCCACCCCATTGCGTCAACTCCCTCTGGTTCCCGAACCACGATGACAACGTCGCGTAGTCGCGCGGCGTGAACGGCTCGAGCCCGACCTCCGGCACGCCCACCGGGCTCAGTGTGGCGCGACGATCGCCAGGACGACCCGGGCCGGCTCGGCTGGGTCCAGGATGCCCTGGTCAGCAGCGGTGACCTTCATCCGCTCACCGTACTTGGCGCGGATCGCCTCCCGTAACCGACGGACCTCACTCGCTTCATCGACGATGTCCGCCTCTGCGGAGACGACCGGAGCGTCCGCGGCGACCACGCCGCGGCGATCACAGGGACGCAGCTGGACCCTCCGGTCGTGACGCAGCCGCTTCACCTTGCCCGAGCGCGCCGTGGTCGTGACCAGCAGCGCTCCGCTGGCGTCGGTTGCGGGAGCGATCCACACCGCTACGGACACCGCAACCCCCGAGCGTCGGTAGGTGGTCAGGGAGACGAACTCCTCCTGGGCCAGGTCGGCGAGAGCGGCCATTGGCAAGAGGATGGCAGCTTCTCGACCGCGGTCTGCGGCGCGGGACAGGCGAGACGCGACGGCCAGCCGGCGCGGTGGCTTGCGCTAGGGCAGAGTCGCCAGGATCATCTCGACGCTGTCGCCCGCCAGGGCCGATCGTCCGCGCTCGGTCAGGTGGTAGAACCGCAGCGCCGATCGTCCGCGCGGCGCGCTCGAGAGAAGCCCGGCCTCCTCCAGCGCGCCGAGGACGGGAATGAGCAACCCGCTGTACCGCTCGACGACATCGATGTCGTTGTCGCCGACCACCGGCGGAGCCGCGGGGCACAGGCTGTTCGACAGGCCGATCCGCGTCCGTTCACCATCGGCCGGCAGTCCGCCAAAGCCGCGACGCAGCACCTCGGCGCCCAACTGCGCGGGGGTGAGGGACCGCAGGCGATCGAGGTCAGTCTCCGCCTCGATCTGCCAGGCCTTGACCTTCTCGTGCTTGAGGCGTCCGGACGGGGGCATGGCGGACGAGCTTATGCGCTTGCCCGGTTCTCGACGCGTCGGAGCCGGTCCAGCAGAGGGTCGTCCTGGCGGCTACCGGAGGTTCAGTAGCTCGAATGAGCTCGACCACCATTGCTTTCGTGTGGCGGGGACCGTCGGCCTTATGCTCACAGCGGTGCTTGGCATGGATCATCACGAGCAAGCCAGCCCGGAGGCGGTCGCCCTTGGGATCGCCATACAGCGGACGAACCGCCTGCGCGACATCCACGGGGACGCGCAACACCGATGGATCTCCATCTCGCGTGAGGCTCAGATGCGCTCCGGTCTCCCCATTCCCGGGGCTCGGGAAGCTCTGCTGCGAGACCAGATCACTCGAGCCGACGCGTTCTGTGAAGCGGGGCCCGCGGGGGTCGGACGGCTCCTTCGCGGCCGCGTGGTCGGATCGACGTCACGCAAGCTCCGCGTCGGCACCATCGCCCTCCTCCGCCCATGGCCGACCACCTGAGGTGGCGCGGCCTGTCGACGGGCACGCTGCTGATGGCGCAGGTCGTCTACGGGATTCGCGGCCTGTCAGGCCCGCGGGCGACGCGGGCGATGCTCACGGCCATCCTGGCCACATCCGGTGTTGAGGCGCTCGAGGCCGCCGGCCCGCGCCGCGGGGGCGCCGCAATGTTCGGCGCCGGGGCAACCGGGTTCGCCGCAGAACTCATCGGCGTTCGCACCGGCATACCGTTCGGCCGCTACAGCTACTCCAGACAACTCGGGGCGCGCCTGGGCGGCGTTCCGCTCCTCGCCGCGGGCGCCTGGGCGGCCATGGCTCGGCCCGCCTGGATCGCCGCCGGCTGGATTCACCCCCGACGCGGACCCCGGGTAGCACTGGCGGCGACCGCCTTGACGGCCTGGGACGTCTTCCTCGACCCGAGGATGGCACGCGAGGGCTACTGGCACTGGCATCGGCCCGGACGCTATGAGGGGATACCTGCCTCCAACTTTCTGGGCTGGTGGATCACCGCACTCGTCGTCTTCTCGCTCATCTCGACGATCGACGACCGGGCCCCGACCGGGGATGATGACGCAGCGCTTGTCCTCTACACCTGGACCTGGATCGGTGAGGCCTTCGCGAACTCTGCCTTCTGGGATCATCCACGCGTCGCCGCCGCCGGGGGTGCGGCGATGGGTGCCATCGCCATCCCCTCCCTTGCCGGTCGCTGGACCCGGCGAACCGCATGAGGGTCATCGTCGTGGGTGCCGGCGTCGGCGGGCTGGTCAGCGGCGTGCGTCTGGCTCACGCCGGCCACGCGGTGCAGGTGCTCGAGAGCGCGCCGGCTCCGGGCGGCAAATGCGCACAGGTGCACCAGGGCGCTTTCATGTTCGACGCTGGGCCATCACTGCTCACCATGCCTCAGGTGTTTCGCGCGGTGTTCGCCGAGACCGGCGCTCCGCTCGATGACGAGCTGGAGCTGATGCGCGTCGAGCCGGTGACCCGCTATGGCTTTGCGGATGGCAGCAGCCTCGACCTGTCGGCGGATCTCCCCACCGCGATCGAGTCCCTCGAAGCGTGGGCGCAGGGCACCGGCCGGGACTGGATGTCCTTCTTGGCTACCTGCACCCGCATGTGGGCAGCCTCCGATACGTACCTCAACTCGCTGTCTCTCTGGCCGCCCCGCCGCCCCCAGCCCGGCCAACCGACGCCCAAGCCACTCGACGCCCTCCGCGTGCGTCCGTGGTCGACGGTCCGGGGCCTCGCCCGAGCACACACCTCCGACCCACGGCTGCAGATGGTCATCGAGCGCTTTGCCACCTACGCGGGCGCGGACCCGCGACGGGCGCCCGCGGCGCTGGCACTGTCGGGCTACGTCGAGCACGCCTTCGGTGCGTGGTATCCCCGCGGAGGGATGTACACGCTCGTGCAAGCTCTGGTTCGTCGCTTCACGCGTCTCGGTGGCGAACTCACCCTGAACTGCCCGGTGCACGAGATCCGTCTGCGCGGAGGTTCTGTGCACGAAGTCATCACCGACGCGGGCGCGATGGCCGCAGACGCGGTGGTCAGCGACATCGACGAGGCGGTGCTCAAGCGCCACTTGCTGACGGACAATGGGCGCCTTGCCTTCGCCCCTCAGCAGAAACGCCGGAGCGGACGGACTCCGGGGGCGCACACACCGTCCGCGCGATCACTCTCGGGCCTGACGTTGCTGCTCGGACTCTCCGGTCGTGAAGAAAGCCAGCCCCATCACCTCATTCAGTTTCCCCTCGATTACGACGCAGAGTTCGACGACCTGTTCATCCACCGCCGCCCCGTCAGGGAGCCGACGCTGTATGTCAGCTCGCCCACGGCGACGGACCCCGCCAGCGCTCCCGCGGGCTGTGAGAAGTGGCTGGTGCTGGCCAACGCCCCGGCGATCGCTGACACCGTGGACTGGAGTTTTCACACCGCCGAGATGATTCAACGCCTCGGCGTGAAAGAGCGGATCATCGAGCAGCTACAGCGCACGCCCGGCGACCTCGAGCACGCCACGGGGGCCCTGGGCGGAGCGATCTACGGCGCCGCTCCCCACGGCCGACTTGCCACAGTCCGCCGGCCGGGCAACCGAGTGCCCGGTGCGGACGGTCTCTTTCTCGTGGGTGGGACGGTGCATCCCGGCGGTGGCCTGCCCATCGTGACTCTCGGCGCAGCGAACGTCGCCCGGGAGATCGGGCCAGCGTGAGCGCCTCAGCCGAGGGGATCGCAGCCGTCCCAGGTGCCCTGAGCGGCGTACGGCGCGAATCGCGCAAAGAGCTCCTCGGCATACCAGCGCTCAGAGCGGGTGCGCTGAACGACGCCGGGATGAGAACCGCCGCCGTAGGCGTAAGCCACAGCAGCCTGAGAATCTGCCCAGAGAGAGAACGTGGCCTGGCGCAGCAGCGGCCATTCACCCACTCCCACCGACGCGAGCAGCCCACGCGAACCAAGCAGCTCGCCAGCGGGAGCGGCGACAGCACGATAGAAGTGCGGGGCGGCCCGGACCCGGACGCGTGCGCGGGTCAGGATGGCCAGAGGGCCATCATCGGCGCTTTGGGGGAGGCTTCCGGCCAACGGGTCGACACCGTCCCACGCGCCATGCCAGCGCACGGGTGCAAGTCGAACGCTGTACTGCTCGGCCGCCAGAGCACGCCAGCGTTGAGTGATCGGAGATCCGGTGACGAACGCGTCCAGAGCCGCCTCGGATTCCCAGACGGCGAACATGGCCCAGCGTCGGAGGTCCGCCGAGAAGGTCATGGTTTGACCGCGGCCAGTTCCGAGCAGCCGCCAGAAGCGCAGTCCGCGAGTCCGCTTCAGCGTCGGGCGATCCAGGGCCATCCGCGACATGCCGCTCGACGCATGCTCGACCGGGTAGCGGATGAGGTGAAAGGAGGCGACGAACAATGGTGAGACGGGCGATTGCCGCGGCAGGCGGATACCTGCTGGGTTCCATCATGGTGGCACCGTGGCTAGCTCACCGCTATGGCGTCGACCTGTACGCGACCGCTGACGGCAATCCGGGCGCCTGGAACGCACTGGAGCAGCTGGGACCGCGACGCGCCTGGGTCGCCTTTGTCGGTGATGGGGCAAAGGCGACGCTCGCCGGTGTCCTGGGGCGACGCTGGGGCGGCTGGTGGTCGGGGTACGCTGCGGTGGCCGGAGCAATCACCGGGCACGTCCTACCTCTGGGGCGCCCGCAACGGGGCGGCAAAGGCGTCATGTGCCTGGTGGGCGGCATGCTGGCCTTGGCACCGGGCGCCTGGACGGTCTGCCTGGGTCTGTTCCTGTGGGTTGCCCGGATCCGTGGCTTCAGCTCGGGTGTCCGGGCAGGTCTGACTGCGCTGCCGTTCGTTCAGGCGGTGAGTGGGCCACTTGTCCGGGTCAAAGCCACGGGGGTCCTCATGAGTCTCATGGGCGCGGCGTTCCTGCTGCGCGGTCGTACTCACGTCCGCGCCAGCGCCGCGACGGCCGGAGGGTCGACACGGTGAGGCGCAGCGCAGCCAGCGGGTCAGCCAGGGGTGAAAGCACGTAGGCCAGACTCCGGCGTTCATAGGATGGCGCCATGGCTGCCAGCATCGCGATCCTCAGTGCGAGGAGGGCCAGGTCGAGCTGGTCCTGGTGCCCCGACAGAACTCGCAGAGGCGGCAGACCGAGCGCGCACCAGACAAGCCCCAGGTCGGCCGCCTGCCAGAGCGGTGCGGTGACATCCACCAGAGCCAGGGACCGACCCCATTCACGCCACAGCTCACTCACCGAGTCGTGCATGTCAACCGTCAGAAGCTCACTGGCGTCGCGAAACGTCACCTGCCACCCCGCACGGGCGAGCCCGCGGGCTTGGGCGGCGTCGTCGGTGAGATGAGCCGAGGACAGCCGGTATCCGCCGATCTCGCGCAGCGCGGCCGCACGTACCGCCGTGCATTGGCCACTCACCAGCAGCCTGTCCGGTTGACTCGAACGCATGGAGTCCGGGGGGCCGTAGCGGTACACGAGCGTGGTCAGCAACGCAGGATGCAGCCAGCCTTCACCCAAGCCGTCACAGCGGAAACGGGCACCGGCGCTGATGAAGTCCGCCGTGTCAAGTGCCGCGGCGAGCGCCCGGACCAGGCCTGATCCGGGCCGGGTGTCGGCATCGAGAGAAACCACCACGTCGCTGCTGGCCTCCTCCAACCCACGCTGCAGCGCCCAGGGCTTACCCACCCACCCGTCGGGCGGAGCACCGGCGATCACCACGCGGGCGCCGAATGAGTGGGCCACCTCGGCGGTGGCGTCGCTCGAGGCGTCGTCCACCACAATCACCTCAGTGACGTCCGGGTCCTCGGCGAGAGCCATCAGACACGGACCGATGCGCTCGGCCTCGTCACGAGCTGGGATCACCACCGAGATGGTCACCCCCGGAGCATCCGCACCACGGCTCAGTGGAGGCTGCCGCCGCCGGCCGCCTAAGAGGCGCCAGAGGACAGCGCCAGTTGCGATGAGGCGAAACGTGAACAGTGCGCGGGCGGCCCGTGCCATCGCCCGAACATTACGATGGCAGCGTGGCGCAGCAGCTCTTCATCGAGCGCACCGGAGCAGGTGAGTCCCTTGTCCTACTGCACGGGATCGTCGCCGATCATCATGTCTGGGACGTGGTGGTCCCGCAGTTGGCGCAGACGCGCCAGGTCATCGCGGTGGACCTGCCCGGGTTCGGACGCTCAACTCCGACGGGGCCGGAGTTCGTCCTTGAGGAGGTGGCCGCGGCCATTCGCACCGGGCTGCACGACCACGGTGTCCAAGAGCCCTTCGACCTGGTGGGGCATTCGCTCGGCGGCGGGTTGGCGATCGACTTCGCCGCCCGATATCCGACTGCGGTGCGGAGCCTCACGCTCGTGGCGCCGGCAGGCCTGCGGCCGTTGCCGCCGGTCATTGCCAACCTGTTGACGAGTGATCGACTCACAAGCCTGCTGCGGGGCGGGGTGCAACCGCGTCGCCAGCCGTTGCCGAACCCTCCAGGGACCAGCGCGCAGGAACCGGGGGCGGTCGCGCGCATCCGCGACGCGTCCCGCAGCGCAGCGCGCAACGGGCAGGCCGCCGCCATGATCAGCACCGTCGACCTACGTCCCCCGCTGAGACAGATCACCGCCCCCGTGGGCGTGATCTGGGGGGAGACGGACTGGACAGTGCCGATTTCTCACTTGGCAGACCTGCTGGTCGCGCAACCGGACGCACAGGTCATCCGCCTGCCCGAAACCGGGCACGTGCCAATGGCCGAGCGTCCCGAGGAGTTCGTCGCTGGGCTGCTCACCCTGCTCCAATAGGTCGCGAGCAAACGGACGCCCACCCAAGTCGACACCGCTCTGCGGCCGGGGGCATGGCGGACGAGCTCATGCGCTCGTCCGCGCGTCTAATCCTGCTTCGTCAGGGTGAGTTTCGCGCTGAGATGCGCCTTGCCCTGGACCATCCCCATCTTGCTCCAGCCAACCCCGGCGGCGGCCCGGTCGACATCAACCGTCGTCGTCAGAGTCAGCCGGTTCGGGCCATCGGCAGTGACCGTGACGGGTGCTGTGACCGCGAGGGCGCTGTCGCGGACGCGCAGTACGCCGCTCACGTCGACCGTTCCGTCGGCCCCGGGCTTGGCGGCATTCAGCTCAAAGGTCAGGGTTGGGTGCGCCTCGACGTCGAAGAAGTCAGCTGATCGCAGGTGCTCGTCGCGCTTGGCGTTGTGTGTGTCCAGGCTTGCGGCCTGGACACGGAGCTCTCCGCGGGCGCCGGCATCATCCACGGTGAGGGTGCCGGCGAAGTCTGTGAAATGACCGTGCACGGGGACCAGCCCGAACATGCCGCGGGCGCCGAAGCCCAGCTCGCCTGCGGTCGGCTCGACCTTCCAGATGCCAGTTGGAAGTTCTGTCGTCGTTGCGCCTGCTGTGGTCATCCTTCACACCTTTCTCGATGATTCGGACCAGCCGTCCGTTGAGCTGGGACCGTAGCACTAAGCGGACCTATGGTCCAGTTAGTAACGTCAAGGTGGTGTCGGATCTCCCTCCTCCACCACAGATTCCGCTCGAGCTGCCGCTCCTCTCTGAACGACGCGAGCGCAGCGATGCAGCGCACAACCGGCAGAAGATCCTCGCCGCGGCTCGAGCCGTGCTCGATACCGACGGTCCCGGCGCCGTGACGATGGATGCAGTGGCCGCTGCCGCCGGCGTCGGTAAGGGCACGGTCTTTCGCCGGTTCGGAGACCGAGCGGGGTTGATGGCCGAGCTCATGAGCGACTACATGCGTGACTTCCAGGACAGATTTCTCACCGGACCACCACCGCTCGGACCTGGTGCACCGGCGACTGACCGTCTCATCGCGTTCACCACCGCGCTCATCGCGCTGCAGCGCGAACACCTCGCAATCGCTCTGGTCAGCGAGTTCCGCGCCGCCGACGCACCAATCGGCGTCTACGGAGCGCTGAGACTCCACGCGGCCGCATTGATCCAGGAGATCGACCCTGCACTCGACGCAGAGGTCCTCGCCTCGATGATCCTCGGCGCAATCGCCCCGCCCGTCCTGAACCAGCTCGACGCCGACCCCGACCGGGTCGCGCGGTCATTCGCCACCTTGCTGTCAGGCATCACCGGGAACGCCCCGGGTTCCTGACTCGCGGAGAGCATGCGCCCAACGATCCCCGCAACTCGTGGTTCCCATCGTGGCTCGACGATCCCGAGCACGGCAACCATCACCAAGGAGCCGGCCAATGTTTGACCACGTCAGCGTGCGAGTCCCGGACCTCCCCCTTGCCGTGGGCGCCGTCGGTGCCGGGTTGCGAGAACTCGGGATCGAGCAGACTGCCGCGACGTCGAGCTTCGTGATGTGGGGGAACTTCGTGCTCATGCAGGACAACGGCGACCGTCCGCCGACTCGGCGCGTCCACGTTGCCTTCATCGCCAAGGCACAGGCCGACGTCGACCGCTTCTGGCAGGCAGGTGTCGACGCCGGCCTGGTCGATGACGGACCTGCGGGCCCGCGTCCGCACTCCACCGACGACGACTACGCGGGTTGTCTCAAGGACACTGCCGGCAACCGCTTCGAAGCGGTCTACCGCGACGGCGCCCGGCCCCGCGGCAACATCGACCACGTCGCCATCCGGGCCACCGACCTGGAAGCGTCAACCGCGTTCTACGCGACAGCGGGTATCGCCGCCGGATTGACCCTCCGCGACCAAACCGCCGAGCGCGCGGGGTTCTCGGTCAGCGGACCCGGTGGTGGGTTCGGGGTGTTCGCCGGCGAGCCGACCGAGCAGATCCACATCGCCTTCTCCGGCGACGACGACGCAGTGCGCAGCTTTCACGCCGACGCAATCGCGGCCGGCTATGAGAGCAACGGCGAGCCCGGCGAGCGGCCCGACTATCACGCCGGGTACTACGCCGCGTTCGTGCTCGACCCCGACGGCAACAACATCGAGCTCGTCAACCACACACGCTAATCGCGGCACACGGACGCGGCGTGCCGTGCGTCCCGGAGCGAGGTCGAGCTCAGGATGGTGGCGGGTTCACGCGACGCCTGGTGCTGCGCGGACGCTTGCGTGTTGGCGGGCAGGCGTGAAGAACGCCCGGGCGGAACGGGGGACCCACAGCAGGAGGATGATCGTCGCCGACAGCACGTCTGCGACGAGGACGGTCACCACGAGGTCCGACGCGGCCGGCCACAGGATCGCGCCCGTGACGATGGTGAGGACCTGGGAGAACGTCGCGGGCCTGAGCGCCCATCGATGCCCGGTCGGCAGCTTCCAGATGAGAGCCGTGGTTATGGCGAGCAGAAAGCTGTTCTGGGCCACGCTCTGGATCAGCCTCACCCCGGCGAGGTGGGTCTGGAACCCCTCGAGTAGCGGGAATGCGAGGTGGTAGATGGCGATGAGCACCAGAAGCCCGCGTGCCATCCGTACGGCTCGAGGGGGCACGACCACCGGCGTACTTGCGCTGGTGCCGGTCATCCGCACAACGTCGCGATGAGGGTGCGCGCGAGCCACCGCTCGAACGTGTCTGGGGTGTGGCCTGCGCCGGCGAGCAGGTCATACATCTCAGGACTGGCCAGGGCCCAGAGGGTGTCGTGGATCTCGTCGCCGCTGAGGTCTCTGCGCCGCCCCTCGGTCGGGATGCCACGAGCGACGCGGGCCATGGTCTTGCGGCGCTCTGTTTGCATCGCCTCTGCATCCCGCACGATCTCCGGGTCCAGGGCCTCTGCCTGGCGGTGGATGTCTCGGTAGAGCGCGGTTCGCTCTGCGACTCCGGTGAAGAGTCGAGCCACCGCTGTGAGATATGCCGGGGCGGTCGCGTCCCTGCCGGTCTCGGCGCTGACGTTGGCGGCGATGATCGCCTGCCATTGCTCTGAGCTGGTGGGGAAGGCGGATTCGATCGCGGCAGCGCGTCCTGCGGCCCGGAGGAGGTCGCGTTTTGACCCACAGGCCAGATACACGGTCTGGACCGAAACGCCAGCCCGCTGGGCGATCGCCGCCACCGTCGTCGCCACGTATCCACGCTCGCGGAACAGCTCATCCGCAGCTTCGACGAGTCGCCGCCGAGTGTCCTCACGGCTAGCGGCGCCCGCCTCGCGGCGGCGGCGGTAGCGGTCGGCCGGGGTGTCAGGGGAGACCATTCCTCCAGCCTAGCGTCTTGGTAGAACGTAATTCAAGTGGAGTGACGTTCTAGTCAGCCGTTGGCCCGTGAATGGAGGGCTCGTACGGCGTCACCGACGACATCGTCACCCGCGGATGGCTGAGAGCATCCCGACGCGCTACGGACGCGTCCTGCTCCACAGCATGGGAGGCTCACCACCCCTACACCTCATCTCAACTGCTGCGTGCCGAGGAGGCCGTGGATCTCGACCTCACACTCGTGCCGTCCGCAACCCGGTTCGACGCCGGTGACGTGCTCGTTCTCGAACTGCGCGACCGATGGTTCTTCCTCGCACCACCCCTCCTCGGACAGTCCCCCGCCATCTACGCACACTCACCGAGCTCTGCGCCAACCCCGTGTCGTGGTTGACCAACGCATCAACCGCGAACGGACCGATGTCGCGTCGTTCCGGCCATCACCCCGGCGAAGCGTTTCGCGACGCGGCGGCGATCACGACGGCGGGGCGGGGTTGCGAGGTCGGCGCCGAAAGAGCGATGCGAAGTTGATCCCGTATCCCCATCCGAAGT
Source organism: Burkholderia sp. PAMC 26561 (assembly GCA_964657595.1). GTDB lineage: Bacteria > Actinomycetota > Thermoleophilia > Solirubrobacterales > Solirubrobacteraceae > Palsa-465. Next base: position 304 of record CAZZVR010000048.1, on the reverse strand, counting down.
TCTTGGGGGTGATCAGCCGGGGGTCATCCGGATCCCAGGCGCCCTTGCCGACATCCTTGCGCGACGGGCGGGACCAGTTGAACGGCATGCCCTTGAACCAGCCCCGCGGTGTCCGTGCCATGTCCACATACTCGCCGACGGCAGGGCTGCAGGGGACATATCTGGGGAACACGAGGAAACATCCACTGCCATGCCGGTCAGTTGTTACGGGGTTTCCAGCGACTTCGGTCATACCCCCAGCCGGGCTCGAACCGGCGATCTCCTGCGTGAAAGGCAGGCGTCCTAACCACTAGACCATGGGGGC
>CAZZVR010000047.1:0-20253 GCA_964657595.1 Burkholderia sp. PAMC 26561 | reverse complement strand
CTCGTCTCCAAGGCCAAGGGCTACAAGGAGATCTCCAGCGTCTCGGGCGAGAACTACCCGTCGGTGACCAACTACGTGGGCGGCTATCAGCAGGGCGCCGCGGCGGCCGACCCGGGGATCAAGACGGTGAACGCGTTCTCGGATGACTTCGCCGACCAGTCCAAATGCCAGACCATCGCCCAGAACCAGATCTCCGCCGGGGCGAAGATCGTCTTCCAGGTGGCGGGTGGCTGTGGCCTGGGAGCGTTGACGGCCGCGCAGAAGGCGGGTCTGTACGGCATCGGCGTGGACGCCGACCAGTCGTTCCTGGGCTCCTACATCCTCACCTCGGCCGAGAAGCGCGTGGACACCGCGGTGCTCGACGCGGCCAAGCAGGCGATGAACGGCCAGTTCAAGGGCGGCGGTGACCTCACCTTTGACCTGGCCAACGACGGAGTCGGCTACGGCAAGCTCAACGCCGCGGGGGAGAAGTACGCCTCGCAGCTGGCCGCGGTCGAGGCCAAGATCAAGTCCGGCGCGATCAAGGTCACCACGACCTACCACAACTCATGAGCCCGGCCGCGGTCGCAGGTGGGCCGCGGCCGGTGCTCGAACTGAGAGCCATCACCAAGAGGTTCGGCCCGGTCGTCGCCAACGACCGGGTCGACTTCGACCTCATGCCGGGTGAGGTGCACGCACTGCTGGGAGAGAACGGCGCGGGCAAGTCGACGCTGATGTCGGTGCTCTACGGCCTCTACACCCCAACCTCGGGGGAGATCCTCGTGGATAGCGAGGTGGTGAGCATCGGCTCGCCCTCCGACGCCATCGCCCTCGGTATCGGCATGGTCCACCAGCACTTCATGTTCATCCCGGTGATGACCGTGGCGGAGAACATCGTGCTCGGCAACGAGCCCGTGAAAGCCGGTCCCGCCCACCCGCTCGGCGTGCTCGACCGCCGCACGGCGCGCGCGCGTGTGAAGGAGCTGTCGGACCGCTTCGGGCTCGACGTCGACCCCGACGCGGTCATCGAGGACATCTCCGTCGGCATGCAGCAGCGGGTCGAGATCCTGCGCGCGCTCTACCGCGGCGCCCGGATCCTCGTCCTCGACGAGCCCACCGCGGTGCTCACCGCCCAGGAGATTCGCGACCTCATCGTCGTGCTCAACCGGCTCAAGGCCGAGGGCACCTCGATCGTCTTCATCTCCCATAAGCTGGCCGAGGTGATCGAGGTGGCCGATCGCATCACCGCGCTGCGCCGCGGGAAGGTGACCGGGACGGTGCCGAGTGCGGGCGCGACCGAGGCGTCGCTGGCCCGGATGATCGTCGGGCGCGACGTGGTGTTCACGGTGGAGAAGGCTGCCCGCGCCCCGGGGGCGCCGGTGCTCGAGGTCGAGGATCTGCACGTGCGCGACGACCGCCTGCTCCCGGCGGTGCGCGGCGCGAACCTCACCGTCCGAGCGGGGGAGATCGTCGCCCTGGCCGGCGTCGACGGGAACGGCCAGACCGAGTTGGTCCAGGCGATCACCGGCATCCGCCAGCCCGAGTCGGGGTCGATCAAGGTCGACGGGGTCGAGATCGCCGGTCGGGGTGTCCGGGCGGCCGCCGCGGCCGGCATCGGGCACATCGCCGAGGACCGTCACAAGGTCGGCCTGGTGCTTCCCTTCACCCTGGCCGAGAACCTGGCGCTCCGTGGCTATCGCAGCGAGCCGCTGTCGCGCCGGGGCTGGTTGCGTCTCGGCGCCATCTTCTCCCTGGCCAAGCGGCTCATCAGCGCCTTCGACGTGCGCGGCGGCTCGCCGGGATCCCGGGCCGCGGGGCTGTCGGGCGGCAACCAGCAGAAGCTGGTGATCGCCCGCGAGATCGATTCGGCGCCCAAGCTGCTGGTCGCCCACCAGCCGACCCGCGGCCTGGACGTCGGGGCCATCGAGTTCGTGCACTCCCGCCTCATCGAGCAGCGTGACGCCGGGCGGGCCGTGCTGCTCGTGTCACTAGAGTCAGAGGAGGTCCGGGCGCTCGCGGACCGTATCCTCGTCATCTTCGATGGCGCCATCGTCGCTGAGTTCCCGCCTGACGCCTCCGAGGAAGAGCTCGGGATCGCGATGACCGGCGGCGCAGCGAGGGCGGCGGCATGAGGGTGCTCGGCCGTGCCGGTCGCGGCCTCCGGGCCGCGGTCATCCCGTTCGTCACGCTGATCATCGCCTTCCTGGTGGCCGGCCTGGTGGTGCTGCTCACCGGCCACAACCCGTTCTCGGCCTACGGCGCGATCTTCGACGGCACCGGGCTGAACTACATCTTCCCCTGGGTCACCGGCCAGGCCTCGCTCAATGCCTCCTTCAACCTTCAGCAGACGCTGGTGGCCACGTGCCCGCTGATCCTCGTCGGCCTGGCGGTGGCCTTTGCCTTCCGGGCCGGTCTGTTCAACATCGGCGCCCAGGGCCAGTACACCGTCGGCAGCATCATCGCGGTGTGGGTCGGCTCGTCCTGGAACGGGCTCCCCGGCTGGCTGCACATCATCGTGGCCATCGTCCTGGCCACCCTGGTCGGCGGGGCGTGGGCCGCCATCGCCGGCTGGCTCAAGGCGGTGACCGGGGCGCACGAGGTGATCACCACGATCATGCTCAACTACGTCGCCCTGTGGATCGGGGTCTACCTGTTCCAGCAGGGCGGCCCGTTGCAGGCCCCCCACGCCAACGGCAACCCGGCCTCCTCGGTCATCGCCAACGGGGCGCACCTGCCGGTCATCTGGGGCAGTCCGATTCTCCAGGGCCTGCACATCGGCATCTTCATCGCCCTGGCCGCTGCCGTGGTGTTCTGGTTCCTGCTCAACCGCTCCACCCTCGGCTATGAGGTCCGTGCCGTCGGCCACAACCCGGTGGCCGCCGCGGCGGCCGGCATCTCGGTGGCCCGTCGCTATGTGACCACCATGGCCATCTGCGGTGGCTTTGCCGGGCTGGCGGCCTGCATGGACGTGCTCGGCTGGCAGTTCCAGGTCTCCACCACCGACATCTCGGGCTCCCAGACCGGCTTCCTCGGCATCGCCGTGGCGCTGCTGGGCCGCAACACCGCCCTGGGCACGGTGCTGGCCGCGCTGCTGTTCGGCGCGCTGGAGACCGGGACCTCGGTGCGGAACCTGGACCCCACCGTGTTCAACCCCGAGCTCGCCGGGAACCTCACGCTGATGATCGAGGGCCTGGTCGTGCTGCTCGTCTCCACCGACCTGATCGCGGTGAGAGTGCTCGGCCTGCCGTCGAAGCTCCGGGTGGGGCGCTTCGTGAAGCCTGACCCGCCGGCTCAGGTGGGAGACGACGCCGCCGGTGAACTGCCCGAGGACGACATCGCGATGCCCCGGACGGCGGGCCTGTGAGCTTCAGTCTGGGTGCGGGGCCGCTGGCTCGCGGCACCGTGGCGCCGGCCTCCCCGGCGGCCAAGCGGGCCGGGATCGCTGCGGTCATCGTCGCGATCATCGCCTGGTGGCTGACCCTGCCTCCGATCCTCATCCGCTCGGCCGTGCCCTCGATCATCGTTGGGCTCGGCGCTGCGGCCGCCGGGGTCTGGGTCATCCGCGAGAAGCAGTGGCGCCTGGGCGGCACCGCCGTGGTGCTCGGGCTGGTGGCGATTCCCATCGCGCTGGTGATGACCCATCAGCCGACGGCGAACGTCAAGCAGGTGTTCGTCTGGTCGGCCCTGATCGCCTCAGCGCTGACCTTCACCACCCCGCTGCTGTTCGCCGCGCTGGGCGGCATCATCTCCGAGCGCTCCGGCGTGGTGAACATCGGCCTCGAGGGCATGATGCTGACCGGCGCCTACTTCGGGATCTTCGGCGCCGACGTGCTCCACAGCTGGTTCCTCGGATGCCTGGTCGGCATGCTCGCCGGCGGCCTGATGGCGCTCATCCACGCCTGGTTCTCCATCTCCATGCGCGCCGACCAGGTCGTCTCGGGCACCGGAATCAATCTCCTCGCCCTGGGGATCACCGGTTACTTCTTCATCGCCCACTACGGAGACAACGGCACCCCCGGCAACATCTCCTCGGTTCCCAACGTCAACATCCCCGGGGTCAAGCATGTCGCCTTCCTCGGGACGGCGATCGGGCACGCCAACGTCCTCACCTGGGTCGCGCTGATCCTGGTACCCGTCGTGTGGTGGTTCCTCTTCCGCACCCGCTGGGGTCTGCGTCTGCGCGCGGTGGGCGAGCAGCCCCGCGCGGCCTCCACCGTCGGCCTGCCGGTCATCCGCACCCGTTACATCGCCGTGGTCACCTCCGGTGTGCTGGCGGCACTCGGCGGCGTCTACCTGTCGGTGGCCTTCGACGGCTCGTTCAACAACAACATGACCGAGGGCCGCGGCTTCATCGCGCTGGCCGCGGTGATCTTCGGCAAGTGGAATCCCATCGGGGCCCTCCTGGCCACGTTGCTGTTCGGCTTCTCCTCCGCGCTCGCCTACCGCCTGCCCACCTTCTCGGGGACGCTGGCGACGCTGTTCATGGCGTTGCCCTACGTTCTCACGCTGATCGCCGTGGCCGGACTCATCGGTCGCTCGCGAGCGCCGGCCGCATCCGGAATCCCGTACGTAAAGGAGTAACAGCGTGCCCGTCACTCATCTCGCCGCAACCAACTACGACGAGCGGCTGAGTGATGAGGTCGAGCTCTACCAGCGCACGTACATGACGCTGCTGCGCTCCTCGGGGGAGACGCGGCTGCGGGTGCTGGAGCCCTCCCACCGTGCGATGGGCTCCTCCCTGCACAGCCTGGCCGACTCCGACCAGCTGGACCTCGGCGCCTTCATCTACGCGGTGCGCCGGCTGCCCGACGCGATCGCCGGCGCCTCGGTCGTCGTGCTCGGCAACGAGATCGAGGATTTCGTCGAGGTGGGCCTCCCGGTCGGGGGATGGACGGCGGCCGAGGCGCCCGCACGTCGGCGCCAGTGGTTCGACGGGGGTGAGGGCACACTCGCCGTCCTGATCGCCTCGGTCTCAGACGTCGACGATCTCGTGCCCACGCTGGTCGCCCACCAGATCGAGTGGAACAAGATCCGCCAGCGCCAACGTGCCCTCGCGGGCCCCCAGGTACTCGCCACACCCGAGGCCTGCGCCGAACGACTCGGGGGTGCCGTCGAGGACTGGGACCGGCTCGCCGAGGCCTGGGGTGCGGACTTCCCCGCACGCATGGCCCTGTGCCGCGACCACAAGTCGCGTCTCCGCGTCCGCATGCTCGGTGCCTCGAACGTGGGTTACGCGCGCCTGACCCGCCGCTGGTGGAGTCCGGTGGAGGCGACGCTGCGCCATGAGGGGCTCGACGACGAAGCTCCCCTGTACTTCGTCTCCTCCAACGCCCACAGCCTGATCAACATCGCCACGGGCATCGCCCGGGAGAAGGAGGATGAGCTCGTCGAGTACGTCGAGCGGGACCTCCCCGCCGATGACATCCTCGCCGAGGAGCTGCGCCGCTTCCGCGCCGGGGAGTCACGCGGATCCTGGGAGAACTTCCTCTACTTCGCCGCCCGCGGCTACTGGCGTTCTCACGCCGAGGAGCGGCGCAAGCTCGAGCAGGTCCACGGCGTGAGCCACCTCAAGTCCGCCAACGCCCTGCGCGTCCCCTCCCAGATCATGCCCCTGCGCTCGCTGACCGTGGAGGGGCTGGACCCGCGCCTCGGGCCGGTGTCCGCCGATGCGCTGTCGCGGTCTCACGCGGTGATCGTCAACATCGACTATCCACTGGGACTGGCCGCGTACAACATCCTGCGCGAGGTCGCCGTCGACTCGGCGGCGCTCCGCGGCGTCTATGTCCTCGGCAAGGCGGCCACGCTCAACGCCGACGTCGGCGACGTGATGATCTCCAACGTCGTCTATGACGAGCACAGCAAGTCCACCTACTGGCTGGACAACGCCTTCTCGGTGTCGGACCTGTCCGCGGATCTGCGCTTCGGCACCGGCCTGGACAACCAGCGGGCGGTGACGGTCAAGTCGACCTTCCTGCAGAACCGCTCCTACCTCGACTTCTACTACCGCGAGGCCTTCACCGTGGTGGAGATGGAGGCCGGCCCGTTCTGCTCGGCCGTGTACGAGCTGGCCGACCAGGAACGCCACCCCGTCGGTGAGGCGGTCAACTTCTCCAAGCTGCCAGTCGACCTGGGGGTCATCCACTACGCCTCAGACACGCCCTACACCCAGGCCCGCACCCTCGGCGCCCGCGGCCTGGACTACTACGGCATGGATTCGACCTACGCCTCCTCACTGGCCATCCTGCGCCGCATCCTCAGGCTGGAGGGAGCCATCCCGGACGCGTCCCGCGGGACACCCTCAAGCGCGACTTGAAGGTTGTGGCGATCGCCTCCCCGGGTCCTCCGCGGGGGCGGAATTGGTTCCGTCCGGCGCCCGTCGGATACTACGAACATGTGTTCTGTCGTCGCTTCGGATCCGCCGACCCAGCCCCAGCTTCCGCTCGAGATAGTCGAGCGGCAGATCTGTGAGGGCGCGGCCGATCTCGCCGCCGCGACGTGCCGTTGGCTGATCCTGGTGGCGGAATACGACGCTCGCCGGGGATGGGCGCAATGGGGTACGCGCTCGTGCGCGCACTGGCTCTCGTTGCGTTGCGGCATCGGCCTGCGAACCGCTCAGGAGCATGCGCGTGTGGCGCGTGCACTGAGCGAGCTTCCCCTCGTCACCCGGCATTTCCGAAGTGGTGAGCTCAGCTATACGAAGGTCCGCGCGGTCACTCGCGCGGCCAATTCGGTCAACGAGGCCGAGCTCGTCGAGCTCGCCCTCAACGCCACCGGCGCGCAGCTGGATCAGGTGGTTCAGGGCTACCTGGGCGTCATCCGGGTCAATCGCCATCAGGGCCGGGAGGTCGAGGACCAGCAGCGTCTGAGCTGCACGTGGGGGGATGACGGCATGCTCAGGATCGAGGGGAGCCTCAATCCGGAGGACGGAGCGGCGCTGCTGGCGGCGCTGGAGGCGGCGGATCCCGAGGATCCCGATCTGCCGTACTCGGCGCGACGGGCCCAGGCCCTCGGCCTCATCGCCCGGGGTGAAGCCAAGGCGCCGCCTGAGGTCGTGGTCCATGTCGATGCCGCGACGCTCAGCGGCGCGGAGATCAGCGACCAGTGCCAGATCGAGGATGGGCCCGTGATCGCACCGGAGCTCGCTCGCAGGCTGGGGTGTGACGCCGCCCTGGTGACCATCGTGGAACGCGACGGTCAGGCGTTGTCGGTCGGTCGTCGCACTCGCGCGATCAACCCGGCGTTGCGCCGAGCGCTCCGGCGCCGGGATGAAGGCTGTCGCTTTCCCGGATGTACGAACCGCCGTCACCTGCACGCCCACCACATCGAGCACTGGGCTCACGGTGGCCCGACGGAGCTGGGAAATCTCATCCAGCTCTGCTCCCGCCATCACCGCTGCGTGCACGAGGGTGGGTACACGGTCGCGCTCGATGCGTCCGGCACGCCGAGGTTCACCGCTCCCGGTGGCTGGAGGATCCCGTCCCACGGTGAGGGCCCAGGGCACAGTGGAATTCCCTTGCGGTGGCAGAACAGCTGTCTCGGCGTCCGAGTGGACGCAGACACGGCGAAGCCCCGGTACATGGGGGACCCGATCGACTACGGGATCGCCGTTGAAGGACTGGCGCACCGATGGCTGCCGCCGCCGGAGGAGCCGTCGGCTCAGTAGGCGCCTGCGGTGGGTGCGGCGCCCTGGACGACCGCGCGCCAGCTGGAGACGCCGAGCCGGGTCGCTCCCGCCGCGATCAGCTGCTCTGCGAACGCCCGCGTCTTGATGCCGCCGGCGGCCTTGATCTGGACCCGCTCGGGCAGCAGAGAGCGCATCGTCTGCACGTCCTCGAGGGAGGCGCCGCGGGGACCGCGGCCGGTCGAGGTCTTGGCGAAGGCCGCCCCCGACGCAGCCACCACCTCACAGGCGAGGGTGAGCGCGGCGGCGTCGAGCACGCCGGTCTCGATGATCGCCTTGACGGTGTGGCCCTCGGCGGCGCCGACCACCCGGCGGAGGTCTGACAAGGCCGTGTCGGCGTCACCGGCGAGCAGGGCGTCGAGGCGCACCACCACGTCGATCTCCCGGGCTCCGGAAGCGATCGCGTCCTGGGTGGCGGACACTTTGGCCGCGGTGGTGTCCGCGCCATGGGGGAAGGCGATGACCACGGCGACGGGCAGACCGGCCTGGCGGACGGTCTCGAGGTGGGCGGCGTGGACACAGACCGCGGCGCAGCCGGCACCGGCCGCGTCAGCCGCGAACTCCGCCAATGCGGCGGCTGAGGCGGTGCCGTCCAGCAGCGTGGCGTCGAGGTAGCGGGCGAGATCCATGCTCAGTAGGTGCCGAAGGCGCGGTCGCCGGCGTCACCCAGGCCGGGGCGGATGTAGGCGTTCTCATCCAGCTCCCGGTCGACCGCCGCGGTCCAGATGCGCACGTCGGGATGGGCCGCCTCAACGGCCTCGAGGCCGGCCGGGGCGGCGAGCAGGCAGACCAGCTCGAGCTGGCGGGCCCCGGCCCGGCGCAGGTGCTCGAGCGCGTTGATGGCACTGCCGCCGGTGGCGAGCATCGGATCGAGCAGGTACACCTGAGCCTCAGACAGTCCGGGCGGCAGGCGTGAGTAGTAGTCGACGGGCTTGTGGGCGCGCTCATCGCGCGCCATCCCGAGGTGCCCGACGCGAGCATCCGGCAGCAGCCCCAGGAAACCCTCGACCATGCCCAGACCCGCCCGCAGCACCGGCACCACGGTCACGCGCACGCCGAGGCGCTCGACGCGGGTCGGCTCCAGCGGGGTGTCGATGGTCAGGGACTGGCGCGGCAGATCCCGGGCGACCTCGACGGCGAGGATCGCCGAAGCCTCATACAGGGCCTGGCGAAACGGCCCGTGTGGAGTGCTCCGATCCCGCATCACGGCGAGCCGGTCGGCCAGGACGGAGTGCTCGACGACGGTGACCACGGCTCGGATCGTATTCACTAGGGGCGATGGCCGAGAACGTCGAGCTGAAAGGCCGCCTGCATGACCCCGCGGATGCCCTGGCCCGGGCGCTGGCGCTCGGCGCGGTCGACCACGGGTTGCTGCAGCAGCGCGATACCTACTTCCCGGCGCGCAGCGGCCGGCTCAAGCTGCGTGAGATCGAGGGCGCCCCGGCCGAGCTGATCGCCTACAGTCGCGCCGACGCCGGACCCGCCGCGCTGTCGCGCTACGTGCGCGCCCCGGCCGACGCCGGCCTGGCCGAGGCGCTCACCGAGGCGCTCGGCACCCGCGTGGTGGTCACCAAGCAGCGCCGGCTGCTCATCTGGGAGAACGTGCGCATCCACCTGGACGAGGTGCAGGGACTCGGGGCCTTCCTCGAGTTCGAGGCGGTGCTCGGTCCGTCCGATTCCCGCGCGGAGGGCGAGTCCAAGCTCGCCCGGCTCCAGACCCAGCTCGGCATCCGCGACGAGGATCTCATCGCGGTCGGCTACGCCGATCTGCTCGAGCAGAGCGCCGACACGCTGCGGGCTGCCGCGGCGGACGCCTGGCACCGGGCCTATGCCCCCTACAGCCACTTCAGGGTGGGGGCGGCGATCCGCGGGGCCTCCGGGGCGATCTACAGCGCCGCCAATGTGGAGAACGCCTCCTACTCCCAGGCCCAGTGCGCGGAGGCGAGCGCCATCGGCGTGATGATCGCCGCCGGGGAGACCCAGATCGCCGCGGTGGCGGTGGCCTCGGAACGGCTGGAGGTGTGCACGCCCTGTGGCGGCTGTCGCCAGCGCCTGGCCGAGTTCGCATCACCCGACACGCCGGTCTATCTTGGCCCGGACACCTACGTGCTGGAGGAGCTGCTGCCCATGGGATTCAGCCTGTGATCGGGATCGTGCTGGGATCGGGGCTCGGAGCGGTGGCTGACGCGGTCACCCACCCGCAGATCACCCCGTACACCGAGCTCGAGGGGTTCCCCCGTCCCACCGTCGCCGGGCACGCCGGCCAGCTGACCCGCGGGGAGATCTCCGGCCACGAGGTGGCCGTCATGCAGGGCCGCGCCCATCTCTATGAGGGCGGCCCGGTGTCAGAGCTGATCGTCCCGATCCGCTGGCTCAAGGCCCAGGGTGCCGACACCCTGATCCTCACCAACGCGGCGGGGTCGCTGGTGCCCGAGGTCGGGCCCGCCAGCCTGATGGCGATCACCGACCACATCAACCTGACCGGCGTGAGCATCCTCCGCGGACCCAACGACGACAGCGTCGGCCCGCGCTTCCCGTCGATGGCCGATGCCTATGACCCCGGGCTGCTGGGGGAGCTGCGCACCGCCGCGGCCGACACCGGGGTGAGCCTGGCCGAGGGCGTGTACTGCGGATGGATGGGTCCGGCCTTTGAGACCCCGGCGGAGATCCGCGCGCTCGGCGTGCTCGGTGCCGACGCGGTCGGCATGTCGACCGTGCACGAGACGGTGCTGGCGCGCCACTGCGGTCTGCGCGTCGCGGCGATCAGCGTCATCACCAACCTCGCCGAGGGGCTCTCCGACGTCCCGCTCTCCCACGCCGGGACGCTCGCCGACGCCGAGCGCGCCTCGGCGGACCTGACCACCCTGCTGCTCGCCTTCATCGCGAGGATCTGAATGCTCCCCGCCGAGCTGATCCGCGCCAAGCGCGACGGAGACGCCCTCACCCACGACCAGATCCTCTTCCTCGTCGCCGGCATCACCGACGGCACCCTGTCCGACGCCCAGGTCGGCGCGCTGGCCATGGCGATCTTCCTGCGCGGCATGAGCGCGGAGGAGACCATCGCGCTGACCGGCGCGATGACCCGCTCGGGTGACGTGCTCAGCTGGGACCTCGATCGGCCGGTGCTCGACAAGCACTCCACCGGTGGGGTCGGCGACAAGGTCAGCTTGCCGCTGGCCGCCATCCTCGCCGCCTGCGGTGGGGCGGTGCCGATGATCTCCGGCCGCGGCCTCGGCCACACCGGCGGCACCCTCGACAAGCTCGAGTCCCTGCCGGGCTACAACGTCACGCCCAGCCCCGAGCTGTTCAAGGCGACCGTCCGCGACGTCGGCTGCGCGATCATCGGCCAGACCGGACGGCTCGCCCCCGCGGACCGGCGTCTCTACGCGGTGCGCGACGCCACCGGCACGGTGGAGTCGATCCCGCTGATCACCGCCTCGATCCTGTCCAAGAAGCTGGCCGCCGGCCTCGACGCCCTGGTGATGGACGTCAAGTCCGGCTCGGGCGCGTTCATGGCCAAGCGCAAGGACGCCGAGGCGCTGGCACGGTCGATCGTCGATGTCGCGCGCGGCAACGGCCTGAGGATCTCCGCGCTGATCACCGACATGAACCAGGTGCTGGGCGACAGCGCCGGCAACGCCCTGGAGGTCGAGGAATCGCTGGCCCTGCTGCGCGGCGAGCCCGGCGACGCGCGCTTCCGCGAGGTCACCCTCGCCCTCGCCCATGAGCTGCTCGAGCTCGGCGGCCTCGACCCGGCCGGGGCCGAGCGGTCGCTCACCAGCGGGGCGGCGTATGAGCGCTTCGAGCGGATGGTGGCGGCCCTGGGGGGCGAGCTGCGCACCGAGTCCGCCCCGGTGACCCTTGAGGTGTTCGCGCAGGAGGACGGGCCGGTCAGCGCCATCGACGTGCGCGCGCTGGGTCTGTCGATCATCACCCTGGGCGGTGGGCGCGTGCGGGAATCCGACACGATCGATCATGCCGTGGGGCTGACCGGCGTCGCCGGCCTGGGGGTCGAGGTAGGGCGGCCAGGAGGCCGCCCGTTGGCGGTCATCCACGCCCGGAGCGACGCGGCGGCTCAGGCGGCCGCCGGAGAGGTCCGCGCCGCCTTCTCCGTCGGGGACACCTGGTCCTCGGACGCACCGGCCCCCACCGGGCCGGTGCTTCAGCGCGTCGTGTAGACCCCGTGGGAGTCGGCGTGGTAGCCCTTGGGTCCGACGGCGAGCGCCAGGTCTGAGCGAGGATCCTGCCCCGACACCAGTCGCTCCAGCGCAGCGGCGAAGGTGAAGCGCGGCTCCCAACCGAGGTCGCGGCGTGCCGCGTCGTTGACATAGACGCGGCCGATGCCGTCGAGCATGCGCCAGCCGCGAGCGGCGTAGATCTCCGGATACTCGGGGTACAGCCGCGCCACCACCGCCGGCAGGTCCTGGCGCACGCTGACCACGTCATCGCGGGTGAACGGTGTGGTCGCCGAGACGATGTAGCGGCCGAAGCCGATGGCGGGTGCGCGCTCGAGGGCCTGGCGGCAGGCGTCGACCAGGTCGGCGAGATCGACGCGCCGGTAGAGCAGCTCGTTGACCTTGAGGTTGAGCGAGTCATAGCCCGCCCGGCGCTCCGCCTCATCGTCGTCCTCGGGGAAGAAGCGCGAGGTGCGCAGCACGACCACCGGGAGTCCGTGATCGCGGGCGATTAGCTCACACAGATCCTCGGCGGCGATCTTGGTGGCGCCGTAGATGTTGCGCGGGACCGGCACCACCGACTCGGTGACCCAGGCGGCGGGCTGGTCGGGTGCCGGGCGCAGCGCCCGTCCGAAGGCCGAGGTGGAGGAGAGGGAGACGAAGCGCGAGACCTCGGCGGCGACGGCGGCCTCGAGCAGCACCAGCGTCCCGGTGACGTTGACGTCGATGAAGTCGGCGCGGGTGTGGGAGGTGATGTGGGGCTTGTGCAGCGTGGCGGCGTGGATCACGGCGTCGACGCCGGCCATCGCCGCCGCCACGGCTCCGGGATCGCTGATCGAGGCGACGACGTCGGTGCTCGGCCCGGTGAGGATGTCCAGGCCGACCACGTCATGGCCGTCGCGGCGCAGCTCGCGGACGAGGCCATCGCCGAGGTGTCCGGCGCTGCCGGTGACGAGAACGCGCATGGTCAGATTGTCGTCGGTGCGCCGAGGTCGAGCGCCTCGATCGAGGTCCGGCGCATCTGGTACTTCTGGACCTTGCCGGTCACGGTCATCGGGAACGCCTCGACGAACATCACGTAGCGAGGGATCTTCTGATGGGCGAGGCGCCCCCGGCAGAACTCTCGCACGGCCTCGGCGCTGACCGGCGGGTCCGTCCCGGCCCGGCGGATCACCCAGGCGCACAGCTCCTCACCGTAGACCGCGTCGGGGACGCCGATCACCTGCACGTCCTCGATGCCGGGGTGGGTGTAGAGGAATTCCTCGATCTCCCGTGGATAGAGGTTCTCGCCGCCGCGGATGACCAGGTCCTTGATCCGCCCGACGATCGCGCAGTATCCGTTCGCATCCATCGTGGCGAGGTCGCCCGTGTGCATCCAGCCCGCCGTGTCGATCGCCTCTGCCGTGCGCTCCGGCTCCTGCCAGTAGCCCGCCATGACGCTGTAGCCGCGTGTGCACAGCTCACCCACCGCGTCGTGCTCGACGGTCAGCCCGGTCGCCGGGTCGACGATCTTCACCTCGATGTGGGGGCCGGGCCGGCCGATCGTGGAGACCCGTAGCTCGAGCGGGTCATCCACGCGGGTCTGGGTGGAGACCGGTGAGGTCTCGGTCATGCCGTAGGCGATGGACACCTCGGGCATGTGCATCTCCGAGACCACCCGGCGCATCACCTCGATCGGGCAGGGCGAGCCGGCCATGATCCCGGTCCGCAGGCTCGTCAGGTCATAGTCGGCGAAGTTGGCCAGCCCGAGCTCGGCGATGAACATCGTCGGCACGCCGTACAGCGAGGTGCAGCGCTCCGCCTCGACGGCGCGGAGCGTGGCCGCGGGGTCGAAGGTCGGCGCGGGGATGATCATCGCGGCGCCGTGGCTGACCGCGCCGAGGTTGCCCATCACCATTCCGAAGCAGTGGTAGAAGGGCACCGGGATGCACACCCGGTCCGCCTCGCTGTAGCCCACCAGCTCGCCGACGAAGAAGCCGTTGTTGAGGATGTTGTGGTGGCTGAGGGTGGCGCCCTTGGGGGCGCCGGTGGTGCCCGAGGTGTACTGGATGTTGATCGGGTCATCACACGACAGCGCGGCCTGGCGCGCGGTGAGCTCGGCAGGCGCGACGGTGTCGGCGCTGGCCAGCAGCTCCGCCCAGCTCGCGTCACCCAGCAGCACCACCCGCTCGAGGGCGGGGCAGCGGTCGCGCACCTCCTCGATCATCGCCGCGTAGTGGCTGGTGCGGTAGCGCGCGGCTGAGATGAGCATGCGGATGCCGGACTGATCGAGCACGTAGGCCAGCTCGTGGGTGCGGTAGGCCGGGTTGACGTTGACCAGGATCGCCCCGACCTTCGCGGTGGCGAACTGCGCGAAGACCCACTCGGCGCAGTTGGGGGCCCAGATCCCCACCCGGTCACCCTTCTCGATGCCGGCGGCGATCAGCCCGCGGGCCACCCGGTCGACGGCGTCGTTGAGCTCGCGGTAGCTGAAGCGCCGGCCCGTTTCGCACTCGACCAGCGCCGGGCGCGCGCCGTAGCGCGCGACGATCCGGTCGAGGGTGGCCCCGATCGTCTCACCCAGCAGCGGAACCGTCGAGGTGCCGTGGGCGTAGGCCAGGGACATGTCAGTCCTGGGCGCGGTGGTCACCGCTCTTGCCCTGGCGCCCTGACCACGGCGCGGTCTTGACGTCCTGGTAGATCACCGAGGTCCCGGCCCAGCGGTCATACCAGCCGCGACGCTCGTCGTCGCGGGCGATCCATAGGAACCCCAGGCCGGCGGGGATGAGGCTGATGAGCAGGAACAGCATGCGCCGGATGGCCAGCCACAGCCCGAGCTCGTGGCTCCCCTCGTGCACGATGCGGATGGCGAGGAAGCGCATGCCGGGAGTTTGGCCGAGCAGCGCCCAGAATGCGACGATGATCGCCCCGCCGGCCAGGATCGCCAGTCCGGTCAGGGTGGCGATCAGCCAGAACGGCCACGTGCCGTTGGAGGTCGAGCTGAAGATCGCCGAGACGAAGGCGGAGGCGAGCAGGTAGAGCAGGAACAGCAGTCCCAGGTCGATCGCGGCGGCCAGGGCCCGGGTGGCCAGGCCGGCCTGGTCGGTTTCTGAGTCCGCGCTCTTGGGGCGCACGATCCGCTCGATCGCGTCATCCAGCGCCTCGGTGAGCCGGGTCAGGCGCACGCCGATGTCGCCGATCATCCCGGCCCCCTGGGCGGTGATCGCCGCCCGCACCTCGGGCGCGTCGGCGATGCGCTCGACGAGCATCTGGGCCTGGTCGGACTGGAGGATCTCGCCCCACACCGCCGTGGCCGCCTCGGACGCCAGGAACCGCTTGACCAGCCAGGCCAGCTCGTCGGGATCGATGTCCTCGTGGGGGTCGGTGTCGTTGAGCGCGCGCTCCAGCGCCCGGCGCAGCGCCTGGCTGCGGAAGGCGCGCACGATCGCCTCCTCGACCGCCTGATCGATCGCCGCCGACATCCCGGTCGCGTGGGCGATGTTGTCGGTCACCCGCGCGCCGGCACCGATGAACCGGGCCGCGGCCGGACGCTCCTTGTCGTTGGGCATCGCCCGATGATGCCTGCTCACTCGGCGCTGTGGGCGAGTAACTCCCCCGCGGCCTCTCGTATGCAGCACTTTTTGCCGGTCCCGAGCCCCGCGGAGTGATCCGAATCGGGCTGGATTGCGAAGTATGGGTTAGCAGCACTGAGCTGTGTGTCAAGGGGGGAAACCCTCTCAATGCGGCACCCACCCATAGAAAAGGATGTGCGGATGCACTTCAACCTTGATCAGATCAACCCGGATGGGGCGATCGCCGAGTCGCACGAAGAGGCAATGGGCGACACCCGCCTCAGCTTCCTTAAGAAGGCCGGCGTCGGCGCCGGTGCGTTCGTCAGCGGCGGCGCCGTACTTGCCGCTCTGGCTCCGGGCGCGATGGCGGCCGGTGCTCCCCCGAGTTCCTACGGCGCGGGCGACATCGGCATCCTGAACTATGCCCTGACGCTCGAGTACCTCGAGAACGCGTTCTACACCGAGGCGCTGAAGAACGGTGCCGCTCCCGTCGGCCATCAGCTCCATAAGTACATCCTCACCACCCAGCGTGACGAGAAGAACCACGTCGCGTTCCTGAAGAAGGCGCTGGGCTCCAAGGCCGTCGCGCAGCCGAAGTTCAACTTCGGCAAGGCCGTGACCGACACGGCGACGTTCGCAGCGACCGCTGCGGTCCTCGAGAACACCGGCGTTCACGCCTACAGCGGCCAGGCCGGCAACATCAAGACCCCGGCCTATCTGCTGGCGGCTCTGTCGATCGTCACCATCGAGGCTCGCCACGCGGGCGCGATCGGCCTCATCAACGCCAAGGGCGCCATCGACGCCACTGGTTCATTCGATACCGGATACACCGCCGCCAAGGTTCTGGCGGCCGTCAAGGCCACCGGCTTCATCGTCGGCTAGTCAATGAGATTTGGGTTGCGGGGACGTTCGGTTCCCCGCAACCCAATGCATTGATGAGTGATCCGAAGTAGGGTGACCTGCGAATGACCTCCCAGCAGCAGTCTGCTGCGTGTCAGTTGAGGTTCCTCACAGCACGTCCCATCCGAACGAAAAGGAACATAGATACATGGATTTCAATCTCGAAGAGCTGGACGTTGACGGCGCGATCGCCGAGACCCGCGGCGAGGCGATGGGCGATACCCGCCTCAGCTTCCTGAAGAAGGCCGGCCTCGGCTCGGCCGCTTTCGTCAGCGGTGGCGCGGTTCTGGCCGCTCTGGCTCCGTCGGCAATGGCCGCCGGTGCTCCCCCCACCTCGCCGTTCGGCGCGGGTGACGTCGGCATCCTCAACTACGCGCTGACCCTCGAGTACCTCGAGAGCACCTTCTACAACGAGGCCGCCAAGAACGGCATCGTCAAGGCCAAGCAGCTGAAGACGATCCTCGCGACGACCCAGAAGGACGAGAACAACCACGTCGCGTTCCTCAAGAAGGCCCTCGGCTCCAAGGCCATCGGCAAGCCGACCTTCAACTTCGGCAAGGCCGTGACGGACGAGGCGACCTTCGCCGCGACCGCCTACGTGCTCGAGAACACCGGCGTCTCGGCCTACAGCGGCCAGGCGCTGAACATCAAGACCAAGGCCTACGCGGCTGCCGCGCTGTCCATCTGGGCAGTCGAGGCGCGTCACGCGGGCGCCATTGGCCTCTACCTCGGTCAGCCGATCGCTAAGACCGGTTCGTTCCAGACGGGCCTGTCCGCTGCTGCGGTCATCAAGGCCGTCGACGCGACCAAGTTCATCACCAAGCTGTAAGCAGAAGCACTCAGTAGTCGTAGTACCGCTCAGGGGCGGTCGGGCATCATGCCCGGCCGCCCCTTGTGCGTAGCCGCTCGGGTGCCCGGCCGTTGCTTTTCTCATCGCCGGGGTAGCCAGGAAATGGATGGCGAACTTTCCCTTTGCCGCGTTGGTCGGCCAGGAGGACCTGGTCCAGGCGCTGCTCGTCTGCGTGGTGGCCCCGGACGTCGGGGGCGTGCTCATCCGGGGCGAGCGGGGCAACGCCAAGTCCACCGCGGTGCGTGGCTTGGCCGAGCTGCTGGAGCCCGCACCGCTCATCGAGGTGCCTCTGGGCGCCACGCTCGACCGCCTCGTCGGTTCCATCGACGTCGGCCAGGCCCTCGGCGGGGTCCATGCCGTCGAGTCCGGTCTGCTGAGCCGCTCCGACGGCGGCATGCTCTACGTCGACGAGGTCAACCTGCTGCCCGACCACCTGGTCGACGCGATGCTCGACGCCGCCGCCTCCGGGGTCGTGCGGGTCGAGCGGGAGGGTGTGTCGGTGGTCGAGGACGCCCGGTTCACCCTGGTGGGCACCATGAACGTCGAGGAGGGGGAGCTGCGGCCCCAGCTGCTCGATCGCTTCGGGCTCGGTGTTGACGTGCGCACGCCGACCGATCCGGCGGTCCGCGCCGAGATCGTCCGGCGGCGGCTGGCCTTCGAAGCGGACCCGCTGGCGTTCAGTGAACGCTTCCGATCCGCCCAGGACGTGGTGACGGCCCAAGTCGGCGCCGCCCGGGAGCGGTACCCCCGGGTCAGCCTGAGCGAGCGTGAGCTGCTGCGGATCACCGGGGCCTGCGCTGCCCTGGGGATCGACGGGGTGCGCGGGGACCTGGTCACCGCCCGGGCCGCCCGGGCCCTGGCGGCGCTCGACGGCGCCGACGCGGTGGCCGAGGCCCACGTGCGCCGAGCCGCCGAGCTCGCCCTCGAGCACCGGCGCCGCCGTGACCCGCTCGCGGCGCAGAAGGCCGATCCCGAGGCGCTTCAGCGGGCGCTGGATCTCCCGCCCGAACTCCTGGATGCCGAGCTGGTGGCCCAGGCGCCGGAGCCGGCGGCGCTCGAACCCCCGCCCGAGGACGGCGCGGGCACCGACGAGGGTCCACCCGACCCCAGCGACCACGACGGGGGCGAAGGCCCGAGCCTGGGTCCGGGGGGCGGACCGGGTGCTGACGGCGGAGGCGGCGACGGGGGCGGCGCTCCGGGACCGGGACGCCCGCGCCCCACCGGTCCCCCGCCGCTGCACGCACGCTCGTCGGCCACGCCGCTGCCGGCACGCATCCCGCGTGAGGCCTACGAGCTGCGCCAGCGCGCCGCCGGCCCCACCGCCGGCAGCATCGACACCCTCCCGGCACCGGAGCGCTCCGAGGATGTCGCCCTCGTCGCCTCACTCCTGCGCGGCTCGCTGCGCGAGCACGTCCGGGCCGGACGTGAGGGCGTGCTGCTGTGCCTGGTGGTCGACGCCAGCGGGTCGATGCGGGCGCGCAAACGCTCAGCCCGGGTCAAGGGGGCGCTGCTCGACCTGCTGCGCGAGGCCTATGCGCGCCGGGACCGGGTGGCCCTGATCTCCTTCCGGGGTGCGGGCGCGGAACTGCTGGTGGCCCCCGGCGCTCCCCTGGAGCAGGCCGCCACTGCCCTGCGGGAGCTCCAGACCGGTGGGCGCACGCCGCTGGCCGAGGGGCTGATGGCCGCCACCGACCTGATCCGCCGTGAGGCGATGCGCGAACCCGACCGGGCCAGCATCGCCCTGGTGCTGACCGACGGCCGCTCCCCCGACCCCAGCGGCCGGATCGCCGCGGCAGCCGCCGGCCTCGGGCGGGTCGCTGACGCGGTGTCGGTGCTCGATACCGAGGCCGGGACGCTGCGCCTGGGCCTGGCCCAGCGCCTCGCTGAGGCCGCCGGCGGCCAGCGCTACGGTTTCGCCGCGTGAGCGCCGGAGCCAGCATCATCGTCGTGGGGATCGGCGCCGACGGCTGGGAGGGGCTCTCTGACCATGCCCGCCGCACCATTCGCGCCGCCGACCAGGTGATCGGGTCGGGCTACCAGATCAGCATGCTGCCCGAGGACGACATGCCGCCCCACCGCGTCTGGCCCTCGCCGCCGGTCGCCATGGTGGATGAGATCGTCGCCACTGAGACGGGGACCATCTGCGTCCTGGCCAGCGGCGATCCCCTCCACCACGGGGTCGGCGCCACCCTGGCTCGCCGGCTCGGCACGCGCGCGGTGCTGGACGGCCGGCTGTCCTTCATCAGCCAGGCCTCAGCCTTCTCGCTGGCCTGTGCGCGACTGGGCTGGCCGACCGAGGACGTCGCACTCGTCTCCACGGTGGGCCGCCCGGTCAGCGCGGTCAACCGGCTGCTGCAACCCGGCCGGCGCATCGTGGTGTACGTGGCCCACCCCGACGGTGCAGCCCAGCTCGCCAACACGCTCGTCGCCGCCGGGTTCGGCGCCAGCCGCTTCGGTGTGCTCGAGGAGCTCAACAGCGCCCATGAGAAGGTCACCGCGACGACCGCCGCCGCCTGGGGCAACCAGACCCACGACCAGCTCACCACCATCGCCATCGAGGTCGTGCCCGACCGCCCCGACACGCCCTTCTACTCCACCGCCCCTGGCCTGCCCGACGTCGCCTACGGGACCGACGTCACGCCGGCTGACCGCTACGTCCGGGCCGCGACGGTGGCGGCGCTGGAACCGGCCCCGGGTCAGCTCCTGTGGGACCTCGGCGCGGGCTCGGGCTCCATCGGCATCGAGTGGCTGCGCGCCGAGCCGTCCGCCCGGGCCATCGCCATCGAGGTCCGGCCTGAGCAGGCCGCCGAGATCCATCACCACGCCGAGACGCTGGGGGTCCCGGACCTGCACGTGGTGATCGGCCCCGCCCCCGACGTGCTCCAGCAGCTGCCCGAGCGCCCCGACGCGATCTGCGTCAGCGGCGGACTGTCTGAGCAGCTCCTCGACGTGGCGTGGGAGCGTCTGGCCGCCGGGGGGCGCCTGGTCGCCCGTGCGGCGACCACCGCCGGGGCGGCGCTGTTGACGGCGGCCTGGAGCGCGCGGGGTGGAGAGCTGGTCCGCCTCGGGGTCGCCCGCGCCGGGGCGTCCGCCGACGGTGAGGTCTGGGCAGTGGCT
>CAZZVR010000046.1:11103-20511 GCA_964657595.1 Burkholderia sp. PAMC 26561 | reverse complement strand
CTGCTCACCCTGTGGCATCTGGCGGAGCGCTGGGGCCGGGTATCGCCCGACGGCATCGCGGTTCCGTTGCCGCTCTCACACCAGAGGCTCGCGGACCTGATCGGAGCGCACCGCCCCGCCGTGACGAGCGCGATGGGCGACTTAGCTCGGCGTGACAAGATCAGCCGCCGCGACGACCGTACGTGGATATTGCTGGGTTCACCGCCTGAGGAGTTGCGTCACCATCGCCTGGCGGCGACCCTGACGTAGGCGCAGGCAGGGAGGCGGGCGGAGCGCTCGACCAGGCGGCCGAGCGCTCCGCCGGATCAGCGGACGATTCTGCCGCGACGGTCCATGAAGAACACGACGATCGCCAGGACGGCGATCAAGAACAACAGCGGGTGGACGACCACGCCGCCGGCAATCGCGATGACCAGCAGCACTGCCGCCAGGATGAGAAGCATGTCGGACTCCTTGAGTGGTGGGTGAGACGATGGGGCATTAACCCCGCTCACCGGCCTTCCGGCACGCCGCCTGGTCCAACCGCGAACGTCCGCTTGCGGACGTTCGCGCCGGCACCCGCAGACGCTCGCGACGGGTGCGAGGCGTTGCTCCAGCTATCTCCGGCGAGCTGCCTGAACGCCGCCACGCCGGCGGTCGACGGCGCGCCGACCGCTGCGTCACGACCCGTGCGAACGTGCAGCGCTCCGGTCAGACGGGGACGTCGTCGAAGCTCACTTCAACGAGCGGGCTCAAGCTGACCCAGTCCTCCAGCGGTGGAATGTCGGAGAGGATCGCGGTGATGGACGGATCCGTGAGACCGTCGATCAGCCCCTGGAAGACGTCCCGCCGCTCCTGGGGATCGGTGATCGGGCGGGCTGTGGCGCGGAGGTCCGCCTGCACACCGTGCTTGAGGTGGAAGGTGAAGTGTGGGTGGGCCTCGAGGTTGCGGAACCAGCTGCGTGGCCGTGGGGGCGTGCCGGTGATGTACCACCGCTCATTGATCTGGTGGAACCAGATCTCGATGCGACGTGACTCCCCGGACTTGGCGCCGGTAGTGGTGATGTCGACCGTGCGGGCTGGGGCGCCGGCGCTGGGGCCGATATCCAGCGCGGCTCGGGTGGCGGACTCATCGGGCATGAGCCACATTGTCGCGCTTGGCCCGGGGACACCCTGGCCGGGGCTGAACCCGCCGCCGCGGCGTGAGCGCCGGCGGTGCCGTCCCGGCCTGGAGGCTCTAGCGTCCGACGCCGTGGAACTCGAGCCAACCCCGCCCCGGACGGTCGTCGGCGCGATCATCGTCGACGCGCTCGAGCACCCCACCCGGGTGGCGGCCGCTCGGCGCACCGGGCCTGAGGCGCTGGCCGGCTACTGGGAGTTTCCCGGCGGCAAGCTCGAGGTGGGGGAGACGGCGGAGCAGGCGCTCGTGCGTGAGCTCGACGAGGAGCTCACCATTGCGGTGCGCATCGGGGTCGAGCACAGCGACCGCGGGCGCCCATGGCGGATCTCGGACCGCCTCGAGCTCAGGCTGTTCTTCGTTGAGATCACGGAGGGTGAACTTGCCCCGGGACCGGTTCACGACGCGGTCACCTGGCTGGCCCGGGACGACCTCACGGCAGTCCCGTGGTTGCCGTCGGACGCGGAAGCGGTGGCAGCGCTCGGGCGCGCGCTGGCGAACCCCGAGCCGCTCACCTGACCGAGCCGCGCCTCAGCTCAGACCGCGGCAGATCTCTCCGGTCTCCAGGACCTTCGCGTAGCCGTCACCGAGCGCGGCCATGAACGCCGCGTGCACCGTGGCGCCGGGAATGGGGTGGTCGCCGAACTCCAGGTCCGGGGCGGCACAGGCGTCGTGGGCCACCTGGACGCTGTAGCCGAGGTCGGCGGCCGCGCGGACGGTCGCATCGACGCACATTGACGACATCATTCCGCTCACCACGAGCTCGTCGATGCCACGGCCGGTGAGCTCCGCGTGGAGAGCCGTGTGGAGGAAGCTGTTCGGGGCGGCCTTGGTCAGCACCAGCTCGTCCCCGGTCGGCGCGACCAGATCGTGGATCTCGACCCCGAGGCTGCCCGCCCGCATGAACGCGGCGTCGGGCTCCTCCGCGACGTGCTGCATGTGCACGACCTGACCGCCCGCTGCCCGGAACGCCGCGAGCAGCTCGGCCGCATGGGCGGCGGCTGCCTCGGGCTCAACCAGGGGAAAGGCCCCGCCGGGGAAGTAGTCGCGCTGGATGTCGATGATCAACAGGGCCTGGGGCATGCGGTTTCTCCTTCACGGACAGGGTGAGGAGCGCCCGCCGATCCGGTGACGCTCACCGACAGTGTCCACCCTCAGGCGAGGATGACGCCGGCCTCGAGCGCCGGGGCGCGGTAGGCCGCCGCGAGTGTGGTGATCGTCTCGTGGGCGTTGAGTCCGCTCGGGTTCGGGACGATCCACAGCGTCGCGCCCGACCAGCGGTCGGCCTCATCCGCGGTCAAGCCCTGGCGCCCGAGCTTGGCGCGCGGGTCCCCAAAGGCGTGGCGGTAGGCGCTGACGCCGGCGACCGCCACGACCGCCGGCCGGTGCTCGGCGACAAAGCGGGTCAGCCGCCCACCGCCCTGGAGCAACTCCTCCCGCGACAGTTCTGAGGCCCGGGCGGTGGCACGGGGCACCAGGTTGGTGATGGCGATGCCCCGCTCGCGCAGATGGGTCCGGTCCGCCTCGGTCATGCCGGTGACCCGGTCCACGGTGTAGTCGGTGATGCCGGCGGCGGCGAGCGCCGGGTAGAAGCGATTGGTCGGGTGGGCGAAGTGCGTGCCGACCGCCGCGGTCCAGAGGCCGGGATTGATCCCCACGAACAGCAGCTTGACGTCGGGCCCAACCAGGTCGTCGACCTCGCGGTCACGGAACGCCTCGAGCTCGGCCTTGGAGAACGCCATCGGAGCCATCCTGACGCAGCCGGCCGACGCCACCCATTCCGGTCGCCCGTTTCAGTTGCCCATTTCAGCCGCCCGGCCGGCTGGTAGCGTCACGCCGGTGAGCCGGTCCAGGTCCAGGTCCGGAGCGCGCTGGGTGCCGGCGGGGCTCCTGGCCCTCATCGTCCTCGTCGTGGTGCTGATCGTCGTCGTGACGCGCGGCTCCTCACCGACCACCGGGTATGACATCTCCTATCCGCAGTGCTCGGGTGCCTACCCGTCGAACCCCCGGTTCGGGATCGTCGGGGTCAACGGCGGGCTGGCCAACACCGCGAACGCGTGCCTGGCCCGTGAGCTGTCCTGGGCCCGCGGCGCGCCGGGGCAACCCAGCCCCCACCAGCCCGACATGTCGCTCTACATCAACACCGGGAACCCGGGCACCCAGGTGGCGGACTGGCCCGCCCGCGGCACCGCGCCGGCCTACGGGCCCTGCAACGGACTGCTGACCAACGCGTGCTCCTACGTCTACGGCGAGCAGCGCGCCGCCCACGCCTACCGTCTCGTGGCCGCCCGGGACCCACGGGGCGCCAGGACGGCACCGTGGTGGCTCGACGTCGAGCTGATGGCGACCTGGGCTCACACCTACCAGCTCAACATCGCCGCGCTGCAGGGTTTCATCGCCGGGCTGCACAACGCCGGTGCGGGCGGGCCGGTGGGGATCTACTCCACCGCCGCGCAATGGAAGGACCTCACGGGCCTGACCGCCCAGAGCACCCCCACGGCGTTCAACGGTCAGCTGCCCGACTGGGTGGCCGGCACCGCGGCGAGTCTCACCCAAGCCCGGCAGAGCTGCGCCAGCGGAGGCTTCACCGGGGCGGCACCGACGCTGGCCCAGTACCAGCTCAGCCGCCATGACGCCGACCTGCGCTGCCCCGCGGCCGACTGAGCCGCCGGCGCCGGCTCCGCTCACCCGCCGCCCGAGCGACGCCGATCGCGCGGTTGGTCGTAACCTATGCCTGAGTAACCCGACTCGAGTCGGCGGAGGGTTTCCGCCGACAGCCCCCGAGCACTGAGACATGAGCAACACCTCGACGGACGAACTGGACATCGCACTCATCGGCGCGGGCATCATGAGCGCCACGTTGGGCACCCTGCTCAAGCAGCTCGACCCGACGATCGAGATGGCGATGTTCGAGGCGCTCGAGGACAGCGCGCTGGAGAGTTCCCAGCCCTGGAACAACGCGGGCACGGGCCACGCCGCCAACTGCGAGCTCAACTACACGAGCGTGCGGCCGGACGGCAGCGTCGACATCTCCAAGGCGCTGGAGGTCAACAGCGAGTTCGACCTCTCCCGCGAGTTCTGGTCCTCCCTGGTCAGCCAGGGCGCCATCGCTGACCCGAGCGCCTTCATCACCCAGGTCCCGCACATGAGCTTCGTCTGGGGTGAGGCGAACGCCGCCTTCCTGCGCGCTCGCTATGAGGCGATGTCGGCCAACCCGTCCTTTGAGGAGATGGAGTTCAGCGAGGATCACGCCGAGATCGCCCGGTGGGCACCGCTGATCATGCAGGGTCGCCCCGAGGGTCAGCCCGTCGCCGCCACCCGGGTGGCCGGTGGCACGGACGTCAACTTCGGCGCGCTCACGCGCCTGCTCATCCATGAGCTCCAGACCCAGCCCAACTTCGCGCTGCACTACCGGCATAAGGTCATCGGACTCAAACGCACCGGTGATGGGCGCTGGCGGCTCAAGATCAAGGACCTGAGCACCGGCCGCAAGCGCCAGGTCGTGGCCCGCCGCGTGTTCCTGGGTGCCGGCGGGGGTGCGCTGAAGCTGCTGCAGAAGTCCAAGATCCCCGAGGCGCGCGGCTACGGCGGCTTCCCGGTGAGCGGTCTCTGGCTGCGCTGTGAGGTTGACGCGGTCAGCGAGCGCCACCACGCCAAGGTCTACGGCAAGGCGGCCGTGGGCTCACCGCCGATGTCGGTGCCCCACCTCGACACGCGCGTGATCGACGGCAAGCGCACGCTGCTGTTCGGTCCCTACGCCGGCTTCTCCACCAAGTTCCTCAAGCGCGGCTCCTACCTCGACCTGATCCGCTCGATCGGCTTCCGGAACATCGTGCCGATGCTCGCCGTGGGGCGCCACGAGATGGCGCTGACCAAGTACCTGATCGGTCAGGTGGTCCAGAGCGACGCGCACAAGTTCGAGGCGCTGACCGACTTCTTCCCGGAGGCCAACCGGCCCGACTGGCAGGAGATCACCGCCGGCCAGCGCGTGCAGATCATCAAACCCGATCCCAAGCGTGGGGGGGTGCTCGAGTTCGGTACCGAGCTGGTGGGCAGCGCCGACAACTCGATCATCGGACTGCTTGGCGCCTCACCGGGCGCGTCCACCGCCACCTACATCGCGGTGAACGTCCTGGAGCGCTGCTTCGCCGAGGAGATGAGCACCGCAGGCTGGCGCGAGCGTCTGTCGGCGGTCATCCCCAGCTACGGAATCGACCTCACCCAGGATGCCGCCGCTCTGCGCGACCTCCGCGCCCGCACCGCCAAGGTGCTCAAGATCGACGAGGAGCTGAGCGCGAGCGAGTCGCTGGCCGGCTGAGGCGGGTCAGTCGCGCTGGGCCAGGAACGCGCTGACGAGCGCGTTGAAGCGTTCGGGCGCCTCGAGGTGAGTGGAGTGGCTGGTCCCCTCGATCAGCTCCCAGGTGGCGCTCGCGAGACCGTCCACCATCGGCGTGACCACGGCTGGGGTGGCCTCGTCATATTCGCCGGAGATGACCAGGACCGGCGTGTGGATCTCCGCCAGGCGCGGGGTGATGTCCCAGTCCGCCAGGGTTCCGATGACGTGGAACTCGCTCGGGCCGTTCATGGTGTGGTAGACCGTCGGCTCCGCGTCGAGTTGGGCAAAGGATCGTTCCAGCGGCTCGGGAAACGGGACGATCCGGCACAGGTGTCGCTCGTAGAAGCTCATCATCGCCGCCTGGTAGGCGTCACTGTCGGTGCTCCCGTCGCGCTCGTGGGTGCTCAGCGCGGTCTGCACCGCCGGGGGCAGCTGGCTGCGCAGCCGGTTGGCCTCCTGCACCCACAGGAGCATCGAGGCGGGCGAGTTGGCCACCACCATCGACACCAGCCCGGCCGGTTGGGCCAGGGCGTGCTCCAGTGCGAGCATCCCGCCCCAGGACTGACCCAGCAGGTGATAGCGCCTGGCGATGTCGAGGTGGGCGAGCAGCGCGTCGAGCTCGCGACAGAACAGCTCGACGCTCCAGAACTCCCGCGGTGCGTCGGGAAGGTGCTGAGAGCGGCCACAGCCGATCTGGTCATAGAACACGCAGGCGCGACCGGTCGCCTCCGCCAGGGCCGCCAGCGGCTCGAGATAGTCATGGGCGGCGCCGGGGCCGCCGTGGAGCAGCACGAGCGGAGCGAGCCGGGGATCTGTGAGATCCCCGACCACCCGGTACCAGGTCCGGCCCGCCGCCCACTCGAGGTTCCCCTCGGTTACGGCGCTCATCGGCGCACGCGCGGGCTCAACTCGGGTCGGACTGCCCGGTCCATCGCCTGAGCGCGTTGTGACCCACCAGGGTCAGCTCGCCCCCGGCGTTGATCCAGTCGCGCGCCCGCAGCTCGCCGACCAGCCCCTCCGCGTCGGCCGGGGCGGGCCCCTCGCCGTTGGCGAGCAGCACATGGCTTCCCGGCTCCACCGTCCAGCGCCCCGAATCCACGGCGCTCAGCGCCAGGCCCTGGGCGTCGGTGGGGAGGTCCAGGGGGTGGGGTCCCGCGCTGGGCGTGGCGACCGGACCCCGCGACACCGCGTCGATGAGACCGCCGAAGCGCTGAACCGCCTCAGAGACCACCTCGTCGGCTTGGCCGTTGAGCCACTCCCCGGCGCCCTGGATCAGCTCGCGGGCGCGGTCGGCATCCACGCCGGTCAGTCGTGCCAGGCGGTCGAGGTCAAGCTCCTCGAGATGCTCGACGGACTGGCTCAGCTGCTGGGCGAGCCGGCGCAGCCTGGCCTCGAGGCCCTCGTCGTCTGGCGCGTCATCACTCATCCCCCCATCATCGCAGCCCACCGTCGGCCGCGGTGCTTCACTGACGCCCACTGTGAATGAACCGGCCCCCCGCCCCCAAGTCCCCGTCGCCAAACGTCCGTGGGAGCTCGCCGCCGAGCCGCGCCCGCGCGCGGAGATCGAGGCGATCGAGCCGGGCGAGGAGCCCGACGTCGTCGCCAATGCCGGGCGGATGGTGCTGGCGTTGGGCGCGCTGGGCATCGTCTTCGGCGACATCGGCACCAGCCCGCTCTACACCGCGCAGGTCATCTTCACCTATCACGCCACCCGCCAGATCAACCCGGGCAACGTCTACGGCGTGATCTCGCTGATCTTCTGGTCGTTGATCGTCGTGGTGTCGATCAAGTACGCCAGCGTGATCATGCGCGTGCACAACCGCGGTGAGGGCGGGATCATGGCGCTGGCCGCGCTGTGTCGCCGGGTCAAGGTGCCCCACACCGTCGCCCTCGTCACCCTTGGGGTCTTCGGCGCCTGCCTGTTCTTCGGGGACGGGGTGATCACCCCGGCCATCTCGGTGCTGTCGGCCGTCTCGGGCCTCGACGTCCCCGCTCCGGGTCTGTCGAAGTACGTGGTGCTCATCTCGGTGATCATCCTGATCGCCCTGTTCGCCTTCCAGCGCCAGGGCACCCACACGGTGGGGGCGCTGTTCGGACCGGTGATGCTGGCCTGGTTCGTGGTCATCGGCGTGCTCGGACTGCACGAGGTGCTGCTGCACCCGGGCGTGCTCCAGGCCCTTTCACCGTCCTGGGGGGTGCGCTTCTTCGCTGACCACGGGGTCGATGCGTTCCTCGCCCTGGGCGGGGTCGTGCTCGCGGTGACCGGGGCCGAGGCGCTGTATGCCGACCGCGGTCACTTCGGTCAGGCGCCGATCCGCCTGGCCTGGTTCGCGGTCGTCTTCCCCGGCGTGCTGCTGTCCTACCTCGGGCAGGCGGCGCTCACCCTCGCCCATCCCAGCGACCGGGTGAACCCGTTCTTCCTGCTGGTCCCGCACTGGGGTCAGGTGCCGATGGTCATCTTCGCCTGCCTGGCCACGATCATCGCCTCCCAGGCGGTGATCTCAGGTTCCTACTCGGTGGCTCGCCAGGCGATGCAGCTCGGCTACCTGCCCCGGCTGCGGATCGTCCACACCTCCGAGGTCGAGGGACAGATCTACGTCCCGGTGGTGAACTGGGCGTTGATGATCGGGGTGATCGCGCTCGTGCTCGCCTTCCAGGACTCCAATCACCTGGCCAACGCCTACGGCGTCGCGGTCACCGGCACGTTCGTGCTCAACACCGTGCTGTTCCTCGCCGTCGCGCGGGCGTTGTGGAAGACCCCCCGCTGGCGGCTGATCGCCCTGGGCGCGGTGTTCCTCATCGTCGAGGTGGCGTTCTTCGCCGCCAACGTGGCCAAGATCTTCCAGGGGGCCTGGCTGCCGCTCGCCGCCGGCATCGGCGTGATGGCGCTGATGATGACCTGGAACAAGGGCCGCGCCCTCGTCACCGGCGTGCGCGCCTCACGCGAGGGCACCCTCACCGAGTTCCTGGACGGACTCGATGAGCTGAAGGTGCCGGTGCGTCGTGTGCCCGGGCTGGCCATCTACCTCAATCCCAACCAGCAGACCACCCCGCTCGCCTTGCGGGCCGAGATCGAGCACACCCACGCACTGCATGAGAAGGTGCTGATCGTCTCGGTGGAGGAGGTCAGCCTGCCCTACGTGGATGACCGCGACCGCTTCATCATCGAGCGGCTCGGGGACGCCGCCCTGGGAATCCGTCACGTCGGGATCCGCATGGGCTATCAGGAGGAGACCAACGTCCCGAGGATGCTGCGGATCGCCCAGCGCGACCTGCTGCTCGAACGTGACCTGCGCCTCGATGACGCCTCCTACTTCGTCTCCCGCATCACGCTGGTGGTCACCCCCGAGACGACCGACCTGCACAACTGGGAGAAGAAGCTGTTCGTGGCCATCGCCCGGAATGCGGCGAGCCCGATCGAGGCCTTTGACCTTCCCACCGACCGGACGGTTTCGATGGGGTCAACGATCGAGGTCTGAGTGCGGGCACCGCGCCGGGCCCAGCCGCTGGGCGACGGCGGGGCCAGGGAGTGAGGTCAGCGAGCCTCGGGTGAGCGGGCGGCCTGGTGTGACGTGGCGACGATGCGGAACGCGCGCACACCGTCGCCCTTCTCGATGGCCTCGACCCGGGCGCGCTGCTCATCCAGGAAACCGGTGAGCGCGGACTCCAGGCCCTTGCCCTCGGCGAACAGATCGCACATCTCCGAGACCGGTACCTCATCCTGATTGAGTCGCGTGGCGATGCTCTGCAGGCGCTCAAAGCCCGCCTCGAAGGTCAGTTCCGCCGGTTCAGCCATGGTGGGGCTCGCTTTCGTGGACGTGGTCGACGACCGCACGCGCGCGGCCGTCGTGGAGATGCAGTTCGATGGGGTGCCCCACGCTCAGATCCGTCGCCGAACGGACCGGGGCGCCGTCGC
>CAZZVR010000046.1:0-11093 GCA_964657595.1 Burkholderia sp. PAMC 26561 | reverse complement strand
CCCCGGGACCTGAAGTCCCGGGCAGCGATGACCTCGGCCCCGTGAGCCACTCCGCGCCGGGCGGCCTCCAGGCGTCGCCCCGCCCGCTCTGAGAGCAGGCTGCCCTGATGCTCGAGTTGCTCGCGGGCACGAGCCGTGCGTCGTTGCAGGCCCGCCCGGCCGCCGTCCGACAGCCGTTGGGCGAGGAGCGCGAGGTCGCGCCGGTGCGCGGCTGACTGTCGCGCGATGCCCTCAGGCACCCGGTCCGCGGCCTGGTGCACACCCCGTACGAGCTCGCTGATCCGCTCAGCACCTCGTTCGAGCGCCGCCGCCGCCCCGGTCAGGGTCTCGCGCCGGCCCGACAGGCTGAGCTGGCAATCGATCTGGGCGCCCACCGCCGTCACGTCTCGCTGGGTCTGCAGCACCCGGCCCGGTATCGCCTCCAGCGCCTGACCCGCGTGGGCGATGCTCTGGCGCAGCTCCCGGGCGGAGGGGACGACCAGCTCGGCCGAGCGCGACGGCGTGAAGGCCGACCACGTGACGTGGTTGCACACGGGGACGTTGTCGGTGTGCCCGATGGCGCACACCACCGGCAGCGGACAGGCGAACAGGGCCCGGCACAGACGCTCGTCGTCGAAGCAGGCGAGGTCGGCGACGCTGCCGCCGCCACGGGCCATGACGATGACCTCGACGCGCGGATGCTCGACCAGGCGGACCAGCGCATCGATGAGCTGCGCCGGCGCGCCCCTGCCCTGCACCACGCTGGGACAGGTGACGACGTGCACCGCGGGCCAGCGGTCGCACAGGGCGCGGATGACGTCACTCATCCCGTCGGAGTTCGCGCCCGCGATGACCCCGACGGCGGTCGGGAAGGCGGGCAGCGGCCGCCGGCGACCCGGGTCACACAGGCCCTCGTGGGTGAGCTGGGTGACCAATGCGGCGCGGCGGCGCAGCAGCTCACCCTCGCCGGCCAGCGCGACCGCGCTGACGATCAGGCTGAGCGAGCCCTGAGCGGCGTAGAAATCAGGCCGGTCGACCCGGACTGACACCAGATCACCGTCGCGGGGCGTGTGCTCCAGTCCGGCGGCGTCGCGCGCGAAGACCTTGGCGCTCAGCGTCGACTCGCCGTCGGTGAGCGAGAACCAGAGCATCCCGTTGGGCCGGCGCTGGACCCGTTGGACCTCGCCCTCCAGGTCGGCCCCGCCCACGTGGCGCACGGCGGTTCCCAGCCGCGACGCGTACGTGGTGACGCTGAGGACTTCCGATTCGACTGAGCGGACCGCGTAGGACACCGGGAGCGGCAGGCTAGGGCCCGCCCCGGACGGCGTCAGGTGCGGTGCAGGCTCAGCTCACCGCGCCGGGCAGCTCTCCCGCCGCGACCTTGGCCACCATCGCGTCAGTCTCCTCGCGCACAACCGTCCCGTCGGCGAGCTCGAGCACCGGCAGGTACTTCTGCCCGGACAGCGCCACTACGTCGGCGCGCGATGTCTCGCTCTTGCCCCACCCGTGCTTGACGATCTCGTAGTCGACTCCCTGGGCGTCGAGGGCCTTCTGGAGTCTCCAGCAGGCGTCGGCGTTGACATGGAGGAACGTGTAGGAACAGCGATGGAGCTTCACCTTGTCGGCCATGGTGCCTACCGTACCGACTCATCGTTGGGCTGGCCGAACCCGAGCGGCTCGCGGGTCCAGCGGTAGGTCGCCCAGTTGAGCTGGGAGACCGTGCCGTCGGGCCGGCGGCGGATGACGAGCCGCTCGCCACGCTCGGAGCCGGTGGCGGTCCGGTAGACGTCGGCGGACTCCCGGATGAAGCCGACCGAGGGGACGGTGTCCGGATCCTGGGGACCGCGGACCTCCAGACGTCCCTGGCGGACGCTGAAGAACGCCGGGTTGCCCTCGGAGAACCACAGGCCGACCACCCCGCGGAGCTCCTCGGGGAAGTCGGTGCCCGGCACCCAGGGGTCCTCCGCAGCGGGATCGTGGGTGAGGACGTAGGAACCCAGGTCCAGCGCGGTCCCCGCCGGGTCCTTGGCCGCAGTCTGATTGGTCAACACGACCGCGGTGGTGCCCGAGTCGGCGTGGGAGAACGCACCACTGATGCCGCCGGGCGCACCGCCGGTGTGGCCGAACCAGATCTCGCTCTCGCGGCGGACGAGGAAGACGCCGAGTCCGTAGGCCTTCTCCCACTGGGGGTCGGCGGTGATCTGGGGCTGGCGCATCTCCTCGACGGTGTCGGGGCTGAGGATCGACGCGTCCGGGTTCAGGAGGAACGCGTGCCAGGCGACGAGGTCAGCCAGGGTGCTGGCCAGTCCGCCGGCGGGCAGCGTGGAGCCGGTGAAGACGAGCGGCTCGGTGATCGGCACGTCGGAAAACGGGGGTACGTAGTAGAGGCCGGCATGCGGTGGGGAGAGCGTCGTGCTGGTCCGCGACAGCCCGAGCGGGTCGAGCAGGCGGGCGGTGAGGCTGTCGGTCCAGCTGCGACCGTCGAGCCGGGCGACGATCTCGCCGAGCACCATGTAGGCGAGGTTGCTGTAGTGCCACTGGCGCCGCGGGGCCAGGACGCGCTCGGCCGCGTTCCAGTTCGCCACCGTGTCGGCGGGGTCGGGCCCCTCCAGCGTGTCCCACATGTCGCCGACGGGTTCGCGCTGGATGCCGCTGGTGTGGGAGAGCAGCTGGCGGATGCTCAGCGGATGCTCGGAGTCCGCCAGGCGCGCGTCGACCCGGTCATCCAGGCTCAGGCGTCCCTCGTCGCGCAGCTGCATGATCATCGCCGCGGTGAAGGTCTTGGTGTTGGAGGCGACGAGGAACTGGGTGTCGGGACCGAGGGGGACCGACGGGTCGGTCAGGTCCGCGCGGCCCACGGCGCCGTCCCAGAGCAGCGCGCCGCCGCGTGCCACGCCGGCCACCAGCGCCGGGGTCCGGCTGGCGCGCTGGGCCCGGGTGGCCAGCGCGGAGAGGTGCCGTCGGGTGGTGGGGGTGAGCTCGTCGGCCATCACTGGCGAGTCGGATTCCGGGCGGATCACTCCTCGCGCGGGGCGGGGGCGAAGACGATCCGCTTGAGCTCCGCCAGCGCGTTGCCGCCCAGGCGCAGTGCGGTCTGGAAGCCCTCCAGTCCCAGCTCGCCGGCGTCGAGGGAACGGCGCAGCTCATCGAGCGCGGGGCGCTCGTCGTCGCGCACCTGGTCCCGCGGCGCCTCGAGCAGGATGATGTGACGGGGTCGGCGCAGCTGGTGGGCGAGGCGGATGTAGTGCTCGCGCTCCTGGGCGTCGAAGCCCTCGAGCACCAGGACGACGCTCTGGCCCGCCTGCAGGCGCTTGAGCACGGCGTTGTGGAGCAGGTCGCTGGCCCGCTCCGCGAGCTCCTCGGGCGCCACGCGCCCCTCCAGCAGCGTACGCACGCGGGCGTCGCTGAGGGTGACGCCGCGCTCCTCGATGACCCGCTCGGCGAACTGGGCGGGCTCGGACGCGTCGGCGCCGACGATGATCAGGAGGCTGCCGGGCGAGTAGCGCATCCGGTCCGCCGGGGCGAGGACGCGACAGCGGCCGGACACGTCGACGGGACGCGGTGGAGCGCCGTCGGGGCGCGGACGCTCCGACGACCAGCCGGTGCGTTCGTCCGCGGAGATCTTGACGCTACGTGCGGTGGGTTTCTCGGACACCCGACAATCATCGTCGACCGGGCCTCTCCGTGCTCTGTGACGCACGCCCAGCGCCTAGGATGCCGGTCATGAGACTCTTCAGCAGTGCCGCTGACCGGCGACCCCAAGACCTGTCCACCGACCTTCGTGGAGGGCGCTGAGATGCCGCTCGAGGGTGAGTACGCGCCGATTGACCCGACCAGCTGGGTGGGCGAGCAGATCGAGGCGTGGGAGCGCTCGGGCGGGACCGAGGGCACCACGCTGCGTGGGACCGAGATGCCGTGCGTCATCGTCGTCAACCGCGGGGTGCGCAGCGGCCAGCTGCGTCGCACGCCGCTGATGCGGGTGGAGGACGGCGGCAGTTACCTCGCCGTCGGTTCCAAGGGCGGGGCGCCGAAGGATCCCGCCTGGGTGGCCAACCTCCGCGCCGACCCCCACGTCGAGGTGTGGGACGGCCCGGCTCGCGGTGACTACATCGTCCGGGAGATCTCCGACGCGGACGAGCGTGCGGTCTGGTGGGAGCGCGCCGTGTCGGCCTACTCGCCCTACGTCGAGTACCAGGAGAAGACCGAGCGTCTCATCCCGATCTTCCTGCTCGAGCCGGCGGTCGCCTGACCCGGCGCTCCGGCACCCACCCCGGCACTCATGTGCCGGGGTGACAGCCCTCATGGTGCTGGTGGGGGCTGGGGGGGACGTCGAGAGCGGGGTTGCGGTCGAAGAACCCGACGGGCTTGAGCCAGAAGGAGATCACGTCGACCGCCATCACCGGCCACTCCTCAGGGCGGGTGACGTGATGGATGCCGAACGTGTACCAGAGCACCACGTCGGCGTCCTGGATCGAGCGGTTCTGGGCGGTCCACACCGGCAGGCCGCGGTCATCACGGCTCTGGACGACGAACTCCCCGCACGGCCAGCGCTCCTCGGGCGCGTTGGCGGTGACCCACAGGGTGTGGGCGAGGACCTCCGCTCGCGTCAGGATCGGTGAGGCCGGGTCCAGCAGGGTCGGCAGGCTGGCGTCGGGCACGAGCTTGTAGCCGACCGGCGTGCCGAGTCGGTTGCGGCTGGCGTCGTTGACCACGGTCCAGCTGCGCTGGGTGGCCCAGTCGTAGTCCTGGCGGCCGTCGGACTCCGTGACCAGCGCGGTCTTTTTCACCCCGAGCGCGACGCCGTGGGGGTTCTCGGGTCCCAGCGGGACGGGAACGGACTCACTGGCGTACACGGTGTTCGCCTCACCGTCCACATCCATGTCGAGCCGGGCGACGATGAAGTGCTGGTGGAACGGGGCGTAGGTGCGCTCGTCCACCAGCGTGCCCGAGGTCGGCTGCTGAGCGTCCGGGGCGTCCGCGGGCAGCGGGGTGGTGACCATGATGCCGGTCGCCCTGACCTCGCACTGGATGTTCCCGTCCTGGTAGAAGCGCCAGTAGACGAGGTACTCGTAGTTGCCCACGGTGACGTGGAAGGACACGACGAGCCGGCGCGATCGGCGTGTCTCGGCTCCGCTCACGTCGTCGACGTGCTTCCAGAGCACGCCGTCGTCCTCCTCGTGGATGCAGATCGCGTTCTTGATCGTGTAGGGCTCGCCCTGGCTGTCGTGCATCACCGCGTCGAGGTAGGTGATGTCACCCAGGCAGTCACAGCCGAGCTCCAGCGAGGTGGTCATGAACCCGAGTCCCCACTCACCGATGTCAAAGGCGGTGCGGCGGTAGTGATCGGTGCCGGGGTCGCGGTAGGGCACGATCATCTCGGCGAAGGACAGCCGGTGGGCGATCGGCCGGACCCGGCCGCCGTCCTCGTACCCGACGGTGTGCAGCGTCATCCCCTCGCGGTAGTTGAAGCCGATCCGCAGCGACCACTTCTGCCAGGTCAGCAGGTTGCCGTCCAGCTGCAGCGAGGTGCCCTCGGGCTGGGTGATCTCGACTGGCTTGATGTCCTCGCGCAGGTGGAGCCCGGGCACGAAACGGGGCACGTACTCCCCCATCGTCTGCGGTCCGGGACCGCTGCCGTCATCTTCGAGCTCGAGCAGCTCCATGGTGTTGAGATCGACGATGGGGTGCAGGCCCGAGACCGGATGGGCGTAGAAGTTGGCTCCCGGCTCAGCCCGGAGCCAGGTGTCGCACCAGGCCAGGCGGCGGTCACTCCAGGGCTCGGGCAGCAGGTGCGCCCCGTAGGCCCAGGCCTCGATCGACACGTTCTCCAGGTCGGTGATCCCGCGGCGGGCCAGTGCGGCGATGACCCGGGGCTCCTGGCGCATCGCCTCGTCACACTCGTGCACCTCATCGACGGTGAGGTTGGGCTGCCCGTCGGTCTCCTCGGTCCAGGCGATGACCTGGTCGCGGGTCAGTGAGACCCGCGACGCGTAGACGCGGCCATCCTCCCGGTTCCAGCACACGAGCCGGGCGATGCGCTCCGCCGGCGTTCCCTCGCCGTGCTCGCGCAGCTGTTGTTTGGTCGGTTCGACGAGGTCGATGGAGGCGAAACGCCAGCGCTCTGAGACGTCACGCTCGCGGCGCAACACGGCGACGGACTGGCGGATCTCCTCGGCGCTGAGCGGATCCAGGGGGTGTGGCGACATGGGCGCTGAGCCTATCGAGACAGCTCGTCGCGCCAGCTGTGGGCCGGTACCCAGCCGAGCAGCTCCCGGGCGCGGTCGATCGACAGCAGCCCCTCGAACTCGCCCAGGTCCCGGCGCACCGGGACGTCGGGGAAGCGCTCGGCCAGCAGCTCCCGGGTCGGACGGGTCATGATCGTGTCCGCCGCGGCGATGATCACGCTCTCGGCGCCCGAGACGTCGGCCTCCAGCGCCAGGCGGCAGCTGCTGGCGGCGTCCCGCACGTCGATGTAGGCCCACAGGTTGAAGTCGCGCGAACGCACGTCGTCCCACAGCGCCGGCAGCAGCTCGTACTCGTGGACCTCGTACACGTTGGAGAAGCGCAGCGCGATGATCGGGATCCCCGACCAGCGGTTCAGCTCGACGGCCATCGCCTCCGAGACGACCTTGGACAGGGCGTAGGTGGTCCGCGAGCGGGGATAGTGCGCCTCGTCGACGGGCACGTACTCCGGCGCGATGTCGCTGAAGGGCAGGCCGAGCGTCGTCTCACTGGAGGCCCAGACGATCCGGGACAGACCGGCGTTGGCCGCGGCGTGGAGCACGTTGAAGTTCATCGTGACGTTGTCGGTGAAGGTGCGCGTCGGGGGCACCAGATCCGGGGCGGGGTGATTGGCGATGTGAACCACCGCGTCCATCCCGACCAGCACCTCGGCCGCCTGGGTCGGATCGGTCAGGTCGGCGCCAACGACTGTCGGGCCGCTGTGCTCACGCACGGTGTGCAGGTCGACCGCGGTGACCGCGTGCCCGTGAGCCCGCAGGTCCTCCACGGTGGCCGCTCCGACTTTTCCGCTCGCTCCGGTGACACAGATCCGCATGACGGTCCTCTCCTGCTGGGTGGGGCACAGACGCCCTGAGTCTGCCAGTCGCGCTCAGAAGGGTCGTTCTGAGGCGGGGAGCTTCGGGATCTCGCTGGCAATGCGCTGCATCACGCCCCAGAACCGGTAGATGTCGGGGTAGACGATCGCCTTGCCGGAGGTGATCAGCGCCGCCGACACGCCGCGCTCGGGGTCGGCCCAGCCGACGATGTTGATCAGCCCGAGGTGACCGAAGGCGAGGTCGGTGTCCAGGCCGTACAGGCTCACCACCTTGGCACCGAGCATCAGCCCGTAGCTGAAGCGGATCGGGAGCACCAGGGTGAGATCGAGCTCGAGCCGGGACTGCTCCTCCAGCGCCCGGGACAGCGTGTCGGGGGCCATGACCCGGTGTCCGTCGAGCTCGCCGCCGCGGCGGAAGATCTCGAAGAAGCGACTGAGCTCGTTGGCGGTGGAGACGATGGTGGCCGAGGGGATCACGCTGGTGAGGAACCGGGCCTCATTGGAGATCTCACACACCCGCTCGATCGGCTGGGAGAGGGCATGGGTGACCAGGTTCGACAGCGGCGGGAGCAGCCGCGGTCCGGTGGCGTAGTTGAGGGCGACCTGGTCGACGTCCTCAGGGGCGACGCCGTAGCTCATCCAGCGGAAGTTCAGCGGCGCGAGGATCTCGGCGTCGAGGAACGCCTTGATCGACTGGCCGGTCACGCGCTGGACGATCTCGCCGAGGATGATCCCGCCGCTGATGGCGTGGTAGGCGAGCAGGGTGCCCGGGGCGCCGAACGGCTTGGACTCAGAGATCAGCTTCACCGCCAGCTCCATGTCGGTGAAGCTGTCGAGCTCCGCCAGCTCCCGGGGCAGCCACGGCACGCCGGCGCGGTGTGACAGCAGGTGGGCGATGGTCGTGGCGCCCTTGCCGTGCTGGGCGTACTCGGGGATGTAGTCGCTGACGCGGTCGGTGATGTCGAGCCGACCGCGCTGCGCCAGCATGTGGATGAGCAGCGCCGTCACCCCCTTGGAGGTCGAGAACACACAGAACGGCGTGTCCGGCGTGGCCAGGACCTTCGGGGTGTCGCGGTGGTCCTTGGGCCCGTTACCCCGGGCGTGACCAATCGCGCGGTCGACCACGACGTGACCGTTGCGCCGGACGCACAACGCCAGGGCCGGGTGGACGCCGGTGGCGTACAGGTCCCGCGCGGCCTCCCAGATGCGCGTGACCTGGCGCTCGGTCAGCCCCGCCTGCGGCGCGGGCGCCTCCGGGGCGGCCGTGGTGACGGAGCCAAGGTCCTTCGGCAGGGCGATCCGACCCAGGGGATCGGGGACCAGGGGAAGGCGCGGGATCGCCAGCATGGGTGCGGGAGCATAGGCACCCGTCGGCCTGGCGTGCGCGGGTAGGCGCGCCGGCTCAGCTCCCGCCGAGGCGGTCGAACGCGGCGAACGCCGCGTCGATCCGGGACTGCTCACCGGTGGCGTTCTGGTCGAGCATCAGACCGCGGATCACCGCCAGGGCCAGGGTGGCGCGGGCCTGGGCGTCGGCGGCGTCACGGCTGGTCGGCCCCAGCAGCTCACTGAACTGCCCCAGCCAGTCATGCACGCTGGCGCGGCCGAAGCCGGGGAACCGCTCCGGCTGGGTCTGGGCGAGCGCGTTGACCTCGTCGAACAGCCGGAAGCGGGAACGGTTGGCGGGGTCCGAGACGATCGCCCGCAGCGTGGCGACCAGGCTGAAGAGATCCCGGGGGTTCCGGCGGGCCAGCTCGGCGCGGCAGCTCTGCAGCAGCTCGGCCCGCGCCTGTGCCAGGGCGGCGGCGATGAGCGCGTCACGGGACCCGAAGTGGTGGATGAGCATGCGCGAGCTCGTCCCCAGGGACTCGGCGAGCACTCGCAGCGAGATCTCACAGCTCTGGCGCGCCACGAGCAGCGCGGCGGCCTCGGCCTGCAGCTGCTGGCGGCGGCGCTCATCCCGTGGCCGGCCAGTTCGTGTAACCTCATTACGGGAAATGGATTCCTCAGACATGCCGACCCTGATCTTCGTGCACGGCGCCTGTGTCCGTGACGCCGCCTGGTGGTGGAGCGCCATGACCGGGCCGCTCGCCGAGCTCGGCATCGCCACCGCTGTCGTGCCGCTGGCGAGCTGTGGCGAGAGTGGGGAGCGCCTCGGGGACCTCCACGACGACGCCGCGGCGTGTGCCCGGGTGATCGCCGAGGTCGACGGCCCCGTCGTCCTCCTGGGCCACTCCTACGGCGGGATGGTCATCACCGAGGCCGGGGTCGATGAGCGCGTCAGCCAGCTGCTGTATGTGACCTCGGTGATGCCCGACGCCGGGGAGTCGCAGGCCGATCTCACCGCGGGGGAACCCGCACCGTGGCTGGACCCCGGCGACGACGGCACGATGGGGGTCCATCCCGAGCTGATCCGGGAGTACTTCCTCCAAGACTGTGATGTGACGACGACTGAAGCGGCGCTCTCGCGTCTCACACGCCAGGCGCTCACGCCCTTCACCCAGGCTCCGCGCGCCGTCGCCTGGCGCCACAGGCCCGCCACCTACTTCGTGTGCACTGAGGATCTCGCCACCCCGGCCGAGGTCCAGGCCCGGCGGGTCCGGGAGGGCGCCCGCGTCGTCGAGTTCGCCGCCGGCCATCACCCGTTCCTGGCCCGGCCCAACGCGTTCGCCGCGAGCATCCGCGCCGCGATCTCGCCGGCCGGGCTCAGTCTCTGAACGCGCTGGGGCAGGCGTCGATCCGGGGGATCGAGAAGCGCGCGATGGTCCCGAACCCCGGGGCCGGTTTGCAGGCCTGGGCGACGCTCGCGTCGCACGCCACCGAGAGGAAGATGAACGCGTCCTCGAGGCTGAAGCCGTGCTGGTCGACCAGCAGTCGGGCCGCCTCCTCGGAGACGAGCTGGAGGGCCTCGGTGGCATCGGGCGCCGTCGCGTGCGGGACCCAGCGGTCCGGGAGCTCGGTGACCGGCCAGGTGGCCTGATGTCCGGTGAGCACACCGAAGCGGATATCGACCTCACCGGCGATTTCCACCCCGGTGAAGCAGATCTCGCCGTCGCCCATCGCGGCATGCATGTCTCCCACCGCGAACATCCCCCCGGGTTGTCGGACGGGGAGGAGGATGCGGGCGCCCGTGCCGTGGAGGTGATCGTCGAGATTTCCGCCGTGCTGGCCCGCCTGACCGTTGGAGATCACCTCCTGCGCCGTCGCCACCCCGATCACTCCGACCATCGGCCGGGCCGGGAAGACGACGCGCTCGTTCATGCGCACGCGTCCGTCGGTGACTTCAAAGCGTCTCGTCACCGCTCCGCTCACCCGTCCGTCGAGCTGGCCGAAGCCGGGGATCAGCGTCGCCACCCCCCAGCGTCCGGGTCGGACCTCGAGGATCTCGGCGACCAGCGAGTCCCCCGGCTCGGCGCCGCGGACCGCCACCGGCCCGGTGGCGCTGTTGATCTGGGACAGGTCGATTCCGGTGACGAGGTCCTGCTCGCTCTGGATCTGTCCGGAGAAGCAGTCGTTCGTCTCGAACGTCACGACGTCGCCGGGATCAACCTCCAGCACCGGGGTCAGGTCCGGCCCGAAGGACCAGATCACCTGGTCGCGGGTGAGTCGGTGATGGGTGATCAGGCGCCCCTTCTCACGGGCAGCGACGCTACCGCATCCCAACGCCTTCACCGCGTCTCGGCCGCGCTGAGCGGGTAACCCCCTCAACATGAGCTCATCAGATGATCAAGCTGTGCAGGTGGTGCTGGTTCCGGGTGCCTTCGCCGGGGCGTGGATGTGGCGCGACGTAGCCGAGGCGCTGGCGCTGGCCGGCATCGGCACCCACGTCGTCGAGCTCCCCACCTATGGCCCCGAGGCTCAGGGCAGGACCTTCGCCGACGACGTCGCCGCGGTCAGCGAGGTCATCGAGCGGCTGGAGCCGGTGCTCGTGGCCGCGCACTCCTACGGCGGCGCGGTCCTCACCGCGGCGGCCGCGGGGCCCCAGCCGTCGCTGCGCGAGCTGGTCTACGTGGCCGCGGCGGCCCCGGGCAGCGGTGACTCGATGGCGGGCGTCACCGCC
>CAZZVR010000045.1:0-20524 GCA_964657595.1 Burkholderia sp. PAMC 26561 | reverse complement strand
TGCCTGCACGAGGAGGACGCCTCGCTGCTGTGGAAGCACGTGGACTGGCGCACCGGCGAGACCGAGGTGCGCCGCAGCCGCCGGCTGGTCATCTCCTTCATCGCCACCGTCGGCAACTACGAGTACGGGTACTACTGGTATTTCCAGCAGGACGGGACGATCGAGTGCCAGGTCAAGCTGACCGGGATCATCTCGACCGGCGCGGTGACCCCGGGTGAGCCGACGCCCTATGCGACGATCGTGGCACCGGGACTGACCGCTCCCTACCACCAGCACTTCTTCAACGTGCGCATGGACATGATGGTCGACGGGCCCGCCAACTCGGTCGTCGAGGTCAACACGGTGGCGGAACCGGAGGGGCCGGAGAACCCGTGGGGCAACGCCTTCCGACCGGTCGAGACGGTGCTGTCGGACGAGTCGCTGAGCGGCCGTATGCTCGACACCGCCAGCGCGCGCTACTGGAAGATCGTCAACCCCGCGGCGACCAACGGCCTGGGTCAGAAGACGGCCTACAAGCTCGAGCCGGGCGGTAACACGGCGTCATTCGTCCACCCGTCCTCATCCGTCGCCCAGCGCGCCGGGTTCATCACCGGGCACGTGTGGGTGACGCCCTATGACCCCACCCAGCGGTTCGCCGCCGGCGACTACCCCAACCAGAGCCCCGGCGGCGACGGGCTACCCGCGTGGATCGAGGCGGGACGCCCGACGGAGAACACCGACGTCGTTCTCTGGTACACGATGGGCCACCACCACATCCCCCGGCCCG
Source organism: Burkholderia sp. PAMC 26561 (assembly GCA_964657595.1). Classification (GTDB taxonomy): domain Bacteria; phylum Actinomycetota; class Thermoleophilia; order Solirubrobacterales; family Solirubrobacteraceae; genus Palsa-465. The sequence continues at coordinate 19,758 of CAZZVR010000045.1, read as the reverse complement.
AGGACTGGCCGGTGATGCCGGTGGGCACGATCGGCTTCATGCTCAAGCCCAGCGGCTTCTTCGATCGCAATCCGGCCCTCGACGTCCCGGCGCCGATGGACGATCACTGCGCGCACCACCACGGCGCGCCGGACGCCGACGGGCTGCCCGACGCCTAGCCCTGGTGTGATGCCTCAGGCGTCGAGCCGGCGCCCCGTGTCGGTGAGCCGATCCTGGAGTCGGCGCGCGACCTTGGGGGCGGCCAGCTTGACCGCGAAGATCACCACGTGGCCGATGATCTTGACGAAGAACCACAGGAACTTGGCCAGCGGCTTGTAGACGGGATTCATGAACGTGCCTTTCGTTGGGAGGGTGTGCGGGTCCTGAGCGCGGGAGGCAAGCCGATCAAACCTCACCGGAGGCCGCATTGACGGTTGTCTCCGGCGGCATCTCATGACCCTGTTCGGGCACGAGGAAACGGAAGGCGAGACCGGCCAGGAGGCCTCCGGCCAGCGGCGCGGCGAAGAACAGCCAGACCTGACCCAGGGCATGGCCGCCCACGATCAACGCGGGGCCGAGGCTGCGGGCCGGATTCACCGAGGTCCCGGTCAGGGGGATGCCGATGAGATGGACGACGCACAAGCCCAGGCCGATGGCGAGCCCGGCAGAGCCGCCGTCGGCGATGCGGCTGGTGGCGATGAGGACGACCAGCACGAAGGCGAAGGTCAGCAGCCCCTCAGCGAGGAACGCGGCGCCGGCTCCGATGCCGATCATCGAGACCCCGGGACCCCAGCCGTCGGTGCCCAGCCCGGTGTGGGCGGTGGTGTAGCCCGGGGCGCTGGAGACGATGGCGTACAGGGCGAGGGCACCGAGGATCGCGCCGATGAACTGGGCCACCCAGTACAGGCAGGCCTCGCGGATGTGCATACGGCCCGAGGTGACGAAGCCGAGGGTCACGGCGGGATTGACGTGGGCTCCGGAGATCGGGCCGAGGGTGTAGGCCAGGGCGAGCAGCACCAGGCCGAAGGCCAGGGCGGTCGCGACCACGCCGGCGGAGGTGGAGGCGCCGGCGAGCTTGAAGCCGAAGCTGAGGGTGGCGACGCCGACGGCGATGAACACGAGCAGTCCCGTGCCCAGCACCTCGGCGACAAACTTCCGCAGCTCGACGGTGGACGCTTCAGACATCTACTGTCTCTCTTTCAGGTTCAAGGGGGGTTATCTGTTGCACTTAGCGCGACCCTGTCGCGTTTCAGTCGCATTTCTTCTCAGATAAATTCCCAGACGTCCGTTTCTGTAAACGAACTGTCATAACTGTTACACGCGCGGACGCGCGAGACGCGCCGCGCCGGCGCATCGGTCCCGGTCGCCGTGGGGCGTTCGGTCAGGACCTCCCGTGGGAGAAGTCAGCGCAGGCTCGGGCGGGAACGTCACACCGGTTGCAGGCCTACGCTGGATGCGGCTGAGAGGAATCGAACCTCCACGTCCCGAAGGACACAGGCACCTGAAGCCTGCGCGTCTACCAATTCCGCCACAGCCGCGCGGAGCGTCGAGGCTAGCAGGCAGGCCTCCCGGTAGGCTGGGCTGAGTGCGGGCACAGCAGGTTGAGGTTCTCGGGGCGCAGATCCGACCGGTGGAGCTGCAGGTGCTGGTGCTGGCTGAGCGCCGGCGCCGTCCGTTCCTGTTCCTTCGGGACGCCGCCGGTGAGGTGGCGGTCATCACCCTGGAGGGTGATCAGCTGGTCATCGGCCGGGCGCCGGGAACGGACCTGGAGATCGCCTGGGACCCGCGGGTGTCCGGGGTTCACGCCTACCTCGAGTATCGGGCCAGCCACTGGACGATCGCCGACGACGGGCTGTCGCGGAACGGGACCTTCGTGGGTGGCGAGCGCCTGGCGGGCCAGCGGGTCCTGCGCGACGGGGACGTGATCACCGTGGGTTCCACGCGTCTGGGTTTCCGCGATCCCGGACCGTCTGAGGTGCTCGCCACGGTCGTCGGTTCCAGCGTGACGGCACCGGTCATCTCCGACGCCCAGCGGCGGGTGCTCGTCGAGCTGTGCCGGCCGGTCGCCGCCCAGGGCCGTTCCACCCCGGCCACCAACCAGGAGATCGCGGATGCGCTCGTGCTCAGCCTGGCCGCGGTCAAGAGCCACCTGTCGGTCCTCTTCGAGCGCTTTGGTCTCAACGACCTCCCTCAGAATCAGAAGCGGACGCAGTTGGCTGACGCGGCGCTGTCCAGCGGCGTGGTGCGCGCCGCGGACCTGCTGAAGTCCTAGTGCCTCAGGGCACTAGCGACCTAGCGGTGCTTGCGCGGCAGGGGCCGGATCAGCGGCAGCTTGCCCGGACGGAACGTGAAGGTGGCCCACTCATGCTGATAACCCGGACGCGTCAGGTTGAGGTTGAGCGTCTGGCCGGGTCGGTAGGTGACCGCGCGGAGCTGGCGGATCAGCTTCACCAGGCTCGCGCCGCGCCGGGCGTGGCGGACGGTGACACGGTGGTGGCGCAGGTGTGGGTTATAGGTCGCGGTGAGCTCCACGCCCCGGGGCAGCCGCCCCACCGACATCTGGTGCAGGAAGGTGCGCTGGCCCTGGTAGTACCAGTCGGTGGTCACCCGGACGTCGAAGTGGCGCAGGCGGGTGGGCGCCGGCGCGGCGACCGTGAGAACGGTGGTGGTCGGCACCACCACCGTCTGGGTGCTCGTGACCGTCGCGGTCTGGGTCTGGGTCTGGGTCAACGTGGTGGTCGGGGCGGTGACGGTGGCGGGACACGGCGTGGCTGACGCACCGGTCTCCTGGGCGCCGAAGGCCGACCCGGTCCCCGCCTTGCCCGTGGATTTCGATTCCCACAGCGCCTTGCCCGCGGTTGAGTAGATGACCAGGTTGCCGTCGCTCTGGACGTCGAGCTTGGCTCCGGGGTTGCCACTGGTCTTGGTCCCGAACAGCGCCTTGCCCGCGGCGCTGTAGACCACGAGGTTCCCGTCGGTCTGCATGTCCGCGAGAGCGCCCGGGTTGCCCGAGGTGCCGGTCTGCCAGATCGCCTTGTGGGAGTCGTTGTACAGCACCAGGTTGCCGTCGGATTGCATCTCCAGGAGGTAGACGTATCCGCTGGAGTAGATGGACCAGCCGGTGGTGAGCTCATCACCCCCCGACAGTCCGTGCGTCTCTGAGTGCGCCGACCAGATGGCGGCCGGGTCATAGTCGACGAGATTTCCGTCCGGCTGGAGCTCGAGCACCGGACAGCCGCTGGAGCTGCCGCTCTCGCCCGATGCCCACAGCACCTGGCCGTTGGGGGCGAAGGTGACGAACATGCCGTTGGGCTGGAGGACCGCGTAGGCGCCGGGTGTGCTGGTCCCGATCTGGGTGAGCGTCCGCCCTCCGGCGATGCGCACGCTCAGCAGCCCGCTGGAGAGGACCGCCTGGTAATGGCCGTCGGGCGATTGCAGGGTCGAGCCGTCCGTCAGCGTCTGGCCGCCGGTGATGCCCGCGGGGATCGGCGAGGCCGCGCCCGCCCGGGTGCCGGCCAATGCCAAGGCGACCCCGAAGCCGGCCATGACGGCCAGCAGCGCGATGCCATACCGTCGGTTCGCCGCCCACCCCATCGTGGCCGGGAATCTAGCGGGGAATCCGGTTCCAGGACTCCACTGCCCGCACGGTGTGCTCGGTGCTGAGGCGGCTGACGGTGGCGGGGGCGAGCACGAGCCGCTCGCCGAAGACGACGCTCTCACCCAGCCAGCGCGCAGCGAGGCAACGCAGGATGTGCCCGTGGGCGAACAAGATCACGTCCCCTCCGTGGCTGACCGCACGATCGATCACCCGGTCCACGCGCGCGCTGACCGCGTCCGGTGACTCACCGCCGGGACAGCCGTCGCGCCAGAGATCCCAGCCCGGGCGGCGCGCCAGGATCTGCTCGGTGGTCAAGCCCTCGTAGTCGCCGTAGCTCCACTCAGCCAGGTCCTCGGTCACCGCGATATCCGGGTCGGTGAACCCGGCCAGGCGCGCGGTCTCGCGTGCCCGGAGCCGGGGACTGCACAGCACGAGGCTGAAGGCGGTGGGCTCGAACTGCTCGGCCAGCCGCGCCGCCCGCTCAGCACCCTGGGGCAGCAGCACCAGGTCCGTCACCGAGGTGTGGCGACCGTTCTCGGACCACTCGGTCTGACCGTGGCGCACGAGCGTCAGGGTGGGCTCGGCCATCAGCGCTCGGCACCGGCGGCCACCACCGGGGCGTCATGGAACTCATGTGCGGCCAGCAGTGCGGCGCCCATCACCCCGGCCTCGGGCCCGAACCGGGCCACCCGGATGTTCGCGTGACCGCGCAGCCCGGGATGGATGAACGGTTCGGCGAAGCTCACCGCGTCAGCCATGAACAGGTCGGCCGCGGCTGCGGCGCCGCCGCCGATCACCACCTCCTGGGGATCGAACATGTTGATGGCGTTGGCGATGCCCACGCCGATGGCGTGGGCCCAGCGGCGCAGCAGGGCCAGGGCCTCGGGTGATCCCGCCCGGGCCGCCGCGACGGTGTCGCGGCCGTGGGCGCCCAGGCCGGCCCCCGCGGTGAGGTGATCGAGGGCGTGACCGGAGCCCAGCGCCTCCAACGAGCCGGGATGGGGCATGGCGGCCCCGGGCGGGGGGAAGTCGTCGGGCAGGCCCGCCGGGAAGGTCTCGGGCGCCGCACCCGCCGGCGCCACCGGCAGACCGATCAGGGTGTGTCCGACCTCGGCGGCACCCCCGGTCGCCCCGCGATAGATGCGCCCGTTGAGCACCAGCCCGCCCCCCACCCCGGTGCCGATGGTCAGCATCACCAGGTGCTGGGAGACCAGCCGCAGCTGGGCGTCGTGGGCCTCGGCGAGGGCGGCGACGGTGGCGTCGTTGTCGACGTAGATGGGAACGCCCAGGCGCTGGCCGAGCACCGCGCGCAGCGGCACGTCGGCCAGGGGGATGTTGACCGAGTGGACCACGCGGCCGGACGCGAAGTCGACCACGGACGGGACCCCGATGCCCACCGCGTCGAGCGCGCCACCGGCCAGGGAGTCCCGCGCCGCCTCGATGAGCTGGGCCAGCTGCTCGACCAGGGCGGCCGAGGAGCCGAGCTCGGTGGGGCGCTGGATCGAGGCGGACAGGTGTCCCCCCTCCCCCCCGCTGTGGGGGGCGGCGGCGCGCAGCACGGCGGCCGCCACCTTGGTGCCGCCCAGGTCGACTCCGACGAAACTGCTGGTATTCACAAGCGGGCCGCTCCGTCGACGTCGGTCAGCACCGTGATGTTCTCCGCGAACTGGCTGATCAGCGATCCGGGGGTGTCTCGGGACGGCGGTGCGTCCTCGGCGAAGGAGCGGGCCAGCGCCTCGGCCTTGCCCTCCCCCGCCGCCATGACCACCACGTTCCGCGCCAGGGCGATGGCCGGGAAGGTCAGGGTCACGCGCGGAACCTTGGGGTCCAGGCCGGCCACCGGCACCCCCACGCACAGTCGCAGGCGCTCATCCAGGGAGGCCTGACCCGGGAACATCGAGCAGATGTGACCGTCGGGACCCAGGCCGATGACGAACAGCTCAAAGCCGTTGACGCCGATCTCGTGCTCGAACAGCGTGGTCTCGTAGGCGTCGGCCGCCTCGGCGTACCCGTCCTCCCCGGCGATGCGGTGCACGTTGGCGTCGACCAGGCGATCGCCCACCGCGCCGATCAGCGCACCGTAGTTGGAGTTCTCATCCGAGGGGTCGACGCAGCGCTCGTCGCTGAACCACACCTGAGAGCCGTACCAGTCACTCGCCTGCAGCGAGGAGTAGGCCCGGTTGGTCGACCCCCCGGTCAGGACGACGGGACCGGCCGGCAGGGCCTGGGCGACCAGGGCGGCGCACTCGGCGAGCGGATCGTCGAGGATGCGGATGTCAATGCTCACGGCTGAAATCTCCTTGCGTAGGCCAGGGCGGGACGATAGGTGGGATCGCGCAGCAGGGCCTGGCGCACGCCCTCTCCGAGGATGCCGCCCTCCCCGCGGGAGGCCCCGAGCACGCGCCATTCGCGAGGCGGGCTCGGGGCGGGGCGGCGCTGGCGAGCCAGCAGGCCACCCCTGGCGCGGTCGAGGGCGAGGGCGAAGCCGTAGTCGGTGCCGACGGTGACCCCGGCGATGCCGGGGACGGCCAGGTCGACGGGCTCGAAGTCAAAGGCGACGATGCCGGTGAAGGCGGCGTCGTGGCTGCCGCCGTCGCGCCGCGCGTTCGCGATCCCCCGGTAGGCGCCGCTGGCCGTGGCGACCAGCGGGTCGGGGTCCCAGCCCAGGCGCGAGGCGAGCCAGCCGGCCAGCAATAGCGCCGAGGTGAGCGAGCCGGGGTTGTGGCGGACGGCGACGTTGGCCAGCGCCGGGAGCTCGTCGCGCCGACTCGGGTCGTCGAAGGCGGCCGCGAGGCGCTCGCGCCAGGGCGTCGTACGCAGCCAGGCCAGGTCGACCACGTAGGTCCGTTCCTGCAGCTCCCAGGAACGCGCCAGGGCGGCGCCGGGACCGTCGAAGTTGGCCGGATCGTCGGTGTCGATGAGGATCACGTCGATCATCGAGAGCAGCGACTCGACCGCCCCGTCGTGGCTGTGGGGGGACCACAGGACCGTCGGCAGCTCCGAGACGAGCAGGGCGTCGACGACCGTGTCGATGCGGTCGACCGCGTCGACCCCGAGGTCGAGCTCCACCCACTCGCGCACCACGCCGATCCCCTCCCCGCCGGATTCACTCGACAGCACGACCCGGGCGTCCAGCCCGGTGCGGTGCTCTGACACCGAGCAGAGGATCGTGCGCGACGCGCCGTAGCGACCCACGCGGTCCAGGCGATTGATGATCTCCCCGCGCCACTCACGGTCGGCGATGACCACGAGGTTGAGCACGCGCGCCGGGACCAGCGACTCATCCGCGGCGTGGCGGTCGTGCAGCAGCCGGCGCAGCGCCGCCTCGATCTTCTCCGGGGTGGTGTCCCGGGCGTCCCAGGTCGTCTGCTCGGTCATGGGTGCGTTGCTCCGGCGCCCGCCGCTGACCTAGAGACGGCGCCAGGGGGTGTCGCCGACCAGCGCATCGGCCACCGCGGGGCCGGCGCTGCCGGCCACGTACTGGGGAATCGGCGTGGTGGTATCGGCCGCCCAGCCCTGGAGGATCGGGTCGATGATCCCCCACAGCGCCTCGATCTCGTCGTTGCGCGTGAACAGCGTGGCGTCGCCGCGCATGGCGTCGAGGATCAGGCGCTCATACGCCTCGGGGGACTCACTGAGGAACGAGGTCCCGTAGTGGAATTCCATATTGACCGGGCGGATCCGCATGCGCGTGCCGGGGATCTTGGCCCCCAGGGACACCGTCACGCCCTCGTCGGGCTGCACCGTGAGGATGATCTGGTTCGGCTGGATTCCCAGTGACCCCTCCTGCTGGAAGGCCATGTGCGGCACCGGACGCAGGGTCACGGCGATCTCGGTCAGCTTGCGGGGCAGCCGCTTGCCCGTGCGCAGGTAGAAGGGGACCCCGGCCCAGCGCCAGTTCGAGATCCCCAGCTTCAGCGCGGTGTAGGTCTCGGTGCGCGAGTCCGATGCCACGCCCGGCTCCTGCAGGTAACCGGTCACGGGCTGGCCGGCGATGACGCCCGGCCCGTATTGGGCCCGCACGGTCATCTCCGAGACCGTCTCGGGCCGCGGGGGGATGATCGAGCGGATCACCTTGACCTTCTCATCCCGCAGTTCGTTGGCCGAGAAGGACGTCGGGGGCTCCATGGCCAGCAGCGCCATCAGCTGGAGCATGTGGTTCTGCACGAGGTCGCGCAGCGCTCCGGCGCCCTCGTAGTAGCCCGCCCGCCCGCCGATGCCCAGGTCCTCCGCGGCGGTGATCTGCACGTAGTGGATGAAGTTGCGGTTCCACACCGGTTCGAACAGCGCGTTGGCGAAGCGCAGCGCCATGAGGTTCTGCACCGTCTCCTTGCCCAGGTAATGGTCGATGCGGAAGACCTGGGACTCGTCGAAGACCTGGAGCACGGCGTCGTTCTGGGCCAGCGCCGAGGCCAGGTCATAGCCGAAGGGCTTCTCGATCACCACGCGCACGTCCGCTCCGTGGGAGCCGTGATTGAGCCCTGACTGTCCGAGCAGGCCGACGATCACCGGGAAGAACTGCGGCGCGGTGGACAGGTAGAAGATGCGGTTCAGCGGCTGGCCCGCATGCTCGTCAAAGCCGGCCAGCACCTCTCCCAGGCGCTGGTAGGTCTCGAGGTCGTCGAACTCGCCGTTGACGAAGCGGGCGTTCTCGATCAGTCCGTCGAGCACGTCCGGGTTCGGCGGGCGACGGCTGAAGCGCTCGATCGATGCCCGGGCAGAGGCGCGGAACTCAGCGTCCCCCAAGTCGCCGCGGGCCACCCCGCACAGCTCGATGTGCTCGGGCAGAGACCCGTCGTGGGCGAGGTTGTAGATGGCCGGCAGCAGCTTGCGACCGGCGAGGTCGCCGGTCGCCCCGAAGATGACCATGGCGGTGGAGCGGACGGGGAGCCGCTCCAGTCCCGCCAGTAGGGGGTTGGCCGCCGTATCGAGTTCGCCGGTCGCCACGAGCGCTCTAGTGAACCATGCAGACGCGCCGGGGGTGGCGCCGGTCTCCGGCCATCTAGAGCAGTCCGTTGATGCGCTGGGTCAGCGCGCGGATGGCCGCCGCCGGCTCCCCTTCGAGCACGACCCGTTCCGCCGCCAGGCCATGGTCGCGCAGCGTCTGGAGGTTGGCCGCCGAGGCCGAGGCGATGAGCGTCCCGAAGTCGAAGTCCGACCCGGGGATCGCGATGCTCGCGCTGGGGGTGTCGGTCAGCTGCAGGAAGCGGCCGATCGGCGCCCCGCCGTTGTGCTCCTGGCCGGTGGAGTGCTGGAAGCGCGGGCCGTAGCCGAACGTGGTGGCCATGCCGGTCTTGGCCCGGATCGCCGCCCGCAGCTCGCTCACCGCGGCGTCCACCTCGGGGTCATAGGCGAGGTAACCGAGGATCGCCACGTAGTGGGGTGTGCCCACGTCGAGCAGCTCCTTCAGTGCCGTGTCGGTGGCCGCCTTGATCTTCGGCACCTTGCCGGCGTCGAGGATCTTGCTGGTGTTGTCCTTGGCCTCCTGGACGTTGGGCTGATCGAAGGGGTTGATCTGAAGCGCCCAACCGGCCACCGCCACCGCGAACTCCGAGATGAAGAACAGGCGACCGAGGTCATCGGCGCCGTGGGTGGACAGGGTGATGGTCGGCTGGCCCGCGTCACTCAGAGCCTGGACGGCGGCGTCGAGTTCCTCCGACGGAGCGTCGGCGTTGCGCAGATAGACGAACACGCGGTCATCGCCGTAGACCTCGGGCGCGCCGAGGGGCTCGTCGGCCACCGGGAGGATGCCCTTGCCGTGCTTGCCCGTCGACTCGGCGACCAGCTGCTCGACCCACAGCCCGAAGGAGTCGATCGGCTCTGAGACGACGAAGGTCAGCTTGTCGCGGCCCTGGAGGGCGAACTCACCGATCGTGGCGCCGAGCCACAGTCCGGCGTTGTGGTCGGTGCCGTCGACCTGGGAGGTCGCCTGCTCACCGGCCTGGGCGGTCCGCAGCAGGCTCTCGATCGGGATGCCGGCCAGGGCCGCCGGCACGAGCCCGAAGTAGGACAGGACGCTGTAGCGCCCGCCGATGTCGGGCGGATTGATGAAGGTACGACGCAACCCGTCGGCGTCGGCCAGCTCCGCCAGCGGTGAGCCGGGGTCGGTGACCACGATGAACTGCTCCGGGCCCGCCTTGGTCTTGAAGTAGTGGTACTGGCTGAGCGTCTCGATCGTCCCGCCCGACTTGGAGGAGACGATGAACACCGTCTTGGCGATGTCGATGCCCGCCTCGACGGCGGTGATCGCGTCCGGATGGGTCGAGTCGAGCACGGTCAGCTTGAGGCCACCGGCGAGCTCACCGTAGGAGAGCCGCAGCACCTCGGGACCGAGCGAGGAGCCGCCCATGCCGAGCAGCACCGCGTCGGTGTAGCCGGCATCGCTGAGCTCCTTGGCCAGGGTCTTGAGCTCGACGACCTGCTCGACCATCTGGTCGCTCACCGTCAGCCAGCCGAGGCGGTTGTCGATCTCCGCCACCCCTGGGCCACCCCACAGGGTGGTGTCGCGCTTCCACAGGCGCTGGGCGACGTTCTCGGAGACGGCGGTCTTGATCCGCGCCGATTCGGCGGCCTCAAAGGCCGCCGGCAACGATGCCTCCACGGTCTGGGGCCGTCCGGTGATCGCCGCCCCGCGGGCGGAGTCGATCCCGGCGATCAGGCCGTTCATGGCGTCCTCGAACTGCTTGATGCCGTCCGTGAGCAGGTCGGCGGTGACCTGGCCCATGTCGATGCCCGCGGCCTTGAGCGCGTCGAGCACCTCGGTGGGATCCTCCTCGGCGGAGCCGGGGACCAGGTTGGAGTGATCGGCGGTGGCGTTCAGGGTCGCCAGCGGCATCGTGTTGACCGTGTGGGGCGCAACCAGCCCGTCGACGTACAGGGTGTCGGGGTAATCGGGGTTCTTCACGCCGGTGGAGGCCCACAGGGGACGCTGCACGAAGGCGCCGGCAGCCGCCAGCTTCTCCCAGCGCTCGCCGGAGAACTTCTGCTTGAACAGCCGGTAGGCGGCGCGGGCGTTGGCCAGAGCGGCCTTGCCGTGCAGGTCGGGATGCGTGTCACCCAGCTGCTTGTCCACGGCGGAGTCGACGCGGGAGACGAAGAAGGAGGCGACGGAGTGGACATCGAGGGACTTGCCCTCGGCGTGGCGCTTCTCCAGCCCGGAGATGTAGGCCTCGATGACCGCCGCGTAGGCCTCGACGGAGAACAGCAGCGTCACGTTGACGTTGATGCCCTCGGAGATCGCGGTCTCGATCGCCGGCACACCCTCGCTGGTGCCCGGGATCTTGATCATCACGTTGGGACGGCCGAGTTCCTTCCAGTAGTGCCGCGCTGCCGCGATCGACTTCTCACCGTCGTGGGCCATGTCGGGTGACACCTCGAGGGAGACGAAGCCGTCGACCCCGCCGGTCTCGGTGTAGACGCCGTTGAGCGTGTCGGCCGCCGCCTGGACGTCAGCGATGGTCAGCGCGTCGTAGATGTCCTTGGCGTCCTTGTCGGCCAGGGCAAGGCGCTTGATCTCGTCGTCGTAGTCGTGGGTGCCGAGAATCGACTTCTCGAAGATCGAGGGGTTGGAGGTGACCCCGCGCAGGCTCTCCTGGGCGATCAGGCGCTTGAGCTCGCCGCCGGCGACCAGGCTGCGGCCGAGCTGGTCCAGCCATACGCTCACCCCCGCGTCGGTCAATGCCTTCAGGTTCGCGTTGACCTCGGTGACGGTGCTCATATGACGTTCCTTTCGTTCGCGGCTACATGTCCGCGGTGACAGCCTGGGCGACGGCGTCCCGGCCGACCTGGGCTACGTGTTCCGCGGTGATTCCAAAGTGGCGGTAGACGTCCTCCGCGGATCCGGAGGCGCCGAAGCTGTGCATCCCGACGAAGGAGCCATCCGGACCGATCCAGCGGTCCCAACCGAGCTGGACGGCGGCTTCCACGGCCACCCGGGCGCGGATCTTCCGCGGCAGGACCGACTCGCGGTAGCCCGGGTCGGCCTCGGCGAAGGTATCGAGGCACGGGGCGGAGACCACGCGTACCTTGACGCCGTCGGCGCTGAGCGCCGCCGCCGCCTCCAGGCAGATCGACACCTCTGAACCGGTTCCGATGAGGATCAGCTCCGGGGCGGCCCCATCCTCGGGGTCCGACAGCACGTAGGCCCCGCGCTCGATGGCGTCGGCCGGGATCTTGGCCGGGTCGAGGATCGGCAGGTTCTGGCGGCTGAGGGCGAAACCGGTGGGACGGTCGTCGTGGCTGAGGGCGAACTGCCAGGCCAGGGCGGTCTCGTTGGCGTCGGCGGGGCGCACCATGGTGAGGTTCGGCATGGCCCGCAACGCGGCCAGCTGCTCCACCGGCTGGTGGGTGGGCCCGTCAGACCCCAGGCCGATCGAATCGTGGGTCCACACCCAGATCGACGGCAGCTTCATCAGCGCGCCGAGGCGGACCGCCCCGCGCATGTAGTCCGAGAAGGTGAAGAACGTGCCGGCGAACGGCCGCAGGCCGTGCAGGGCCAGGCCGTTGGTGATGGCACCCATGCCGTGCTCCCGCACGCCGTAGCGGTAGTTGCGGTTCCCCCAGGCGTCGCGCTCGACATCACCGCCGTCCTCGATGTCGGTGTTGTTCGAGGAGGCGAGGTCAGCGGAGCCGCCGACCAGCTCGGGCACCTGCGCGGCGGCCCACTGGATGACCTTGCCGGAGGCCGCGCGGGTGGCGATCGGCTTGTCCGTGGGCGAGAACTGCGGCAGACCCTCGTCCCAGTTCTCAGGTAGACCCTGATGGGCGACGATCCGCCTGAGCTCCGCCGCCTGGTCCGGCTCGGCCTTGGTGTAGGCGGCGAACAGCTCCTCCCAGTCGTTCTCGGCCACGGCGCCGCGCTGTACCGCGCCCTGGCTCCAGTGCTCGAGGACCTCTGGCGGCACGAAGAAGTGCTTGTCGGGGTCCCAGCCGTAGACCTCCTTGGTGAGGCGCACCTCGTCCTCACCGAGGGCCGAGCCGTGGGCGGAGGTGGTGTCCTGCTTGTGCGGGCTGCCGAAGCCGATGTGGGAGTGCACGCGGATCAGCGTCGGCTTGCCCGTCTCGGCCATCGCCTGGCGCGCGGCGCGCTCGAGGTCGTCCGGGTCGAGGTCGACGTGGGGGTCGCTGGTGTCGCCGACCTCCAGAACCTGCCAGCCGTAGGCCTCGTAGCGTTCGGTGACGTTCTCGGAGAACACCAGCGACGTCGTGGACGCCAGCTGGATCTTGTTGTCGTCGTAGAAGACGATGAGCTTGCCGAGGCCGAGGTGGCCCGCCAACGAGCTGGCCTCAGAGGACACGCCCTCCTGGATGTCCCCGTCGGAGGCGATCACCCATGTGTAGTGGTCGACGATCTCGTGGGCCTCGGTGTTGAAGCGGGCGGCGAGCCAGCGCTCGGCCAGCGCCAGACCGACGGACATGGAGATGCCCTGGCCCAGCGGGCCGGTCGTCGCCTCGATCCCGGGCACGTCCCACTTCTCGGGGTGCCCGGCCGTGTTGGAGCCCAGCACGCGGAAGTTCTCGAGGTCCTCCAGGCTGATGGGGTAGCCCGCGAGGTACAGCGTCGCGTACAGGAGCATCGATGCGTGGCCGTTGGAGAGGATGAAGCGGTCGCGGTCGATCCAGGTCGGATTGCGCGGGTTGTGCTTCATCAGCCGGGTGAAGAGCGTGTAGGCCACCGGCGCCAGGCCCATCGGCGCTCCGGGGTGGCCCTGATTGGCCTTTTGCACGGCGTCCATCGACAGGACGCGAATGGCGTCGACGGACAGTTTCTCGATGCTGGTCTGGTTGTCTGTCGCGGTCACAACTCCGATCATAAACAGGTCACGCCCAGGCGCCTGTAATCAGTCGGTGACCGCCTGTACCCGTCGGTCATTTCCAGGTCTTTCCGCGTCCTCCGATTGTCGCCTCACCTCCCGCAGGTTGGCGTCGCTCATGTCACGGGTATGTAGCCTGAAGACACATGGACGAGGCGCTCACAGGACATACCCCGGAGCCGGCTCCGGGAACCGACCGCCGGACCCAATGGCGCAGACGCATCCGCGCCGCCGGCGCCGGCACGCTTGGCTTGGCCGGCGCCGGATTGACCGAGCTGAGCCACCGACGTCGGCTGGCCGCTGATTCCGAGCACCGGCGCCTGCGCCAGCCGCTGCGTGGCGAGCCCGTGCGCGCTCGCTCGGCCGACGGCACCGTCATCTACGCCGAGGTGTTCGGAGCCGACCGAGCGCCCACCTTCGTGCTCGCACCGGGCTGGACCGAGACACTCGTCTACTTCGACTCGATGACCCGCGAGTTGGTCGAGAAGGGCTACCGGGTGGTCGCCTATGACCTGCGCGGACAGGGCCAGTCGACCATCCCGGCGGCGGATGACTGGCACATCGACCGCTACGGGGAGGATCTCGAGGCGGTGCTCGTCGCCACCTCGGCGGGCCGCCGCGACGTGATCGTGGCCGGCCACTCGATGGGCGCGATGTCGGTGGCCGCCTGGGCCGGCCAGCACGACGTCGGAGCCCGGGTGCAAGGGGTGATGCTGATGAACACCGGCCTGTCGGGCCTCATCCTGGCGACCAAGCTCGTCCCCGCGCTGCTGCCCGGCGTGGTCGCCGAGCCCCTGGCCCGCTGGGCGTTCATGGGCAACGCCATGCCGATGCCCCCGGTATCGACGGCGGTGTCGCGTGCGCTCATCCGCTTCATCGCCTTCGGGCCCTACGCCTCAGACGCCGAGGTCAACTTCTATGAGCGGATGCTCATCACCTGCCCGCCCAAGGTCCGCGCCCGCGCCGGCATGGCGATGACCGAGATGGACCTCGTCGACGCGCTGGCGCGCATCACCGTCCCGGCCCTGGTGCTGTCGGGACGCCGGGACCGGCTCACGCCGCCGGTGCACGCCGAGCGGATCGCCGCGGGGCTGCCGAACCTGGTCAAGCTGGTCGAGCTGGCGGGGATTGGCCACATGGGGCCGCTGGAATCGCCTCACGAGATCGTCACCGCACTGCTCGAGCTGGCGTCGGCCACGCGTGACGCCGCCAGGCCCGGGGCGCTCGAGCCCGTCGTCTGAGCCCTTCGGGTTTCTACGGGTTGTCGGCCAGACGCGCCGGGGCCATGGCAAACTCGCAAGGGTGTTAGGGAACGCTCCGCGGGTGGCGGGAAGCACACGGGTACAGGTACTGGCAGAGGATTCCGATCTGGCCGCAGCCGTTCCCGAGTCGCGGCGCGCCGCGGCGGTCGCGGCCTGCCAGGTGCCCCTGGTTTCCGCGCGCGCGGGTACCTGGGACCCGCCGCTGGAGGCGCCGAGCGGCTCCCTCGGGTTTCTCATCCTCGACGGGATCTGTCTCCGGTCCTTCGAGCTCGGTGAGCGCCGCAGCGTCATCCTGCTCGGGCCCGGGGACATCATCAAACCGTGGACCCGCTCGGATCTCTGGAACGACGCCGAGCGCGCGGACTGGCGCTTTCTCACCCCGGTGCGTCTGGCCCTGCTGGACCGCAGCTTCACCACCGAGCTGGCCACCTACCCGGAGCTCGCCGTCGAGCTGATCGACCGGCTCCTGCAGCGCAACCGCGAGCTGGTGTTCAACATGGCGATCGCCTCCCACACCCGGGTCGACACCCGGCTGCACCTGATGCTCTGGCAGATGGCCTCCAAGTGGGGGCGCATCCGGCCCGACGGCACGCTGCTCCCGGTCAAGCTGACCCATGCGGTGCTGTCCGAGCTCGTCGCCTCGCGGCGACCCACGATCACCACTGCATTGGCCGAGCTGGCCCAGCGTGGGCTGGTCCAGCGCGTCGAGCAGGGCTGGCTCCTGCTGGGTGATCCGCCCAGCGACCTGATGAGCTGAGCGGGCCGTCGCTCTCCCGTGGGTGGGTCCGGAGACCGCTCTCCCCGCCGGCTCAATCAGGGTGGGCGCCGGACTCGATCAGGCGGCCAGGCCCACCGCCGGCAGGGCCGGAAGCACGCTGTCCAGCGGCTGGGGCTTGCCGAGGTGAAAGCCCTGGCCGTAGTCGACGCCCAGATCACGCAGCAGCGCGACGGTGGCGGCGTCGCCCACCCACTCGGCGATCGTCTTGGTTCCCAGGCCGCGGGCGATTTCCACCACGGCGCGCACCACGAGCTGGTCGGTGGGGCTGTCGACCAGTGAGCGGATGAACTCGCCGTCGATCTTCAGGTAGTCGAAATCGAGGTGCTTGAGGTAGTAGAAGGAGGCGAATCCGGCGCCGAAGTCGTCGAGGGCGAAGCGGCAGCCGAGGTTCCGCAGGTCGACCGCCAGCCGACGCGCGTGGTCGATGTTGACGATTGCCGCGGTCTCGGTCACCTCGATGATCAGCCGACCCTCGGGAATCGGGTGGTCTGAGAGCATCTCGGCCAGGTCCGCCGACAACGCCGCGTCGTTCATGGTCTTGCCCGAGAGGTTGACCGCGAAGCTGACGTCGTGGCCCGCGAGATGGTGCTCGTGCAGCAGACGAACGGCGTTGCGCAGGACCCAGCGGTCGATCGCCCCCATCATGTCGAAGCGCTCGGCGATGGAGAGGAACGCGCCGGGGGGAATCAGCTCGCCGCGGTCATCGCGCAGGCGCAGCAGGAGCTCGAACCGATCCACACCGTTGGAGCAGATGCCGGCGATCGGCTGAGCGTGGAGGATGAACGCGTTGTTGTCGATCGCGTCCCGCAGGCGGTCGATCCACGAGTGGCGCTGGGACACGACCGCACGGCGGTTGGTTCCCCGGTCATAGCGGACCGAACGGTCTCGGCCCGCGGCCTTGGCGTCATACATCGCGATGTCCGCCTCGACCACGAGCTCCTCACCGGACAGGTGATCCACCCGACTGAAGGTGGTGATGCCGATCGATGTCGTCACGCGTGCGTGAACACCGTCGTGCATGACCATGCCCTGGCGGCGGATCGTGTCGAGGATCCCCTCGGCCACCGACTGGGCCTCGGTCGGTCCGGCCTCGTGCAGGAAGACCGCGAACTCATCCCCGCCCAGGCGCGCGACGATGTCGCTCTCACGCACCGTGCGTGACAACAGTCCGGCCACCCGGGTGACGAGCTCATCCCCGACCGGATGACCGAAGCGGTCGTTGACTTCCTTGAAGCCGTCGAGGTCGAGCATCAGCAATGCCCCTCGGCGACCGTACCGGCGCGCTTCGGCGACCACTCGCGCGAGCTGGGTCTCGAACCCGTGGCGGTTGTACAGACCGGTGAGCGCGTCGTGGTCGGCCAGGTAGCGCAGTTGGCCCTCAAAGCGCTTGCGTTCGGAGATATCGAGAATCTGGGCGACGCAGTACTCCGGTGCCTCGCCATCCTCGCCGGGCACCGGCGTGGCGGAGACCAGGGCGCAGATCTCGTGGCCATCCGCGTGCAGGTACAGCAGCTCAACTGCGCCGGTGACACCGGAGTCGAGGTGCCGGAACAACTCAGCGCTGCGGTCCGCGTCGCGGGAGCTGCGCACGCTGGTGAACGCCGCGCCGTCGAGCTCACCCGGCTCATACCCGAGCATCCGCGCAAAGGCCGGGTTGGTCCGCAGGTAGTGGTCGCGGTTGGTGCCGCGCAGCCCGACGAGGACCACGCCGATCGGGGCGTGCTCGAAGGCCGCGCTGAACTGGCGCTCGGCGCGACGACGCCCCCGCTCGGCCTCGCGCGCCTCGGTCACGTCCATGATCGTGCCCACCAGCCTGGTCCCGGCCGGGCTCTCCACGCTGCGGACCCGGGTGGAGAGGATGCGAGCCGCTCCATCCCCGCGACGGATGCGGTACTCCATCTCTCCCGGATCTCCGGTGGACCGCACCACCTCGAGCAGGGCCACGTAGCGTTCGAGATCCGACGGCTCGATGAGCTGGCGCAGGGGCGTGGAATCGCCCTGGGACACCTGGTCCGGGCCGAGGCCGAAGATCACGTGCATCTGCTCGGACCAGGTGGCCCATCCGTCCGGACCGATCTCCCAACTGCCCAAGCCGGCCACCTGCTGGGCCTCGGCGAGCAATCCGGCGAGCCGGGCCTTCTCCTGCTCGGCCTGACGGCGTACCGAGATGTCGGTGGCGACCGAGGAGCCTCCGACCACGCGACCGTTCGCGTCACGAATCGGAGCTGAGGAGACCGAGATCTCCAGCCGGGAGCCGTCACGGTGGCGGCGCACCGTGTCATAGCGTTCCACGGATTCGCCGGCGGCCAGCTGGGCCTGAATGCTGTCGAACTCGGCATGCTGTTCGGAGGCGGTAGCGAGCACGGTGGTCGGCCGGCCGAGGACCTCCGCCGCGCTGTAGCCGTACATACGCTCGGCGGCCCGGTTCCAGTGGGTGATCGTGCCATCGAGGTCCTTGCCGATGATGGCGTCCGGGGCGGCGTCGACGATCACGGCGAGGCGCTCCAGCCCCGCGGCCCGCTCGGACGCCTCCCGGGCGACCTGGCGCAGCTCGATCTCGGACATCACCATCTCCGCGAGCTCTCCGACCACATCGAGCTCCTGTTCGGTCCAGGCGTGGGGTTCGGCGGTCACCACACAGAACGCGCCGAGGACGAACCCGTCACGGTCATGCAGCGGCACGCCCGCGTAGCCGACGACGCCGAGATCGTCGATCCCCGGGTTCTCCCGCACTAGCGCGTGGTGCCGAGCGTTCTCGATGATCAGGGGCCGCCCGCTCGCGACGACGTACTGGCAGAAGGAGTGGCTCAGCGGCGTCTCACGCGCCGCGGCCGGCGCCTCGGGCAACCCGACCTGACTCAGGAAGAACTGACGTTCGTCGGTGACCAGGGAGATGAGGGAGACCGGTACATCGAGGAACGTGGTGGCGAGACGGGTGGCCCGGTCAAAGGCCGCTTGCGGCGGTGCGTCGACCAGACCGGTCAGCGCCAGCGCGGCGAGGCGCCCGGGGTCGAGAACCGAGGATGTCGAGACCGGCGACCGTTGCATGCCCTCATCTTCGGTGGGCGAGTGAGCCAAGGCATCCGTGAAAAACCACATTCTGGTAGTTAGGCTGGGGGCCCACCTACGGTCAGTTCGGCCGGGACGGTCGCAATGATCTCAGCATGAAATGGGGATCCCGTCGTGCCATGGCGATCATGCTCATGACCGCGGTCGTGGGCGCCGTGGCGGCACTGCTCGGTCTGGACGCGAGCGGCTCATCGCTCGTGCTCTCCTCGGCACGGGTACGCCCGGCGGCGACCGCGTTCGCGCTCGGTGTGCGGATGCTGGCGATCGACGAACCCTCCCGGCCGGGGATTGCGACCAACCGCCTGGATGGCCGGCCGGTCCGGAGGCTTCCGACCTTGCTGCTCTATCCGACCGCCGGCACTCCGGGGCAGCCCGACCGTCCTGACGCGCCAGCCGATGTCGATCGGGGCCCGTTCCCGCTGATCGTCTTCTCTGAGGGATTCGACAGCTCGGTCGCCCCCTACCGCTGGCTACTGGATGCGTGGGCGCGGGCCGGATATGTCGTGGCTGCTCCGGCCTATCCGCGGAACCAGCCCGGGACGCCCGGAGGCGTCGATGAGTCCGACATCGTCCACCATCCGGCGGACCTGGTCTTCGTCATCTCCACGCTGACGTCCGCGGCCATGGCAGCCTCGGGCTCACTCGCCGGGCTGGTGAACCCGGCAGAGGTTGCGATCGCCGGGCACTCTGACGGCGCCGCGGTCACCCTCGCCGCCGCGGCGAACCGCTGTTGTCGGATCGCCGCGGTCAAGGCCGCGGTCATCCTGTCCGGGGCGGAGCTCAGCGTCTTCCATGGCGGCTATTACGCCTCCGGGTCGGTGCCGCTGCTCGTCACCCAGGGCAACCGCGACACCGTCAACACCCCGGGCTGCAGCGTGGCTCTGTATGACCAGGCACCCGCGCCGAAGTACTACGTCGACCTGCTGGGGGCGGAGCACCTGACGCCGTATGTGCAACCAGGTCCGGCCCGCCGCTTTGTCGCGAGCACCGTGGTGGCGTTCCTCGACGACTACCTCAAACAGGACGCGTCGCCGTTGGCGGCCCTGCTGAGCCAGGGAGGCGTTCCCCAGCACGCGACGCTGTCTGACGTGTCGCACCTCAGAGGACTGTCGACCGACTGCCCGTGAGACAACCCGCGGCCCCTCTGGTCACAAGCTGACCCGACCGGTCACGGTCGGGTCCTTTATCGGGGAGACAGGATTTGAACCTGCGGCCGCCCGGCCCCCAGCCGGGTGCGCTACCAGACTGCGCCACTCCCCG
>CAZZVR010000044.1:0-20688 GCA_964657595.1 Burkholderia sp. PAMC 26561 | reverse complement strand
CGGCCCCGAGCCCGCCTCACGGAAATGCGTCTGAGCCCCAGTCGGACCGGCGTAGCCGCGCCGGGACGACAGCAGTTCGAGAATCGGCTGATCTGACATCAGACCGCCGTCCGGTCGTCAACCGTCGTCAAGGCCGGAGCGGAGGATGCGGTTATGGCCACGGGGTCCTCCCCTGACGCCGGGGCGAGTGTCCGCCCGAGGAGCCGGCCGAAGCTGATGGCGGGAGTGACCATCATGCCGCCCGCGCTGCCCCGTCCCATGGTGGCTCCGGAGCCGAGCACCTCGCCCGCTGCATAGAGTCCGGGAATCGGGTCGGCGGAGCTGTCGAGCACACGCAGCTGCTCATCGACGTGGATACCGCCGGGGGTGACGAGCGTGTCGCTGTGGGTCAGCAGCGCGTAGAACGGTGCCGTGCTGAGTCCGAAGGTCGGAGCCGCACACCCCAGCGGGTCATGACCCGTCGCCACGGCCTCGTTCCACTCGGCCCCGGTCCGGGTCAGACCGTCCGGGTCGATTCCGGCCCGGACGGCCAACTCCTCCAGAGAGTCGGCGGTCCAGATGCACTTGCCCTCCTGAGCCCGTCGGCGCAGCTCGTCCTGGTCCCACACCGTGTGGACCGACTCCCCGCCGACCAGCGCCGCCTCGTCGAAGACCAGCCAGAAGATGGCTTCGGGCTGGGCCAGCATCGCCTGCTCCAGACTCTCGGCGCTGGGATCATCCTCGGGTCGGAAGCGTTCGCCGCGCCGATTGACGTGGATCTCACGCGGAACGCGGTACGCCGCGTGGAGGCGCGCCCACCCCTCCGAAGCGCGGCCGGTACCGGGCTCCTCCTCCACCGCGCCGGGGCCCGGCAGAAAGAGGTCGGCGTTGCGGATCGCGGCGCCGACGCGCCGGGCCGCGAGCAGTCCGTCGCCGGTGGAGCCGGGGCGGGCGTGGCTGACCAGACGCGGAGCGCCGGGGGCCAGCTCGGCGAACAGGGCCGGATTGGAGCCGTACCCGCCCGTGCTGAGCACCACCGCTGCAGCCCGCAGCTCCTGCTCACCGTTCGGGCCATCCGCCACGACCCCGACGACCCGGCCGTCCTGCTCGACCAGCTCGCGCATGCGGTGCTCCAGGCGAAGGTCGATGTTCCCGGCAGCCACCTGCTCGTCCCACAGCGGTCGCATCGTCTCGAGCACGGTGCGCGCCATGTAGGTGGCCAGCGCGGGTCCCGGGCCCCAGTAGGTGCGCGGGCGGGAGTAGGGCTCATGGAGGTAGGCCAGCGCCGGCGTGTCGGGATCAAAGGGAAACCCGAGGTCCTCCAGCCAGTCGATGGTCTGCGGCGCCTCCTCGACGGCCCGGCGCACGATCGCGGCGTCCGCCGCCCCGTGGGTGATCCGCATCACGTCCTCGAAATGGAGGTCGGGGGAGTCCTCGATGCCGCGCTCGGCCTGGCGGCGGGTGCCGCCGCCACTCAATTTGCCTCCGGCGACCCACAGGGACCCTCCGATCTCATCGGTCTTCTCGAGCACGATCACCCGGGCACCGTGCTGGGCCGCGGTGATCGCGCACGGGATCCCGGCCGAGCCGGCCCCGACCACGATCAGATCAACCGGGCCATCGAGGGCCGGCATCACACGGTGACCGTTGAGGTCGCCGGGTCATAGACCCGCGGGAACTTCGCGTGCTCGATGGTCTGGAAGGGCTTGAAACCGAGGCCCTCGGTATGACGATAGGGCAGGTTGGTGAAGCGGGCATCTGCCGGCAGGTAGGACAGGATGTAGGCCCACCGCGGCCGGTCACCGTTGTTGCCACCCGAGCCATGGATGGTCAGGCTGCCGTGGATGGTGGCGTCGCCGGGCATCAGGTGAGCCGGTTCTGACAGGGTCGTGTGCTCCTTCACCCGGGGCCACTTGGCGGCGTAGTCGCACGGACGTCCGAGCTTACCGAGGCGCTGGGAACCCGAATAGAACTGCAGGGATCCCTGGGCGGGGGTGACCTCGTCCAGCGCAACCCACAGGTTCGTCGAGGTCACGTCAAAGGGGAGCAGGTTGTAGTCCTGGTGGTAATCGGTCGCCTCCCCGCGCCCGCTGGCGCTCGGAAGCTTGACCGCGAGCAGATCGGTCAGGAAGAGCATCGCGGCGTCACGGCCGAGCAGTCGGGCCGAGTTCTGACCCATCTGCGGCGCGGTCGCCACTGCCCTGAAGATCTCGTTCTCCCGACTCGGGTCGTGGTAATCCTTGAACCAGCTCGAGTCGATGTCCTTGCCGTCACGGAGGACGGAGGCGTCGCCGTCGTCACCCATCCAGCTCTGGGCGATGCTCAACAGCTCGCCCGCCAGCTCCGGGGTGAACAGCCCTCGGAGGGTGACCCATCCATGCTCGAAGAAGTGGTCGATTTCCTCATCGGTCACGGACCGGATCTGAGTAACAGCGTCTTCTGCGTTGATCATCTCGCCTCAGTGGGGTCGGCCGGCACGGACGGAGCCGGCGGCGGTTGGAAGGGTTGGGAGTCGCTGTCACAACGTCCAACACCGGGTGCTAGCGTAAGCGCCTCCCGATGACTAGTCAAGGTTGAACAGTGGGCGGTCGGTCGGTGGATGACAAGGTGATCGCATGACCTCAACCCGCACCCTGCTCCTCGGAACCGTCGGTATCTATCAGCCGGTGCACGGCTATCAGGTGCGGCGCGAGCTGATCCGCTGGCACGCCGATGAGTGGGCTCATCTCAACCCCGGCTCGGTGTACAACGGCCTCCAGAAACTGGCCAGCGAAGGGCTCACGGCAACGGTGGACACCGACGCTGTGGGCCCGGGTCCCACGCGCACTTCCTACCGCTTGACCAGCTCTGGACACGCCGAGTTTCTCGCTCTTCTGCGCAGTGGTCTGTCGGTGCCGGTTCCGCACCGACCGGACGTTCTCCACGCCTCGCTCTGCTTCATCTGGGCGTTGTCACGCGAGGAGATCATTCCGCTGCTTGAACGCCGGGCCGAGACGATTGAGACTCAGCGCCAGACGGCCAGCGCCGAGCTTGATTCCGTGCTGCTCGACCCGGGTCGGCCGGACCACGTCGCAGAACTGATCAATGTCAGGGAGATGCGCCTCGACGGAGAGCTGGCGTGGACGCATTCCCTGATCGAACGGGTTCAGCAGGGCGCGTATGTGTTCGCCGGTGAGACCGGAGGACCGTGGTACGTCCCCACCCAGGCGCCGGAACCCGCGGCCAACACGTCCGTGAAGCCTCCTGACCATCCTCTCTCAACCCAACCCCAGACGGGAGCCGCATGACCGCTACTCAAGTCCCTGACATGCTGATCGTCGGAGCAGGCGCCGCCGGCCTTGCGTGCTCGATCGCCGCAGCTGACCACGGTGCGCACGTTCTGATGATCGAGAAGACGAACGAGATCGGCGGCACCCTGCACATCGCCGGCGGAAAGATGAGCGCAGGAGGCACTCGCCGCCAGCGTGAACGCGGCATCGAGGATTCACCCGATCTTCATTACGCCGACGTCCTGGCGCTCAGCAACAACACCGTGGACTCCGACATCGTCCGTCGGGTGGTCGACGAGGCTCCCGCCACGCTTGACTGGCTGGATGACCTGGGCTTTCCCTTCGATCCCGAGGCGCCGGTCCTGGTCAGTTCCTACCAGGCATATGAGGCCTACTCAGTGCCACGACTGGTGTGGGGCCCCGGACCGGTGACGGCGCCTCACATGGCTCAGCAGCTCCTCAAGACCTGTGAGCCCGTATGGCGAAGCCACCTGGACGCGGGGCGGATCGATTGTCGTTTCGGTCACTCCCTGGTCGACGTACTGGTTGAGGACGGCAAAGCGGTCGGTGTCTTGGTCGACGGCCCCGAGGGACGCCTGGAGCTGCGCGCACCAAAGGTGGTTCTGGCGACCGGCGGCTACCACTCGAACCCTGAGCTGTTCAAGCAGCTGACACCCGGCGCTCCGCGCCCGGTGGCGTGGGCGCGCCCAGCCTCCACCGGGGACGGACTGACCGCCGGCGAGCGGGCCGGTGGGGTCATCCGCAACCAAGATCGGTACCTCCCGGGGGTTGGAACCATTGCCGAGTCGAAGACCTCGAACCGTGCGCTGCCCTTCTACGCTCGCCTGTCGGCGAACGACCGTCCCCCCCGCGAGATCCACGTCAACGCCCGCGGCGAGCGCTTTCGCGCCGAGGACAACCCGAGCATCGATCACCTCGAACGCGCTCTCCTGGAGCAGCCGGGCCACCAGCTATGGATGATCTTCGACGAGGCCGCCCTGACCGCCGGTGAGCCGCTGGTGCGCCAGTGGACCATCGAGGAGATTCGTGAACGGGCCGTCGCTGGTGACTACCTGTTCGTCGCAGATGACCTGGCGACACTGGCCGAGGCGGCCGGCATCGATCCCGCCGGCCTGGAGAAGACCGCGCAGGCGTGGAACGAGAGCGTCCGCACCGGCGTGGATCCGCTCGGGCGGGTCGCCCCGGCGTTCGGACTCCTCGAGCCGCCGTTCTACGCACTGGAAACCCACAGCACCCCGGTCAGCTCCACCGCGGGCTTGACCATCGACGATCAGCTGCGGGTGCTCCAGAAGACCGGCACACCGATCGAGAACCTGTACGCCGTCGGCGAGATCCTGGGATCTGGCACCACGATGGGCTTTGCCAAGGTCGGCGGGATGATGATCACCCCGGCACTGAGCCTCGGACGGGCGCTGGGCCGAGCACTTGCCCCCTCTTCCCTGCCTGTCTGAGACCCACCTCGACGGGCTCGCACCGGGTCCATTCACTCATGGTTCAAATATCGAACGTATCTAGTAGCATGCGAAACAGCGGCGCGAGACGTATGCGCTCCGTCGCCATCACTGTCCGCAGTTGAACGTGAGGGAGATCCACGATGTTCACCGCCAGAGCCGCTCTGCTTCGCGAGCTGGGCCAGGAACTCACGGTCGAGACCATCGAGTTCGACGACCCGCACGAGGATGAGATCGCGGTCCGCATGCACACGGCGGCGCTATGTCATTCGGACGTTTTCACCATCCGGGGCACCTACACCAAGGTGCCGATGATCGTCGGTCACGAAGCCTCGGGCACCGTCGAGGCAGTCGGGTCCAACGTCTCGGGCCTCGAGGTGGGCGACAAGGTGATCTTCTGCTTCATCCCCTCCTGCGGGGAGTGTCACTACTGCCTTCGTGGGCAGCTGGTGGATTGTGTCCGCGGCATGGGCGACGGGCGCATGCTCGACGGAACGACCCGGGCCCACACCCAGGATGGCCTGGAGTGCCGCCAGATGGCCCGCCTCGGAGTGTTCGCCGAGCGCGTGGTGGTCCACCGCGACAGCGTCGTCCGCGTGCCCCCGGAGACGGACCTGCGCTCAGCGTCGCTGCTCTCCTGCGGCTTCACCACGGGCGCCGGCGCGGCGGTCAACATCGCCGCGATCCGACCCGGCGACAGCGTTCTCGTGGTCGGGGCCGGCGGGGTCGGCGCGGCCGCCCTGCAGGGCGCCGTCTCCAGTGGCGCCAGCCGGCTCATCGCCGTGGACGTGAATGACGAGAAGCTCGAGCTCGCCCGCAACTTCGGCGCCACCCACACCATCGACGCTCGGCATGAGGATTTTGCCCAGCGCGCCATCGAGCTCACCGACGGCTTCGGCGTGGACAAGGCGCTGCTGTGTGTCGGCTCGGCGACGCCCGAACAGGTGGCCGGCGTGGTGACCGCGCTGGCCTCTGGGGGGACGGCGGTCCTCGTCGGCTACGCCGGCGCGATGGACTCGATCCCCATCTCCCCGCGCCTGATCGGACTGTCGCACAAGACGCTGCGCGGCTGCTGTTTCGGGTCTGACAATCCCAAGCGGGACCAGTTGCACTTCCTCGATCTACACAACGCCGGACGACTTCAGCTGGAGGCCATGATCACCCGCTCCTACACACTGGATGAGATCAACCAAGCCGTGGATGATCTCGAGGCCAGCCGCAACGTCCGGGGCATCATCGACTTCACGAGCGCATCATGAGCGAGCTTGAACTCGGGCTGTCGATCAAGCCCGCCGACCCTGCTGCCGACCTTGCCGACGCCGTCGCCGCCGAACGTGATGGCTTCGACATCGGGACCTACGGCGATTCACAGTGCTACATCGCCAACCCGTTCGCCCGTATGGCGGCGGCGGGAGCGGCCACCGTGCGGCTGCGGATGGTCACCTGTGGCCTGCCACCCGTCACCCGTCACCCCTCGGTGGCGGCAGCCAGCGCGATGACGGTCAACGCCCAGAGTCCCGGCCGCGTGATCCTGGGGATCGCCCGCGGTGACTCGGCGCTGCTGACCATCGGGCGCCCCGGAGCCGCCGATCTCGATGAGTTCGTGCCCTTCGCCGAGGATGTCCGCGCCTACCTGCGGGGGACGCCGGTCCCTTCACGTCCCAAGGCGCCGGGCATCGCCTTCGCCGCTGCCAGGGGCGACGACGTTCCTGTCGTCCCGCTGGAGATCTCCGCCTCGGGACCGCGGACCATCGCCGCCAGCGCGGCGATCGCCGACCGCCTGTCCTTCTACGTGGGAGCCCTGCCCGAGCGCATCACGTGGGCGATGGATCTGGCTCGGAGGGCGGCAGCGGCAGCCGGCCGCGATCCCGCCGAGATCCAATACGGCGCCTGGGTCAACGTGTGCGTCGGTGATGACCTGGATGCCACGCTCGAGGCGATGCGCAGTGCGGTGGTGAGCGGAGCGCACTTCAACTGCATGCCCGGCACCGACTTCAGTCTCCAGCCCGAGGAGCTGCGCCGCGTCACCGAGCCGATGGCAGACGCCTACCGGCGGATGGCCGAACCCGACTACGAGCGCAAGCCCCTTGACTGCGTCGACCGATCATTCGTTGACTACTTCGGGGCCGTGGGACCGGTCGGACGGGTCGTTGAGAAGCTGGCACCGCTGATGGATCTCGGCCTGAGCTACATCTACTTCATCAACGGAGGAGGCCCGCTGCAAGACGCCTCCCGCGCCGCGCTCGGACAGGTGGTCTCCGGTCTTCGTGGCTGAGGACTCAGGTTCTCCGACGGCCTCGTGACATCCTCGAGGCCGTCGCACCATCGGTCGGCCGCTTCCCGTCAGACCGACGTGACTTCTGGCGACAGGGAGCGCCGGGGCAGTTCGTCGAGAATCTGAGCACATACGACGTCGGTAGGTAGGTCGTCATCGCGGCTTTGGGCCATCGAACCGCGCCGGAGATCCGGGAGGTCGGTTCGCGGTGCGCGAACGCAATCCAGACTCCCCCGCGACGACGCAGCCCGCAGGTACACCAGAACGTCGATCTGACCATCCCCCAACTCGGCGAGTTCGCGCTGGAGCCGAGCCCGGCAGTCACAGCCACGCGAACCCAACACGTTCCCCGCTGTGCACTCCCGATGCACCGCGGTTCGCGCGTCAGGTCCAGCCGCCGGACCGGGCCGCGTCAGCGCCAACTGCTCAGTACCGTCGGGCATCTCCCAGGCGTAACAGACAAAGACGCCAAACGGCGTCGGTAGGTTGGCGGCCGCGGCGAAGACCGCTGGGCGCTCGTGCACTCGGTAGGCGACGAGAGCCTCCAGACCCACCAGCGGTAATCCATTCTTCTCGGCGAAGCGGCACAGCTCGTCGCGGCGGGCAACCTCGCCGTCGGACTCACGCAGGATCGGAGCGATGATGCCGGCACATGCCCGCCCGCCGAGACGAGCCAGATCAAGGGCAGCAGCGGCAGGATCATGATGGGCCAGAACTCCTGCGCCGGCGGCTCGCAACGGATACACGTGTCCCGGTCGAATGAACTCATCGGGTCGGGTACCGGGCCGCGCCAAGGCGGCGATCACCGCCGCGCGATCACTCGCCGAGAAGCCACGATCCACCCGCGTCGTGAGGTCGACCGGAACGATGGGCGTTGCCAGCGTCGGCTCCCCCGGCCAATGCGGCGCGGGCCTGAGCTCCAGCTCATCGCATCGCTCAGCCGTGAGCGAGACTCCCAGCACACCGGAG
Organism: Burkholderia sp. PAMC 26561; assembly: GCA_964657595.1. Classification (GTDB taxonomy): domain Bacteria; phylum Actinomycetota; class Thermoleophilia; order Solirubrobacterales; family Solirubrobacteraceae; genus Palsa-465. Next base: position 12,724 of record CAZZVR010000044.1, on the reverse strand, counting down.
GTATGCCGCAGATAGAAGGCCACGCTCCGGGGAGTGGCGGCGTCAGCCGCCATCACCAGGTAACCCGTCTCCGTCGATCCCTCTCCTGACACAAGCACCGCCATCTGTCCGGCCCCGACTGCCTCGACGGCATCGGACGGACGCGCCCCCGCCGATGTCGTGCCGACCGGTGTCACACAGCTGGGACGAGGCCGTCTCGACGTCACGGACCCTCACCCGCGGGAGGCGAAGGCTGCTCCTCCACCGGGTTCCAGCTCTTCCACATGGCGAGCTCGAAGATCTCCACGGATACCGCATCAAGCATCTGCGTGACGGTGAAGCAGACATCGCTGGCCGCGGGTGGAATCGTCGCGCCGGCCGGCCGCGGAAATGCGGGCGGCGCACCCATGGTCGCGCCCTGCCCGGCGTAGGCGCGCACGGCCACGGCGTTGAGGCGCTGCACCACGGCAGGGTCGAGGTCCGTCAACCCTCCGGGTTGTCCCAGCCTCGTCTCCAGCAGCTGGATCGCCCGAAGGATCTCCTCCGCATATCCGCTCATGGCACCACTCGGGCGAGTACGTGATGATGTTCAGGGCGCGCGAGCGCGCGCGAGAATAGCAGCGGCGTCCGGGAGGTATCAATTTTGGTCACGGACTCAGAACTCCCTGAGGTTCTCGCGCAGCGTCGTGTGCGCGTACTCGGTGCGGACCAGCCCTCGGCGCTGCAGGGCCGGAACCAGCCCGTCGGTGATCTCCGCCAGGCCTCGCCGGCTCATCGCCTCGTTCTTGATGAGGAAGCCGTCACCGCCGACCTCCTCCATCACCTCCCCCATCCGGGCCGCGACCTGGTCGTTGGTTCCGACCAGCGGAAGCTCCCAGGCGGCGCTGCCCCGAGCCACCGCGGCTTCCCGTAGCGTCTTGCCGGCATTGCGCTCGACGAAGCTGACCAGGGTCTGCTGGGTGCCGTTTGTCCGCAACGGTTCGGGATCCAGGGGCTCGTCGAGCGGAAGCGGCGAGAAGTCGATGCTGATCATCTTGCCGATGTAGGCCAGCGTGAGCTCGACGTTCTCCTGCGCCCACTCCAGATTCTGGCGGTACTTGTCCTCGGCCTCGACCTCGGTCTCCCCGACGATCGGCTGAACGAGGTAGAGCACCTTGATCTCGTCGGGATCACGACCCTGCTCCTGCGCCACGGCGCGAACACTCGCCCGGAAGCGCTTCATGTCCTCGACGCTCGAGGCCTGTCCGATGATCGTGTCGGCGTACTGGGCGGCGTAGGCCTGACCCCGGGGCGACGATCCGGCCTGAGCGATCACCGGCCGACCCTGGGGCGACGGGCCAGAGTTGAGCGGGCCCCGGGTGGAGTACCACCGACCCTGGAAGTCGGCATGGTGGACCTTGGCGGGGTCGATGAACATTCCACGCTCTCCGTCATCGACAATCGCGCCGGGCTCCCAGCTGTCGAACAGCGACGCAACCGCCTCGGTGTACTCGCTCGCCATCTCGTAGCGGTGATCATGCTCGGCCAGGCCGTCCTGCCCGAAGTTCTTTGAGGCTTGATCTGACGAGCCGGTGACCATGTTCCACCCGGCGCGCCCACCTGAGAGCAGGTCGAGGGTTCCGATATGGCGCGCCACCGCGTAGGGGTGATGGGCGAAGGTCGACACAGTGGGAACGATCCCCACCCGTGACGTGTGCTCCAGCATGATCGGCGCCAACAGCAGCGGATCGAGGCGCGGGACCGACAGGGCGCCCCGGAGGTAGATGTCCATCGATCCCCCGAAGGCATCCGGCACGTAGACGTTGTCCTCGAGCAGGACGTAGTCAAAGCACGCCCGTTCGACTGCTCTGGCGACGTCGATGTAGAACTCCGAGCTGGCCCAGCGCCGGCCGATTGATCCGGACCAGGGCTTGTTCCATCCCTGAACTGTGGAGTTGTGCAGGAACCACCCCAGGTGGAACCGCTTCTGGCCGCTCATGATCGGTCTCCCTTCGCGACGGCGCCGGAGGACCCGACCCGTCGATGGCTGTGGTCAATGCGCACGAGAGTCACGCGCCACGCTGGAGGTGCAACCATCGCGGCTCTGGGACCGTCTCCGCGAGCTGGCGGCGCAGAGCCTCATCGTCGGCAAAATCCTGCTTCAGGAGGATCCGGCGAGTCAGGGCACATTCGACCTCGTCTCCACGGAAGGGGAACGGGGCCAGGGAGAGCACGCCGGGCGCGACTGGCGCCAGGGTCAACGGCTGCTCAGTCCCGTCCACCCCGACGATGCGCTGGATCGTCTGTCCGCCGTCGTCGGGACGCATGCAGAAATGCAGCGAAATGCGATCGACCACCTGCAGCAGGTTGTAGTCGTAATTCAGCTCGGCCGCTGTCGTGTCGACGGCCGCAATCCGCTCCGAGCGCTGTGGCGCGTACTCGGCCACGAACCGGTCACCGTCCTGGCGGAACTCGGGTGCGAGCGGGTTCATGGTCCAGCCGAGATCCTCGCCGTAGAGCCCGCACGCGTGCATGGTGGTCAGCAACGCGGCGTAGGGATCGACGTCGTCGAGCGTGGCGATGACCCCGCGGTAGAAGTCCATCTGCCGGTTGGCCGGCACCGTGAAGAACGTCTTCGGCCCGCCGTCGGCGTCGCGCACCGGCATCCGCTCCCAGGACAACCAGCCGTCGTCGTGATGCTCACAGGCTCGAATCACCGAGTCGGCCCGGACCGGAGCCGGATGCGCACCGGTGTCTCCCCAGGCTCGCGCGATGTCACCGGCGAGCCGCGCGTGGTCTGACTGCATCACGACCTGCCAGTGATCGCCGTCGTCACGGACGATCATGAGCCAAAGCTGATGTTGACGTTCTTGTGTTGGGTGTAGGAGCGGACCTCGTCGAGATCCGCCTCCCGCCCCAGTCCGCTGTTCTTGACGCCGCCGAAGGACGCCCCCGCGAAATGCGTGGCCGTGTCGTTCACCCACACATACCCCGCATGCACGTCGCGCGCGAAGCTGTGAGCGATGCGCAGGTCTCGTGTGTAGGCCCCAGCGGTGAGACCCAGCGCGACACCATTGGCGATCCGGATCGCGTCGTCGTAGTCCGTGTAGGTGAGCACCGACAGGACCGGGCCGAACACCTCTGTCTGGGCGAGCCGCGACATCGGGTCGACGCCGTCGATCAGCGCCGGAGCGATGAACAGGCCGTCGGCCAGCGGTCCGGTGGCGACGGGCAGCCCACCGGTCAGTAGCCGGCCCCCATCCTCCACCCCGATGCGCACGTATTCGAGCACCTTCTCGTACTGGGACCGGTTCACGATCGCCCCCGTACGAGCGGACGGGTCCTCCGGCAGTCCGGGGGTCAGCTCCGCCACCCTCTGCCGGAGCCGCTCGACGAACTCGTCATGATGCTCGACATGCAGCAGCAAGCGCGACGTGGAGCTGCAGGATTGACCTTGCCAAGTGAAACCCATGCCTCTGACCGCACCGTCGAGGGCGTCATCCATATCGGCGTCCGGGAACACGACCACGGGGTTCTTGCCGCCAGTCTCCATGGTGATTGTCTTGATCGCAGCGGTCGCGGCGCGGGCTTGGATCGCACGACCCGTGCCGGCATCACCGATGAACGAGATCCGACGTATCTCTGGATGAACGACGATGGAATCCCCGACCTCGCGGCCGAGACCGGTCAGGACCGAGACGACGCCGGGCCCGAAGATCTCGTTGACGTCGTCGGCAAGGGCGAGGGCACTGAGTGACGTGTGCTCTGACGGCTTCATCAGCACCGCGTTGCCGGCCAGCACGGGTGCCGCCAATTTGGAGGCGAAGAACAGCAGGGGATGGTTGAAGGGAATGAGCCGAGCGGCGATGCCGAACGGCTCGTTGATCGTGTAGTCAACGCGATCCCATCCAGTCGACAGCGTCTCGCCGCGGAGCTGCAGCGCGATCCCGGCGTAATGGCGCAGACGCCGGGCGGCCGCCGCGGCGTCCTTGCGCATCTCTGTGAGCAGCGAACCGTTGTCGATCGTGTCAATTCGGGCGAGCTCTTCAGCGCGACCGTCGATCACCTCGGCCAACCGGGTGAGTCGTTGGGCTCGCTCGGCTAACGACAACCGCTGCCAGCCTGGAAGTGCCGCCCGGGCACCATCGACGGCGAGTTCGACGTCAGCCCTGTCACAGCGTGGGATACGAGCGATCAATCGCCCGGTGGCCGGATTGTGAACGTCCAGGGCAAGCCCGCTGGCCGCTCCCCGGCGCTCACCGGCGATCAGCGCCCGCGGTTCTCCGAAATCCAGCTCGGTCGTCATGGCGACGCTCATTGATTCAGCTCCTCTGCCCACTTGGCGCGATAGAAGTTCCAGGCGCTGGTGAACCCCTCCGCCTCAGGCGGGGTCGATCGCCGATGGGCGACCTGCTGCTCCGGCAACGCATAGGCACCCCCGGCGGCCATCGCCTCAAGCTGAAACCGGGCTGCGTCGTTGAGGTCAAGCGTGGTGACGACGGCGTGGCCCACGCTGGCGCCAACGCAGACGACGCCGTGGCCCATCAGAGTGACGGCTCGCCCGTCGCCGAGCGTGGCCGCCATCTGACGGCCGTGGTCGGGCGTCTCGATCTGTCGACAATCCCGGAACAGCGGGACCTTCGGGTAGAAGATCGATGCGCGCCACGTCACCGGCAGGATCTCCGTCCGCGTGATGGAGAGAGCGACCGGTGCGCGAGGGTGGCAGTGCACAACGCACGCCACGTCAGGACGAGCGCGCAGCACCTCGGTGTGGATCGGGAACTCACCGGGTGGCTCGAAGGCACCGTCGACCACCTGTCCGTCGGGGTCGATGACGATCAAGTCCTCGACCCGCGTCTCGCTGAGCGTGCGCTCGTAGTCGTGGACGTGACCCATCATGACAATCAGCTCGCTGGCGGGAACGCGGGCGCTCATATGCCCGAAGGCCTTCTCGAACATGCCCTCGCCGTCGAGCACCCGCAGGCCAGCGAGGAGGTCCAGCTTGGTCTGCTGCACGGCCTCGGCCTCCACCATCGCCGTCATCGGGGGACCACCTCTCCGTCGGGGCCGAGCTGGTAGAGCTCGAGCACGAGACCACCGATTCCCTGGGTGTCGAAGTAGGCGAACGACCCTCCGTCAGACAACTCACCGAAGGAGATGACCTTTACGCCGCGATGCTCCTGCATCCAGAGAATGTCCCGTTGAAGGTCGTCGGTGTAGGCGCAGAGATGGATCGCCCCTTCCCCGTGGCGCTCGAGGAACTCGCGCTGGATGGACGGACCCTCCAGGGGCTGAATCAGCTCGAGCTCGATCGAGCCCAGTGACGCAATCACACCAGCGAGGCGAGTTGTCGGCGCATCCACCCCGCGCACGACACGATGCGTCGTGTGAGCAGACGGGCCCTCCCGGAACGGGCCCATTCCGAGTGACTCATAGAACGCGGTCGCGCGAGCCAGATCCGAGACGACGACACACACCTGGTAGGCGCGGGACCATGGAGGGGCCTGCGACGCCAGCGTCTCCGCGATCATTGATCGAGCCCCAAGATCAGCCTGGGCATCTCCGTGACCATGAAGCGAACATCGTCCTCGGGCACGCCGACCGAGCAGAGCTGGGTGAGAAACGCCTGGAATGCGAGGTGCGGCGGAGGCTGGTAATCCTGGCCGCTGTCAGACGAGATGATCACCTTGTCAGGCCCGAGCTCGAAGATCAGGTCTCGGGCCATGTCCAGCGTCATGCCACCGCCGTGGTTACGAAACAGCCAGCGCTCGAGTGTGCCGGCCGCCGACTGGCCGATCTCGGCGAGAGCGCCGAGCGCGACCATCTCTTTGACGAAGCTGGCCTGCTGATCGAGGAAGAACACGTGGGTCAGGACGACGCGGACGTCAGCGGCGACGCACGCCTCGACGATTTTGCGACTCTCCGGATCCGACAGATGGGCCGTGGCGATCGTGGCGTTGAACTCCTTGGCCTGCCCGATGATCTCGTGGAACTCCGGGATCAGCTCGCCATCCGCGTCGAGCACCGTCAGCCCAGGGCGCAGGCCCAACTTCGGGTTCATCGTCAGGTTGGAAACGCCGTAGGTTCCCGCGCCGACGTGGTCGACGTGATGTTTGGCGTGCAGCGTCGGACCCCAGATGATCCGCGCCCCGTGCTCCAGCGCCGCACCACTGGCGTAGGGGTTGATCCCGCCGACGAACTGGTTGAGGGTGACCGACCCCCATGCCTCGATGCCGGGCACAGCCTTGCGGGTGAAGTACGCACGGGTCGTCGTGGACTCGTGATGGGCTTTGAAGACCAGCCCTGCCATACCGGCCTCCCGGGCCCGCCGGGCGAAGTCGAACGAGTCGCCGGAGCGCATGAACAGTTCCGGACCAGAGTGGAGATGGGTGTCGATGGTGTGCTTCAGATCAAACATGGGCGGTCGCCTCCCTCGCGGTCGTGGTCGCCGACGCCTGGGCAGACTGAGCCCAGCGTTCAGAGCGCTCGTCGATCGCACCGAGTTTGCGGTTGAGTCGTTTGCGGGGCAGGTTCTTGAGGAACCAGGATCGGGCGCGTTCTCCGGCGGGCCAGGCGGAGCTGAGTCGCTCGTAGCGCATCGACCAGTCCTGGGTCAGGTCGGTGACCGGCCGCGCCTCCCGTTCCCACTGCGGCAACCCAGCGAGGACGGCGTCGCCATCAGCGTCTCCGACGGCTTCCACCAGGGCTCGGGCGTTGGAGACCGACAGCCCGACACCCTGTCCAAGCGTGGGTGGCAGCGCATGGAGCGCATCGCCGATGACCGCGACGCGACCGTGAGACCACGTGTTGCAGCGAACGTAGGGGTAGAGGTGACGGATCGCAGATCCCTGGTCGAGGCGTTCGATGAACTCGCGCGGCAGGAACGGGTACACACCAGCCCAATACTCGGCGTCGACGGGAGCCACAGCGCTCGCGCGACTGTCGGCCTGCTCACAGCCGAAGTACACGTAGGTCTCGGTCTCAGACACCGGGCAAATTCCCATCCGCCGCGTTCCGGACCAGATCTCGGTGAAGAAATCCTCACCGTCGTATTCGCCGCGCGGGATCACGGTCCGGGTGCAACCGGTGGGCAGCGTGCGCTTGACCGCCGCGATCGGCAGTCCGTCGCGCACCGCGGAGTGAAAGCCGTCCGCCGCAATGACGAGGTCTGCAGTGCGCTCCTCCCCACTGGCCAGCAGCAGACGCCCGTCGGCGTCGGCACGCAGCACCTGCGAGCCGGTCCGGACGTCGACCCCAGCGTTGGCCGCTGCGCGATACACCGCGCCGATCACGGCTGACCGCATCGGGTTGTACATCCGGCTGACGCTTGCGAGCTGCTTGTCCAGCAGCAACTCGCCGCGCGCTCCCATGAGCCGTGAGCGCTTGAACTGAGTGGCGCCGTCGGTGATCTCTTCGAAGATTCCCAGCTCCTCGAAGACCACCGCGCTGGAATTGTGGATGACGAGGCCGGAGCCGACCTCGCGAATCTCACCGCCGCGTTCATGCACCGTCGCCTGCCAACCACGCCGGGCCAGCAGAGTGGCGACGGTCAGACCGGCAATTCCGCCGCCGGCGATTTCGACAACCCGAGTTCCTCCCATGGCTTCAGTGCCTCCGCGGACGGGGTTCGGTAGGCAGGCCGAACAGACGGGCCGCGTTGAGACCGAGGATGTTGCGGCGCGCCTCGTCGGTCAGGAAAGGCAGGTCCCACATCACGCTGGGAACATCGAAGTCCCAGTGGGGGTAGTCCGATGAATACAGCAGTTGCGTCTCAGCGTTGATCATCTCGAACGTCTTGGCGAGGATCGACAGGTCCGCGGGACGCTCCATCGGCTGGGAGGTGAAATACATCTCTCGGATGTACTCCGACGGTGCCTTGGTCAGCAGCGGCGCCTCGGATGAGCGCATGTTCCATTCATGATCGAGTCGCTGCATGAGGAACGGCAGCCAGGCCAGCCCGCTCTCGATCCACACCACGTCGAGTCCCGGGAACCGCACCGGGAGACCGTTGATGACCCAGTTGGTCATGTGGATCATGTTGGTGAAGGTGAACCCCAAAGAATGAATCGAGATGAACTTGTTCAGCGACTCCATCGCCTGCTCGTGTCGGTTGTAGGCGGCGTGAAAGCCAAGCGGCAGCCCACGGTCCTGAAGGGCCGTGTACAGCGGCACGTAGGCGTTGTCGTGAACCGGCTTGTACCGGGTTGAGGTCACCATGAAGCCCACGACGCCGGGCGCATCGGCGAATTCCTCCACGAGGCGGAGCGAAGCCTCGGGATCGTTGAACGGGAGGTACAACATCGTCTTGATCGACGGATCCTCGGGAATCACCTTCTCGGTCAGCCACCGGGCGTAGGCCCGGGCCACCGCGACCTCGAACTCCTTCTGCGGGTGCAGCCCGAGATTGAGCATCAGTCCCGGGAACAGGATCTGGTAATCGATCGAGAGCATCCCCATGGCGCGGGTCGCCAGACCCGCGGTGCGAGACGCACCGGTGCTCTCCTGTGCGGCCTCGAGCTTCTCGTGACTGCGCAGGGTGTAACGCACGACTCGTCCCGCGAGATCCTGGTGGCCGCTCACCTGGGTCGGCAGGAACGCCGAGTGGCTGGCAAGCGATGGGTGGCGTCCCGCCGTCGCGAGGTGTCGCAGCACGGGATCCTCGAGATACTGTGCGATCTCCGACCACGCCTCGGTCTCGTAGTGGTGGGCGTCGACGTCCACGATGAGGACGTCGTCAAGGTTGCGTTCATCTGCCTGGCGACGCGCGTTGCGGAGCATCACGCGGGTGTCGTACACGCCTTCCAGGTGGACCGTGCGGGGCTCCTCGAGGGCGGCGATTCCCTCGAGCGTCGCTGTCGCAGTGTCGGTGTTCTCGAGCATCGGAGTTCCGTTCATTTGGTGATCAGGAACGTGCGGCCGTCGTCCTCGACGGTGACCTCGTAGCGCCGGAGACGCATCCGAGGATTCGTGACGCACTGGCCGTCGGCGAGCAGGTACTCGACGCCGTGCCATGGACAGACGAGATGGGGCTCGGTGTCGGAGAAGACCTCGCCGAGCATCCTGCCGTCCTCGGAGAGCCGGGCCTCGACCTTGCCGATGATCATGCCCTCGCACACCGGTCCGCCTTGGTGACCGCACCGATTGCGGTAGGCATGGATCTGGCCCTCGTGAACGATGACGCCAACTTCGTCACCGGGCACGGAGACAATCAGGCGGGTTCCGTCCGGGAGGTCGGTCCGCTGTCCGAGGAAGATCCGGTCCTTCGACTCCGTCGTCGCGCTTGTCATGCAATTAAAGTAACGGCAAATCAGATATTGATCCAATACGTCTTTCTCGTCGTCCATATGCCAATGCGTATGGGTTCCGTGCGAGTCATCCTCAGATCACTATCTTTCTGAGATGGACTCGCGAATCTCGCTGTACAAGCTCGAGGTTCTCTGCGAGGTCGTTGACGCCGGGTCGGTCACGCGCGCGGCGCGGTCACTCGGCGTCGCCCAGCCCGTGGTCACCGGTCACATCCGCAGCCTGGAGAAGCGGCTCGGGGCGCGGCTGTTCGAGCGCCAGGGGCGTGGACTGATGCTCACTCCGGCCGGACAGATCGCCCACACCTGGGCCCACGACGTCGTCGCCCGGACGCGTGAAGCGGCGACCCAACTGGACGAGTTCACCCGCGAACAGCGCTCGCGGGTGACGGTCGTCGTCAGCACCGGCGAGCACCCGCAGCTCACCGACCTGATGGTGCGCTTTCAGGCTGGGCACCCAGCGGCTGCGCTCAACCTCCGTGCGCACCCCACCGAGCTGGCGGTCGCCGAGGTTCTGCGCCGTGCGGCCGATTTCGCGCTGGTCCTCTACGCAGAGGGCGTTCCGTCCGATCCTGCCCTGCAGGTCGAGAGACTGCGACGAGACGAGGTCGTGCTCGTGAGCGCTCCCTCCGCATCTCCTCGCGTGGGACAGATCGAGATGGCCGAACTGGCTGATCTCCCGTTCATCTGCACCCCCGCAGGCTCGGCCCGGCGTCGTTTCATCGATGAGCACCTGCGTGATCGCGGCGTGCAGCGTCGCCAGATCGTCATGGAGATCGGCCCGGAGGGCCCGCTGCACGCCGCCGTGCGCGACGGACTGGGCTGCGCCCTCCTCTCCCGCAGCTCGGTCACCGCCGCGCTTGCATCGGGAGAACTTCAGGAGATCGAAGTGGTTGGCGGACTCTTTCGTATTGGACTCGATCTCGTGTCACGCAGGGACCTCGAGTTGTCGCAAGCCCGACAGGCGTTCGTCCACGCCGCCCGACAGGCCCTAGCCGGCGGGTCCTGAGCCGCGACTCCGCGTGAGGGCCACGCCCCCGACTGCGACCTTCCACCCCTTCCCGATCGGGGTTTGGACCGTCGCTCGCGCGGGCCGCGGGGCAGGCACGATCTCGCGGTACAGCTCGTTGAATGCGGCGAAGTCAGTGATGTCGGCCAGGTAGATGTCCAGCTTGATGAGCGCCCGGTGATCGACTCCGGCGCGATCCAGCGTGTCGAACAACCGGCCGAACGCCTGACGCACCTGGTCCTCAAACGTCGCGTCGAGACCTCCGCCGAGGCCGTCACCCGGCGCGTGCGTGGAGAGGAAGAGGAGATTCCCGGCCTCCGCGCCGAGGCTGTAGGCCTCATTCGGGCCGGCCAGCAGCGTGACGCCAGGGCGAGACGTGTCATCATTCATTTTGCGCAGTATGCATCGCATGACCAGTATCTGCAATGACCTCGGACAAGGGCCAAGCCGAGGATGAGGCAACTGACGAACCCCGGGCGCGACGTACTCGCGGGCCTGGTCACCTCCCTGGCGCTGATCCCCGAGGTCGTCGCCTTCTCGATCGTCGCCGGCGTCAATCCCGCTGTCGGTCTGCTGTCATCGTTCACGTTCTCGTTGGTCATCGCGCTGATCGGCGGACGGCCGGCCATGGTGTCTGCGGCCGCCGGCTCGATGGCCCTGGTCGCCGCGCCGCTCGTCCGCGCCCACGGTGCCGAGGCCTTGGCGGGGGCGACCGTGCTCGCGGGCGTCATGCAGGTGTTGCTTGTCCGCCTCGGCGTTCACCGGCTGATCGCCGGGCTCCCCCGCAGCGTCGCGATCGGATTCGTCAACGGACTGGCGATCCTGATCTTCGTGTCCAACGTCAGACAGATCGATTCGGTTACCGCGGGAATTCTGGTGGTCGGGGGCGTTGTCCTGCTCACCGTGCTGCGGCGGATCAAGCTCCCGGTTCCGCCCTCGCTGATCAGCACGGCGGTCGTGCTGGTCGTGGCGTTGGTCGCTGGCCTGAACGTCACGGCCGTCGGGGACGAGGGCGCGCTGCCCACCGGCTTCCCGCACTTTCATTCCCCGGGGGTCACGGCAAGCCTTCACACCCTCGGTGTGATCGCACCGACCGCGGTCAGCCTGGCCCTGGTCGGCCTGATCGAGTCACTGCTGACGGCTGACATCGTTGACCGGATGACCCTGACATCGTCGTCCCGGCGCCGGGAGGGCTACGGGCAGGGCATTGCCAACGTGATCACCGGCTTCTTCGGCGGCCAGCCCGGCTGCGCGATGATCGGCCAGTCGATTCTGTGCGTCGAGTCTGGTGGTCGGGGGCGCCTCGCGACGTGCGCGGCGGGCGCGTGGCTGCTGTTTCTGGTGGTGATACTCCATCCGGTCATGAAGGTCATGCCGGTGGCGGCGCTGGTCGCCACGATGGCCGTCGTGGCCGCCGTCACCTTCGACTGGACGAGCGTCCAGCGCCTGCGCCCCGGGGGCTGGCCGATCAGCGAGTCGTTGATCGTCGCGATCACCACCGCGGTAATCGTGGTGACGAGCAACCTGGCTATCGGAGTCCTCGCCGGCACGGTCGCCGCCGGATGCGTGCTGATTCGCCACGTTGGGGGCGTTGCCGCGCTGACCCGCACGTCTGACTCAACCGACGACGACGGCACTCACCGGGTTCGCGGACCGCTCACCTTCGTGTCGATCGGCGCGCTGATCGCGCACCTCGACCGCCATCCGCACGATCAGCCGCTGCGCGTCGATCTCTCCGAGGCGGAGATCATCGACAGCTCCGCGAGCCTGGCGCTGGAGGAACTCATCACGCGCCGGGGTCTGGCCGGACGCCAAGTTGAACTGGTGGCGATGTCCGCGAGCTCCGCCGCCCGGCACCGCCGCCTGACCATGTCGGGGTTCAGCCGCCCGGCGACCTCAGCCCCCGGAAACCCCACCGAAGCCTGAACCCGGGAAGGTGAATGAGCGCATATTTGTCACAGACGCGTAGCTTCTATGTAACATCAGCGTAGGTAGCGCTGATCGGGTCCCCCGACCTGGCGCCTGAACAGGAGGATCTGATGAGCGCATTGATGGAGCGGCGGGCCGGCCGTCTCAGTGAGGACTACCGCGAGATGCTGGGCGTTCTCTCCGAGGGGTCGGTGCACGTCCACTTCGACCCCTACGAGGACATCAACTGGGACTCCCCCGAGCTGGCCGTCGACCGGAGCGACCCGCGCTGGGTGCTCGACCCCGAGGTCGACGCGCTGGGCGCCCACCCCTGGTATCAGGCCCAGCCGCTGGAGATCCAGGTCGAGATCGGCCGCCGGCGCGTGGCCAACGCGATCAGGACCGGAGCGGCGTTCGAGAGCGTGCTCATCCGCGGTCTCATGCACTACGCGATGGAGCTGCCCAACGGCTCACCGGAGTTCCGCTACTGCGTGCACGAGATGACCGAGGAGTGCAACCACATCCAGATGTTCCAGGAGCTGGTCAA
>CAZZVR010000043.1:0-21001 GCA_964657595.1 Burkholderia sp. PAMC 26561 | reverse complement strand
GGCGGGGGCGGGGGCGGGCGCGGTCTGGATTGCCGCCACCACGGTCTCGGGGTTGAGGGACCGCGGCCCCCCGGCGCCGGCCGAGGTCGCCGCGCGGGTTCCGGGGCTCACCTGGACGCTCGCCGTCACTCCGTGGGGGGCGTAGGTGGGGTGGCCGGCGGTCACGACGACCGGACCGCTCCCGCCGGGCGTGCCCCGCAGAAAGCCGCCGAGCACCGTCCCGTCGGCGGCGAGGTCGAAGCCCGGATCGGCGATGAGCGTGCCCGGCCCGGTCGCCGCCAGAGAGACCGTCCCGGTGGCGAAGTGGCGCGGGTTGCCGTAGGCGTCGATCACGCGGACGGTGAAGCGGGTCGCGTCGGTGCCGTCGCCGATGATCGCCGCGTCGTCGGTCGTGATCGACAGCTGGTCCGCGGCGGTGTCGCTCGACATCGTGAGCGTCGCCGCGACCTGGCCGCCGATCATTCCCCGGATGGTCAGATCGGGGCTGCCGGAGCCGTCGAGTGACGGGAAGTCGAGAAACGCCGGGGCGTGGGCGAGATGCGGATAGCCGGTCGCGTCGGGGGTCGCGGTCGCCACCGGGCTCGGGGAGGAGCCGACGTAGGCAGCGAGTGAGTCGCAGTTGGTGAAGACGATCGCGCCGGAACCCGGACCGTCGGGATTCCCGCTTGCCCCCGTCGAGAAGTCCCAGAAGAACGCCGGCAGGATGAACGGGCTCACCCCGGCGGGGAGCTGGGCCGCGTAGGTGCTCGCCCCCGGTTTCAGGGCCCGGAAGCTGTCGAGCACGCCCGGGGTCTTGAGGTTGCGCCAGACCCGGGTGGCCGCCGGGCTCGCGTTCGAGGAGACCGAGGACGGGGACGGTGTCGAGCTGAGACCGTTGATCGAGGCGTAGTCGATCGCGCACCAGCCGAGCAGACCCGCGTAGCCCGCAGCGCCGGCGAGGCTGTGGACCTGGGCATGCAGCTTGGCCTGGAGCGCGAGCGTCGCCGAGGTGTCGATGAACCGATACAGCGGTGCGCCGTCCAGCGCGCCGACCGCCTCGGAGACGAGATACGGGACGCCGCCGATCGGCGGGTTGAGGGTCGCGTCGGTGACCCCCTGGTTCGTGGTGGAGTGGTAGTCGTCGTAGGCGAAGACCTGCTGGTTCCAGTCCTGCAGCGAGTAGTCGTTCATCGCCCCGGTGCTCTGACGGGTCCCGTCGAGGCCGGCGGCGATCCCGTTGGTCTGGGCGTAGAGGGCCGCGTTGTTGACACTCGAGGTCTCGTTGAGCCGCGTCGCCCACACGATCAGCGACGGTCGGCTGCGATCCCGGGTCACGAGGTCCGTCATGTCCTGCACGACGTCGGCGCGGAAGGCCGCGTCGCCGACGTAACCCCAGCCCGGGGGCTCCTCCCAGACCATCAGTCCCAGCTCGTCGCAGGCGTCGAGGAACCAGTCCGACTGCGGGTAGTGCGAACAGCGCACCATGTTGCAGTTCAGCTCGTTGCGGATGATCTCCGCATCGCGGCGCTGCAGGCGCTCGGGCGCCGCCATGCCGGTGTAGGGATACAGCTGGTGGCGGTTGACCCCGAAGATCGGGTACCGCGAGCCGTTGAGATAGAAGCCATCGACCGCGAAGGTCGCCTCGCGGAACCCGGTGCGGGTCGGGTACGCATGCCCGGGCTCACCGGGCACCGTGATCGTCACCTGCACGTCGTAGAGCTGCGGGCTCTCGGGTGACCAGAGCGCGACGTTCTGCAGTCCGGAGACCGTGACCGACTGCGGGGTGGGGCCGGTGGCGGTGAGGGTCACTTCGGCGGATCCCTCACCGAGCGTCGAGGCGCCGTCGAGCACCGAGACGGTCACCGTCACCGCACCGGCGGGAACCGTGGCGGCATCGATGGTCACGAGCGCCTCGAGCGCCGGCGCACTCAGCACATCGGTCGGCTTCGCGAACACGTCGGAGATGAACACCTCGGGCACGAGCCGCAGCGCCACGTCGCGGTAGATGCCCGCGGGCTGCAGGAAGTCGATCGCCGAATCGCCCTTGGCGACGTTGTTGGGCGGCACGTCCTGCGGCGTGCCGTCGACGAGGACCGCGAGCACGTTGTCCCCGGCGGTGAGGTGATTGGTGAGCTCCACCGAGAACGGGAGGTAACCGCCGGCATGCGTCGCGAGCTCGATGCCGTCGAGGTACACGGTGGCGCTCGTCATCACGCCCTGAAAATCGACGAAGCTCCGGCCCGCGGCGAGCGCGGTGCCCGAGATGTCCAGGCGGTAGATCCACTTCGACTCCCAGCTCGACGGGCTCCATTGACTCCACGACAACGGTGTGACGGTGTGGGGCAGGGTCACCTCCGTCAGCCCCGTCGCGTCGTAGCCCGGCTGCTCGGCGCCGGTGACGTAGGGACCGAACCGCCAGCCCGCGTCCAGGCCGACCGTGCCGAGGGCGAGCGGCGTGTCCTGGGTGAGGTCGGCCCGGGCCGCGCCGTCGGCCAGGCCACCGAAGGCGAGACCGGCCGCGCTGAGCGCGCCGGCCTGCAAGGCGCCGCGACGGGTGATCCGGGCGTCGCGCGGGACCATTCACCGAACTCTACGCAAAAGATCCTCTGCGCCCGAAGACCGGGCTTGGGGGCCCGAAGAGGACGCTTTGCGACCCGAGACCGGGTCCGGAGAACCGTCCGGAGCTCGGCGTCTGACCTGAGAGATGCATGAGGGATCGCCGGGATGTGGCGGGTTTATCGCCACGAGCTGCTTCAGTGAGGGTCGGTGTCCGGTTCCCTCTCTGATTCGTCGCGCGCATGATCGACGTCGATCACGTCACCAAGCGCTATGGCGATCGCACCGCGGTCGACGACCTCACCTTCCAGGTCAAGCCCGGCATCGTGACCGGCTTCCTCGGTCCCAACGGCGCCGGCAAGTCGACCACGATGCGCATGATCCTCGGCCTCGACGCCCCCACCTCGGGCCATTCGACGGTCAACGGCAAGTCCTACCGCGACCTGTCCGCCCCCCTGCACGAGATCGGGGCGATGCTCGAGGCCCGCGCCGTCCACACGGGTCGGTCGGCGTCCAAGCATCTGCTCGCGATGGCTCAGACCCACGGGATCTCGCGTAGCCGGGTGACCGAGGTGATCGACCTCGTCGGGCTCTCCGAGGTCGCCGATCAGCGCGCCGGTGGCTTCTCACTCGGAATGGGCCAGCGGCTGGGCATCGCCGCGGCGCTGCTCGGCGATCCGTCGACGGTGATCCTCGACGAGCCCGCCAACGGACTGGACCCCGAGGGGATCCTGTGGATCCGCAACCTGCTGAGGAGCCTGGCGGCCGCGGGCAAGACGGTGTTCCTCTCCTCCCATCTGATGTCGGAGATGGCGCTCACCGCCGAGCATCTGATCGTCGTCGGTCGCGGCCGGCTGATCGCCGACACCACGGTGGCCGAGATCGTCGACCAGGCGTCGCGCAATGCGATGGTCATCGTGCACTCCTCGCGAGATGCGGCCCTGGCCGAGGCGCTCCGCGGCGACGGGGTCTCGGTGACCCCCCGGTCTGAGCAGGGCCTCGAGGTGCGGGGACTCAGCGGCCCCGAGATCGGTGCCATCGCGCTGCGCGAGCAGATCGCCGTCCATGAGCTGACTCCTCAGCGCGCCTCGCTGGAGCAGGCGTTCATGAACCTGACCGGGAGCTCGGTCGAATTTCAGGCCGGGGCGCTGCCCGGCGCGGCCGACGACACCCTGGCCACTGCGGCATGAGCGCGCTGGCGTCCCCGCAACGCACCGGCGAGCCCGCGGTCGCGGTCCCGGGGGTCACGTTCCCGCGGGTCGTGCGCTCGGAGTGGACCAAGCTGTGGTCCCTGCGCTCGACCCGCTGGGTGCTGCTCGTCTCGTTCATCGCGATGGCGGCGCCGGGTCCGATCATCTCCGCCGTGCAGATGGGCCGCTGGGCGCATCTGACCCTGCAGGATCGCCTCACGTTCGACTCGATCGACACCGGCCTCGGCGGCTGGCATCTGGCGCAGCTGGGCGTCGGGGTGCTCGGCGTCCTCATCATCAGCGGCGAGTACTCCACCGGGATGATCCGCTCCAGCCTGATGGCGGTACCCCGCCGGTTGCCGGTCCTGTTCGCCAAGGTGCTCGTCTACGCCGGGGTCATCTTCGTGCTGATCCTGGTCGCGACGGCGATCTCGTTCTTCGCCACCCAGGCGATCGTCAGCGTCCATCACATCCAGCACTCGATCGGCGCTCCGGGTGCCCTGCGGGCCTTCATCGGCAACGTCCTCTTCCTCACCGTCCTGGGTGTCATGTGCGTGGGACTCGGTGGCTGGGTGCGCAACAGCGCCGGCGGTATCGCGGCGTTCGTCGGGCTGATCTTCGTCCTCTCGGGCATCATCGACATCCTGCCCAGCAACATCAGCAACGCGATCAACCCGTACCTGCCCCTCAGTGCGGGCACCGCCGTGGTGACGCATCACTTCGACAACACCCACCACCTCAGTCCCTGGGGTGGGTTCGCCCTCTTCTGCGGGTACGCGGTCGTCATCCTCGCCGGCGCGTCGTTGACCCTCATGCGCCGCGACGCCTGATCTCTGAGCCGCAACCTTGGCCTCCCCGACGGGTTCAGGGGCCATGACCTATCACTCGCCTGGACGCTCTCGTCTGCCGCGCCTGCTGGTGCTCGCCGGGGTGCTCGGGCTTGTCGGACTGGCGATCGCCGGACCGGGGCGGGCGTCCGTCCGAGCCGCCGCTCGACGCGACAGGACGTCGAACGTTCATCGACCGTCGACGGTCAAGGCGCAGATCGTCGGCTTGGTCGACAAGGGTTCACAGAGCGCATACGTGCTGCGGGAGCCGTTCGCGACGGTCGACCTGGCGCAGCTCGCCACCGATGGGGCGGCGTTCTCGGCGATCGTCGTCAACGAGACGTGGGCGCAGCTCGAGCCCCGCGAGGGGCATTTCACCTTGACGCCCCTGCGGCAGTCGCTGGCCGCGGTCGCCGCCTATGACCGCGCCCATCCATCCCACCCGCTCACGGTCAAACTGCGGCTGTGGGGCGGATTCACCGCCCCGGGGTGGGCGAAGCGACTCGGCGGTCTCACCCCGGTCACGTTTCAGACGCCGAAGACGACGGGGACGACCGGCCGCTGGTGGACGACGGCGTATCGCGCGCAGTGGTCGGCGTTTCAGCACACCCTGGCGGACTCCTTCGACGCCGATCCGCTGATCGCTTCCGTCGCCGTCTCCTCGTGCGCGACGCTGACCGCGGAGCCGTTCGTGCAATCCCCGAGCCCCGCTCTCCACGCCGAGCTGTTCGCCGACGGCTGGTCCAGCGCCGCCCAGGAGGCATGCCTGCGCGGGGCGTTCACGGACTATTCAGGCTGGCGGGACACGCCGATCGACTACGCGTTCAACCCGTTCGCGACCTACACCGCCGGTCGGCCGGCCGGCACCCCGGACCTCCCGTTCATGGACTCGGTGATGACGACGTGCGCACGTCTGCGTGACACCACGGGACGCAGCTGCATTCTCAGCAACCACGCGTACACCGCGACCGCCCCCACCGCGTCGCGCAGCGCGCCGACCTACGCCGAGATCCAGACGCTCTACGCCCGGCATCCGGGCCACACCCCGGTCGACCTGCAGACCGGCCCCCCCGACAACTTCGGCGGATGTGAGGCCATCGACACGGCGCTGCGCTATCACGCCCAGTCACTTGAACTGTGGCCGCCGGCGGCGAGCGCGAAGTCGTTTCGCGGGTTCAGCGCCTACCCGAAGTCGGAGCTGCTGGCGTGGGCACGGGCCTTCCGGACGCGCCACCAGCTGTCCTGCTGATCATGCGACGGGCGGTCAGTCGTCGCTACGGTCTCGGCGGTGAGCGGCCTCATCCGCATCCGTGACGGACGGCCCGGCGACGCCCCGGCGTTGCTGTCGATGCTCGACGGCGCGATCCGCTGGATGGTCGACCGTGGCCAGGCGATGCAGTGGGGCACCACGCCCGCCTCCGAGCACGCTGGCTGGCGCGAGCGGGTCGGCGAGTGGGAGACGGACCCGGGCCTGCGGATCGCGGAGATCGACGGGCGGACGGTGGGGGCCAGCGTCATCGTGAGCGCTCCCCCGCCGCATGTGCCACCCACCAAACGGCGAGAGACCTACCTGCTGCTGGTCATCAGCGACCGAGACCATCCGCAGCAGGGCATCGGAGCGAGGCTGGTCACCCACGCGGCCGACGACGCGCGCGCCGCCGGCTCCGAGATCCTGCGCGTGGACTGCTGGGCGGGCGCCCCGGACCTGGTGGCGTGGTATGAACGCCAGGGGTTCGTCCGCTCGGCCACCTTCACGGTCGACGTGCGGGGTGGCTGGCACGGTCAGGTGTTCGAGATGGCGGTGTGACCGAGAGGCGCGGCGTTGGCCGTCGACGCGGGGCGGCTCGACCGAAGGCCCCGTCGCCGGCGCGGTTCAGATGGGACTCATCGAACGACCGCTCGATGAGTCCCAGCCGCGACGCTCCGGGTTCAGAAGAAGTGACGCCGCCCGGCGACCTCCCGCCCCATGATGCCCAGCAGGACCAGGACGGCTCCCACCACCAGCACGATGATTCCGATGGTCCAGACGATCGCGATCTTCGCGAGGAAGCCCACGATCAGTAAGACGATTCCCAAGATGATCATTGTTCTCCAGTTGCTACCCAAAGTGTTCTCGCGCCTGAAGCGCCGGACGGGCGTCAACGTACCGGGACGCTGGACGGCGATCCCGCCCCGGCGTCTGCATGCGGACGTCGCATCGCGGACGGCGGAGTGCCCCGGCCGAGGCTGAGAGCGCGGCTAGGTCAGCGTCGCGGCGAGGCGATGGTGACGCAGTTCCGCGGGCGGGGAGCCATGCAGAACCCAGCTTCGATCGTCGCGGCGACTGATGCTGCCCTGTTGGCGCAGCGCGCCCATCGCGCTCGTCACGGCGGGCCGGTGCGCGCCGATCAGATCCGCGAGCCGCTGATGGGAGAGCGGCAGGGGCAGCGCGATGCCGTCGGGTGAGACGCGGCCCCAGCGCTCGGCGAGGTGCCACAGCGTCAGCAGCAGCCGGTCGTCGACGCGTTGATGGTGGGTGATGGCGAGGCAGACGGCGAGGGCGTGGGCCCGCCGCGTGCCTCGGTTGAAGAGCTCGAGTCCGAGCTGCGGCCACGGAGTCATGCGGATGACCAGCTGATGATCGAGCGCGGCGAGCCGCGACGGCTCCAGCACCACCCACCCGACCTCGGCCTGGACGTGGGAGCCCTCGTCATCCCAGCTCCACGGCCGGATCACGTCACCCGCTCCGATCAGCTCGACGCACCGGCGTCCGAGCACTTCGACCTCTCGGGTGATCAGGCCATCGGCGATCAGGAAGCCGCGATGATGGGCTGCGGGCTCCTCGGCGGCGGCGACGTCCCACGGCCCGGTTGACAGGCGCCGGAGCCGCGTACGGGTCTCGCGACGGGCGTACCCAAGATCGTCGCCGGGCAGCAGCCCTGCAAGCTCAGGATCGGCATCGATGATGCTGATCGAGTCCGGCACGCTCAGCCGGCCCCCGCGACGATGCGGCCGACCACGTCGCGGGACTTGTCGATGAGCGGGGTCACGCTGGTGGGCGAGCATATCGGTCCGGGTGGGCCCGTCGGCCGCCTGACGTTCACGTCTCAGCGGTCCCCGTGCCCGCGAACCGGGCTCGCCCTCGACGCCCGGGTGGCTTTCAGCCGTTACCGCGAGACCGTGACCGAGGTGGGGCTGAGGGTGTCGCCGGCGGTGATCTCCAGGCGGGCGCGATGCCGGACTGTGACGGTCGCCACGCCGTCATGGTTCGTGTACGCGGTGGCGTTGGGGAGCGAGAGGCTCGCGTGGAAGACGGGGGAGGTATCCACGCTGCCTTCGTTGGCCCCGACCGAGGCGATCTTCGAAGTCACCTTGATCCGGTAGGTGTCACGGCCGAGGTTGGTGAGAGCCGCGTGCAGGCGGGGCTCCTTCGGCTGGATCGCGGGACACGCGCCCTCTGCCGCCTGCTCCGCCGACGGGCCGCTGACCGTATGACCGTCGTAGGTCGAGGTTCCTTGTTCCACACCCGCCGCCGGATCGAACTCGACGTGATCAGAACCGGTGTCCCGTCCGATCATCGTGAGGTCCGAGCTGTAGGACCCGACGCCAGGGCCGGTCTCATCGATGCTGACAGTGCCGGTGACGAAGTCCCGACCGTCTTCGGAGTATTTGACGTAGGTCTCCGACCACTGACCTCCGAGCACGCCGGCCAGGGGGTCGTAGACGACGGTCACGGTGCCGCCGCCTGCTCCCGTGAACGTGCGAGTTCCGGTGAAGCCAAAAACGGTGTGGTAATCAGTCGGCGACTGCGCCCAGGATCCGGGCTCCGAGCTCACCGTCTTCAGGGGCTGGGTGCTCTTCAGCGCCGCGAAGTGTGCGACGAGCAGGAACCGGGCGTGCGCGGGGTATCCGGAGCCTGCGCGGTTGTTCGTGGTGTTGAGCGCGAGCATGGTGCCGCCCGGGCTCCACTGCGGCCAGCCGGTGAGGTTGTTGGTCACGAACACGTGCCGGGTTCGATAGTCGACGATCGGTTGCCCGGACAGATCGCCGCCGTGATCGCCACCGGAGGGCAGGATCCAGATCGGGCCGTGGCAGCGCTTATTGGAGCTGCTGACCGGCAGGACCGTGAGCGCCGCCGGCGTGTCGATGAAGTCCCGCAGCGGCAGGAGCCCGCTGTACCAGTCGGTGAGGTGCATCGTCCGGTTGCTCCAGAGTGCGAGCAGCTTGCCGTCCGGCGAGACGGCGTTGTCCTCGTCATAGTCGGGATTGGCGGTGAGGCGCGTACGCCGGCCGGTGGCGAGATTGACCGACCAGACGTCGGCGTTGAGCAGCGACGGTCCGCCGGATTCGACGTACGTCGCGTCGGCGCCTCCGTGGGTGAAGGTCTTGAACTCGTACAGCGCCGCGGCGTTGGACCAGGCGTCGGCGTTGCCATCGGTCACGGAGGTGGGGCCGGCCGGGTTGATGACACGAGGATTGTTGACCGTGTAACCATCGCCGGCCCGTTTCAGGGTGCCGATCATCATCGTCTCCACGCTGTCGGAGCGGATGTCCGAGAAGCCGACGTGGACGCCGTCGGGGGCGAGCTTGGCACCGTAGGCACCGCCGAGATCCGTCTGTGGCGAGCTCTCCACCCCGCCCGGTGGGATGATGGTCGTCTCGGCGGGGCTGAAGTCGATCGGCGCAATCCTGGCGTGCCGACAGTTGGCGACGCTCGGGAGGCAGGTGAGGACGCCATACGAGCTCGAGCCGGGCTGGGTGAAGGATCCGAAGAACACGCGCTTGCCGTCGGGGAACGGGGTGATCTCCCCTTCGCCGCTCGAGCTCGGATCGTGGGCGAGCCCGCACGACAGGCAGTGAGCCTGACCGCCCGTGAGATCGGTGATCCACAGCTGGGCGGTGGATCCGCGACCGGTACTGCCTCCGGTGGTATTCGCGCCGGTTGAGTAGAAGAGCAGATGGCGGCCGTCGTGAGCGAACACCGGCCAGCCGGCCGACCTCACTGCGGCCGGCAGGTTGATCCGCTGGATCTGAATCGGCTGAAAAGCAAACGGCGCGGCATCGGCAGCGCTCGCCGCCGCCCCGCACCCGGCCGCGGCGACGATCGATGCGATCGCCGACCGGCGCACCGCGTGACGCAGACTACGGATCATGAGCTCTCCTCAGGGCTGCCTTGAACGGAACGTGGCGATTGTCATGCAAGAGACAGTTGAAGTCAAATGTCTCCCATCGCGCAGAAGAGTTTGCATGTCATGAGCCGCACATCGCCGCTAGCGTTGTCTTGACTGATGCCCGGGTTCGACGAGCCGACCCTCGCGTACGAGCAGGCGATGAGCGGGGCCGAGCGAGTCAAGCCGCGGGCCACGCCCGCGGGCGCGTTCGAGCGGGCACGTGAATATCTGCGGGACGGGAAGCGGATCGACATGGTCACGCTCGCGGCCGACCTCGGGGTCGCTCGCGGGACGCTGTACCGGTGGACCGGTGACCGCGAACGTCTCCTCGCCGATGCCACCTGGGCCGAGGCCCGCTCGGTTGCCGAGCACATGCTTCATCGCTCGCAGAAACTGACCGGCGTGGATCGCATCCAGACCGTGTGCGTCGATTTCATCGCCGCGTTCGCCGGCAACGCAGGCGTCAACGCATTCCTCGAGCACGAGCGCAACTCGGGTCTCGAACTCCTGACGCGTCTCAACGGAGGCTTTCGTCCACGCCTGGTCGCGTGGATCGCCGCAATGATCAAGACCGAGATCGATGCCGGCCGCTATCGCGCGCCCGCCGACCCCGTACTCCTCGCCGACGGCATCGTCACCATCGGCGAGCGATTCCTACATCACAGCGGTGGCCCCGAAGTCACTCCCGACGCCACCAGTGCGGGATTCACCATCGCGCTGCTCCTGCGGGAGGGCTGAGCGACACGGCCATGACGCACGACGGCGTCGATGCGTGCAGCACCGGCAGCACCGTCTTCCGCGCCGACACCCGAGCCGCCGTCTATGGCGCGACGATCAACCCCGACCCAACTCACCGGGCGATACCGGTCAGGTGCTGACGGTGCGGCCGAACAGATCGAGGAGGGCTGCGAAGTGGCGTTCGGTGGCCGTCGCATCGAACGCGGCGGTGTCCGACATCGTGTAGCCGTGGGCGGCGCCCGGGAATTTCTCGGTGGTATGGGTGACCGCTGCCTCGTCCATCGCTCGGTCAAGCGCCTCGATCATGTCGTCGGTCATGCTCGCGTCGTTGTCGGCGTGGCCCCAGAACACCTCGGCGTTCACCCGGGAGGCTCGAGTGTGGGGGCTGTCGGGCGCCTCGGTGACCATGCCACCGGTGTGAAAGCCGCCGAGCGCGGCGACTCGGTCGGGGTGGGCGGCGGCGATCTCCCAGCCGAGACGGCCGCCCATGCAGTAACCGGTGATGCCCACGGGTCCCGGGGCGATCTCACCGAGGCGATCGAGGTAGGCCGCGGCGTCGGCGGCGATCACCGACGGGGCCAGCGTCTGGGCCAGCGGCCGCATCTGCCCGATCCACGCCGTGCGCGCATCGTTGTCACGGAGGTCCGGGATCGTCTTTGCCGCGGCGGGCCCGCCGCGGTAGAACACGTTGGGGACCAGCACCGCGTAGCCCTCATCGGCGATCCGGTCGGCCATCAGCCGAATGCGCTCGCGCAGGCCGATGATGTCAACGATGAACAGGACGCCGCCGCGGATCTCTCCGTCCTCGGGCGTCGTCAGGTAGGCGTCGGCGACGCCGTCCGGTACCGCGAACTCAATGGTCTGGGGCATCCACCCAGCTTGGCAGATGCCCCCGATGCGCTTGCTCGCGGGCGGGTGGCCTCGCGGGAACCCACCTGTTCAGAACCAGTCGCTCACCACCGCGGCCAGAAACCACAGACCCACTCTCCGGGCAACCCGGTCCGCGTCGGCGGCATTGGGACGTTTGAAGCGGACCCTGCGCGATCGTCCAGACATCGAAGCGGCTCGCTCTAGTCATGACGGATGTGGGTCGATGATGACGCCATGCGTTCTTGGGTTCCGTCGTCTCGGTCGCCGTTGCCGGAGGCGGATTTCCAGCAGCGACATCGCGGTCTGCTGTGGTTGCTCGCGTTCCAGCTGATCGCGCTTCCGCTCTTCGGTGTCACGCAGGGTTGGAGCATCTGGTCCTCGGCGCTCGTCTGCGTTCCGGCGGCCTTCTTCGGTATCTGCGCGATCCCCAGCCGGCTGGGTCGAACGGGTCAGGCATCGTGTTGCGTGCTGGCCCTGCTGAGCTGTTCGGCGGCGCTGGTGTGGTTGTGGCACGGGCAGACCGAGGCGCACTTCCACTATTTCGTGATGGTCGGAGCGGTTGCCCTCTACGAGGCTGCGTGGCCGTACGCGATCGCATTCGTCTTCGTGTTCTTCCAGCACGGCCTGATGAGCGTCTGGATGCCGGGCCGGGTGTACGGGAGCATGGTGGCGATGCAGCATCCGTGGCTGTACGCGTGCATCCACGGAGGGTTCATCGGCGCTCTCGCGCTGGCCAATCTCGTGTATTGGCGAGCCAGCTCCCGAACCCGCGACCGCGAGCAGATTGCGGTCGCGGATCTCGCATACCACGCCACCCACGACCCGCTGACCGGTCTCCTCAACCGGCGCGCCTTCACCGAGCATGCCCAAGCGCTGCTTGACGCCAGGCAACATTCGACCGTCGCCGCCCTCTTCGTCGACGTCGACGATTTCAAGATCGTCAACGATTCCCTGGGCCATGACGCCGGCGACGAGCTGCTGATCGCGGTCACGCAACGTCTGTCCTCGGTGATCCGCCAAGGCGATCTGCTCGGGCGTTTCGGCGGCGATGAGTTCGTGCTGTGCCTCGAAGAGTCCTCCGCTGACGGTGTCAGCGAGACCGCACGACGCCTCAGCCTGGCCGTCGCAGCCCCATTCATTCTCGTTGGCGTCGAGCGACTGGTGACGGTGAGCATCGGCTTGGCGATCGCTGAGCCCGACGAACGGTCGGTCGACTCATGGCTGCGTGATGCTGACCTTGCGATGTATGAGGCCAAGGCAGCCGGCAAAGCCCAGCACCATTGGTTTGACATGAGCATGCGCCGCAAGGCGATCGACCGTCTCGAACTTGAATCTGACCTCCGCGACGCCGTCGCCCACGGTCAGATCGAAGCCCACTTCCAGCCCCAGGTTCGAGTCAGCGACGGCCGCGTCATCGGGTTTGAGGCGTTGGCCCGATGGAACCATCCCGACCGTGGGATGATCCCCCCGGACGTGTTCATTCCGATCGCGGAACACAGCGGCCTGGTCGGGGCGATCGGGGCCCACATGCTGACCGTCGCGTGCCAGCACGCGCAAATGTGGGCGCGCGACGACCCCACTATGGGCGCTCTGGGCATCTCGATCAACGCGTCACCGCGATGCATCGGCAACGAAGATCTACCCGGCGTCGTCGAGGACATCCTCAGCCAGACCGGGGTTGAGGCCAGCCGCGTTTGCATCGAGATCACCGAGACCGCCGTCGTCGGACGCAGCACTCGCGCTCAAGGGGTGATCCACGGACTCAAGGCTCTCGGCGTGCGTCTCGCGATCGATGACTTCGGAGTTGGGCAATCGTCCCTCTCACAGCTGGCCCGGCTCGGCCCCATCGACGAGCTCAAGATCGACAAGGCGTTCATCGACGACATCAGCACCAGCAACACGGCCAGCCGCGTCGTCGGCGCGATCATCAGCGTCGCGACCAGCGACGGGCTCAACGTCGTCGCCGAAGGCGTGGAGGACGCCGCTCAACGAGACCAGCTCAGCGAGCTCGGATGCCCCACCATCCAGGGTTTCCTCTACTCCCGCCCGCTACCCGCCGCCCAGTTCTACCGCTACGCCACCCAACAGAACCGCCATTCCCTCGCCCAGGACACCGCAATCGACGCTTCCATGATCTCGCGCGACGACAGTACGAGCGTCGTCACCTAGGTGAAGCAGCGCCGCTGCTTCCCGGCACGCGGCGCAGTGCTCAGGGCACCGGCTGGCTCCTGCTCACAGCCAATCTGTCTGGGGTCTCCGTCGCCGAACCGCTCGTTCGCCTGAGATTCCCGGTCGGGGTCACGCGAGGCGGTAGACCGAGGAGGTAGGTGCGGGGCGTGCCGAAGCGGTGTGCGCTGATCGACACAGCCTGCTCTCGCACGAACGACAGCAGCTCGATGCGACCAGCCGACACAACCTCGCCTGCGTACACCGTCAGCGCTGGAGAGCCCGAGACGGCAGTCATGACTGAGGCGACCGTGCCTCCGAGGAGACGGACTCGGCCTCCGTCACGAGCAAGTTCGACAGCTCGGTCGACCCACCGGGCAGAGTTCTCGACGTGCACCGCGATCGCCAACGCATCGAGGTGAGCCATCAGCGGCACGGAAAATGACTGTCCCACGCTGATCGTCAGCGACGACCGAGCTCGAGTACCCGCCGCGATGATGCGCAGCACCTCCGCGTCGGTGGCGTCCTCAACGCGAATGGTGACCGGGACGGGTCGGTAGCGCAAAAGATTGGTTTCGAAGCGGAGACCAGTCGCATCCTTTGCCACCCCGAATTCCTCGCGCCAGGCAACCTCGTCGCTCTGCAACGCAGCTTGGAGCCACGCGATCTCATCCGACGTCGTCCTCAGCTCCGCGGCGATCCTGAGCACGCGACGGGTCAGGGCATCAAGCGTTTGGGGCGCGTGAGAGACCGGAGCGTCGCGCCACGTCCCGAGCCCGATGAGGTAATTCGGTCCTCCGGCTTTAGCGCCGGCACCGACGGCAGCCTTCTTCCAACCCCCGAAGGGCTGACGCTGCACGACAGCCCCAGTGATGGAACGATTCACATAGAGGTTGCCCGCCTCGACACTCTCGGCCCATACGGCGATCTCATCCTGATCGAGAGACTGAAGCCCCGAGGTGAGGCCATAGTCGATCGCGTTGACCAGTTCGATTGCGTCGACGAGCGTCTCGACGGTCATGATGCCGATCACGGGTCCGAAGTACTCGGTGAGGTGAAACTCCGATCCTGACTGGACGCCGTCGCGGATGCCGGGCCGCCACAGGGTCCCCGCTTCGTCGATCCGCTCGGGCTCGATCAGCCACCGCTGACCGGGCTCGAGGGTGGTGAGTGCGCGCAGCAGCTTGCCTTCGGCCGGTCCGATCAGGGGACCGATCTGACTTGATGGGTCCTCCGGACGTCCGACGCGATGGGAGCTGACGGCGTCGACGAGCTGGCGTCGGAAGCGCTGAGACGTGGCGACGCTGCCGACGAGTATGACCAGCGACGCCGCTGAGCACTTCTGACCGGCATGCCCGAAAGCGGAGTCGGCAACGTCCCTGGCCGCGAGATCGAGATCCGCACTGGGAGTGACGATGATGGCGTTCTTCCCACTCGTCTCCGCGAGCAGCGCCAGATCCGGGCGGAAGCTGCGGAACAGCTCCGCAGTCTCATAGGCGCCGGTGAGGATCACGCGCTCGACGTCAGGGTGGGAGATGAGCTGAGCGCCGAGAGCGTGCTCCTCCAGTTGCACGTACTGCAGAACATCTCGGGGCACCCCCGCCTCCCACAGCGCCTCGATCATCACCGCGCCCGCGCGGCTGGACTGGCCGGCGGGCTTGACGACGACCGGTGACCCAGACGCGAGCGCCGCGAGCGTGGAGCCTGCCGGGATCGCAACCGGGAAGTTCCAGGGTGGCGTGACCACCGTCAGGCGCGCCGGCGTGAACGTGGCGCCGTCAACGTGCGCGAGCTCGCGACCGCGTTCGGCGTAGTAGTGAGCGAAATCGATCGCCTCGCTGACCTCCGGGTCGCCCTGCTCGATGACCTTCCCACACTCTGAGCCCATCACCTCAAGCAGATCTGCCCGGCGCCCCTCGAGCACATCGCCGGCGCTGTGAAGGATCTCTGCTCGAGCATTCGCCCCGATCGCCCGCCAGGACGCGCCGGCGGCGGCTGCCGCCTCGAGACGCGCGTCCAGCGCAACCGGGTCCAGGATGGTGTTCTCGGCGACCGTCTGCGCTCCGAGCGTGGAGTGAGGCATCCGACCCTGGATCGCGGACGCCCAGGCGCGGTTCGCCGCGATCGCGGGATCGGTGTCTGGGGTGTTGCTGAAGGGACCGGTGAGGCGAGGCGCCGGTGGCCGGCTGCGGTTCTGGACACGACGCGGAGCCGGAACACCGGTCGGCAACGCGACGACGGACGCGCGGAACCGGTCGCACTCGCGCACGAAGAGCGCCGGGTCACTCCTCAGGTCGAAGACGGCCGACATGAAGTTCTCCTGAGAGGCACCTTCCTCCAGACGCCGGACAAGGTAGGCGATAGCTGAGTCGAACTCCTCGGCATGGACCACCGGCGTGTAGAGCAGAAGCGATCCGACCTCCCTGCGTACCACCGCCGCCTGGGCGGTGGCCATGCCCAGCAGCATCTCGAAGTCAACTGCAGACATGACTCCTCGACGCTGGGCCAACAGCCAGGCCAACGCAACGTCGAACAGGTTGTGCCCGGCCACACCGATCCTGACCGCGTCCACATGCTCGGGGCGCAGCGCGTAGTCCAGGACGGCCTTGTACGACGCATCGGTCGCCTGCTTGGTCGGCCAGGTCGCGAGCGGCCATCCGTGGACCTCAGCGTCGACGCGTTCCATCGGGAGGTTCGCACCCTTGACGACGCGGACCTTGACCGGCGCGCCGCCGCGGGCTCGGCGCGCCTGCGACCACGCCTGGAGCTGGATCATCGCGCCGAGCGCATCCGGCAGGTAGGCCTGGAGGACGATGCCGGCCTCGAGACCGAGGAACTCGTCACGGTCAAGCAGGCTCGTGAACACCGCCAACGTGAGATCGAGATCCCGGTATTCCTCCATGTCGAGGTTGATGAACTTCGCGCCCTTCGGCGCCGCCGAGGCGACCCGGAACAGCGGTGCCAGCGCGTCGGTTGCGTGCGCCACGGCGGCGTCTAAGGCCCACGGACTGTGCGGTGCGACGGTGGCTGAGACCTTGATCGAGACGTAGTCGATGTCGTCGCGTTCCAGCAGGCGCCGGGTTCCCTCCAACCGCCGGTCGGCCTCGCTCTCGCCGAGGATCGCCTCGCCGAGAAGGTTCACGTTCAGGCGCACCCCGTCGTCTCCACCACGGATGTGTCGGATCGCCGGACCCAGACGGCGGTCAGACGCGTCAACCATCAGATGACGCACCATCCTGCGAAGCATCGCTGAGGCCCGCGGGACGACGAGCCAGGGCGCAACCGGTGCGAGCCGGGCGCCCACGCGGATGAGCGCCCGTAAAGGCCAAGGAAGGAACCGAGGGATCAGCGGCGTCAGCGCGCGGAGGTTCCGCGCCGCGACCGTCCGATCCTCCGGACGGATGACGCCGTCGACAAAGCCCACCGTGAAGGCCAGGCCGTTCGGGTCGCTGAGAACACCGGCCAGGCGGTGCGCCGCCTTGTCTTCAGGAACCCCTGCACTGGCCTCCAACCACCGGCGCACCACGAGAATCGCATCTTCGGCGAGCTGAAGATCGATCGGGACGTCCTCCCGCGATGTGTCGATCGAATCTGCTGCGCGATGTTGCGGCGGTGCCATCGCTCAAGGATGGCGTCGCCGAACCGGAAATAACAGCGATTTATTCTGAACTCAATGCTTCGTTTTTTCCGAAGGTTCTCCGCTCGGATGTCGTGCCGTTCTCCGGTGGTCATGGACCGAGGTTCGGCGGTCTACCGCGCTGGCTCGAACGGAGGGGAGACGATCGCCGCCAGCGTCTCACGGCAAGCCCGGACGGCCGGCATCTTGGCTGCTGAAGTCCGCGTCGCGGTGAAAACCGAGCGGCGAGGCGCACCCGGTAGGTCCACCATGACCGCCTGAGGCTGCCGGTGCACCAGCATCAGCCCCGGGAGGATCGCTACGGCGTTTCCCGACTCGATCAGTGCGATCTGGGCCTGAAGGTCGTCTGTCTCGAAACGGACATCCGGTTCGAAGCCGGCATCACGGCAAAGTTGCTCAGCCCAATGGCGAGACGCGGCGCCGCGAGGTTCCATGACCCAGGGCATCTCAGCGGCCGCGGCGATCGAGCGAACGCACTCCCAACACCCGGTCGTGGTCGGAACCGCGAGACGGAGCGCATCGGTGGTCAGTGCGACCCGATCGAGATCGGCATGTCGGGGGGCGGCGTGGTTCGGGTATTGCTCGGCGATCACCAGATCGAACTCGCGTGTCACCGTCTCCCGCAGGGCCTGCTCCGGTACCCGTTGCGAGGTGGTCACATGCAGGCGTGGGTGAGCGACGGCCAGCTCAGCCAGCAGGCGGGGGATGAAGGCGACCGTCGCAGACTGAAACGCGGCGATCCGGACGATTCCCGATGATTGCGCGCCGAGTGACGCGACCTCTGCCTCGGCCTGTTCAAGGCGGTCGAGGATCACACCAGCATGCTCAACCAGAACCTCAGCGGCAGGGGTGAGCTGCAAACGCCGTCCGACCTTCCGAAGCAACTCGACCCCGACCTCCCTCTCCAGCAAGGACAACTGCTGAGACACCGACGACGGGCTCAGATGCAGAGCCTCGCCAACCTGCGCGATGGTGCCACGCAGGCTCAGTTCCCGAAGGAGCCTCAGCCGCCGCACATCGAGCACTGTCGAGCTCCCTTAAGCATCGGATTTTCCAAAGCATATCCGTCGGAAAAGACTGCTTTACCTAATTGGTATCGGGCTCGAGACTCGGGGAACTGCAGATCAATGCCGACAGGATGGGATCAAGTTGCGGCCGACGTTGCTCACTCCAGACCCCGCTGTTCAAACTGCCGAAGCCGAGACGACGCCGAGCGCCGACGGTCGCACCGCCCTCGATGATGCTCGGGACCAGTTGGCGCGCGCAGTCGAGACGCTGGGACTCGGACCCCAGGTGCACCAGTCCCTCGCGGAGTGCCGCCGCGAACTCAGCGTCGCGATCCCGCTGAGACGCGACGACGGCTCGATCGAGATGCTGCGCGGCTACCGCGTCCAGCACAACTACACCCGCGGCCCAGCCAAAGGGGGGGTTCGCTTCGATCCCCGAGTCGATCTCGACGAGGTGCGGGCGCTGGCGATGTGGATGACGTGGAAGTGCGCACTCCTCGACGTGCCCTACGGCGGCGCAAAGGGTGGCGTGACGGTTGACCCGCGCAGGTACTCGATCGAAGAGTTGGAGCGCATCACCCGGCGTTACACGTCCGAGATCGCCCCTGTCATCGGCCCGGAGCACGACATTCCCGCTCCCGATATCGGCACCGACGAACAGACCATGGCTTGGATGATGGACACGTACTCAGTCCACCGAGGTCACACCGTGCTCGGAGTGGTCACCGGCAAGCCGCGCGCGCTTGGAGGATCACTCGGTCGCGCCTCGTCAACCTCACGCGGTGTCGTGGCGATCGCCCTCAAGGCGCTTGCCCATCGGGGGATCGAAGTTCGAGGCGCGACCGCGGCGGTGCAGGGCTTCGGGAAGGTGGGCCGTGGAACTGTGGCGTTCCTCGCTCGTGAGGGCGTTCGCGTGGTTGCGATCTCCGACGCAGAGGGAGCGATCCAGAACTCCGGTGGCGTTGACGCAGCCGCCCTGGACCGGCACGTCGAGGAGGCAGGCACTGTGGTCGGATTCGCCGGTGCGCAACCTCTGGACAGCGCCGATCTGCTGACTGCCGACGTGGACCTGCTCGTCCCTGCCGCCGTCGAGGGAGTCATCTCGGCGGACAATGCCGGCGATGTGAACGCGCGGATCATCGTGGAGGGGGCCAACGGCCCGATCACCTTCGATGCGGACACCGTCCTGGGTGACGCCGGGGTGCTCGTCGTGCCCGACATCCTGGCGAACGCCGGTGGCGTGGTCGTCTCCTACTTCGAATGGGTACAGGGCAGAGAGGCGTACTGGTGGACCGAGGCGGAAGTTGAACAGCGACTCGTCGCGCGGATGCATCGGGCGTGGGACGACGTGGTCGCCTACGCAGGCGCCACGGGCGTGTCTCTCCGTCTCGCGGCGACCTGCATGGCAGTCGAGCGGGTCTACGAAGCGCACAGACTCCGCGGGCTGTATCCGTAATCACAGCCGCCGCGTGACAGTTCGGACGCATGCCGTCGCGATAGCGGTCACCGGGGGGCCGGGCCGAAAGCCCCGCCGCGCCGGCGGGCGGTCATCTCTGCCACCTCTCGGTCTGGCCAACCGTCGACGACGACGACGGTGCGTCGGAGATTTCGCCGGCCGGATATCCGGCGTCTGAGGGCGTCGACGTCCCGAACAGACGGGCGAGCTTGAGACCGAAGTGCGTCACAAGCCGATCCTCGCCGCTTGTCCGCAGGTCCAGACGCGTCGTCTCCGCAATTCGATCCAGCCGTTGATAGAGGGTCGCACGGTGGATGTGGAGGGCGGCCGAGGTGGTTTGAATGTTGCCGGCGAGGTCCAAGAAGGTCGCAGCCGTGGCACACAGGGTTCGATCGGCGATCAGCGCGCTGACTCGCTCATCGAATGCGACCCGGCCAGCCTCTCCGACGGGCAACAGCGACAGCGCGCGGTAGACGCCCAGATCCCTCCAGTAGGCGACCGGTCCCAACTCGGGAAGCACCCGAACGATCCGGAGCGCCCTCCGCGCGGCCTCGAACGAACCCTTCGCGTCGTGCAGGGACTCGACGGTCCCCACGCCGAACACCAGGCTTCCCACGAGCGGAGTGGCGATCTTCATCATCGTGTCGATGAAGCTCTGAGTCTCGGCGAGACCGTCATCGCTGCGCACCGCCAGCAGCGTCACCAGCAGGTTGGAGTCGATACAGGTGAGGACCCGGCCGGGCAAGTCGCGAGACGCGGCCTGCGTCGCGGCGTACGCGAGGTCGGCCGCGGCCCGGTGGCTGATGTACGTGTCGGTCGACAACCCGCCCACACTCATCGTGATCTGCGCTGTCGGAGCGACCTTCCCCGACACCCTCAGCTCCTCCGTGGCCAGCAGACCCTCGTTGTCGGAGCCCAGCAGGCGACTGAGAAGCTCACCGCCCGCCTCCACCGCCTGGTTCTGCCTGTACAGGATGGCGGCGAGGTCAGTCGCCGCCTCCTCGGCGACCCGGATATCTCGCTCGTCCAGGCTGCCGTCATCCAAGAGCCACATGTAGGCCAGCCGCCGCGCCTTGTACCGCACCGCAATGCACCACCGAGCCAGGAGGCCGAGATCTGGGTTGGCGGGTGTGCGTATGGGCTCGAGCTTTGGCCGTCCCCATTGATCCAGCCACGCCTGGACGAAGGGCTTGCTCGATCGGCCCACGATGTAGTCGAGGCGCAGCTCATCGATGACCCCACCGTGCTCGCTGTGCGCGAGGAGCCGTTGGTCGGCATCTTCAAGGACGATCGCCGTTCCCAGAGCTGCCGCAGTGGCGTCGACGAGAGCTTGGATCTCAGATCGAGACATCTACCACGCCGTCGAGGCTATCGGTCAGCGCGCCTCCCCAACACACGTGTACTTGACTTCGCTGAACTCCGTGA
>CAZZVR010000042.1:0-21079 GCA_964657595.1 Burkholderia sp. PAMC 26561 | reverse complement strand
GCCGATGGTACTTGACTTGAAAGGGTCTGGGAGAGTAGGTCGCCGCCGGTTTCTTATGTGCATGTAGCCGTCCGTTCACTGAGCGGGCGGCTACACGTCGTTAAGGCTCCTGGGAGGTTCAGGACGGTTCGGCGAGTGGCTCGAGGTCTGAGTCGACCGTGAGGATGGTCAGATCAGGCTGTCGGTCATCGGTGCGACGCCGCCGCTTGAGCGGGCGGGCGATGCGGCTGATATCGGAGATGTGGGGTTCCAGGCGTCCCACGGAGGCACATACCTCCGTGATTCCGCCGCTGAGCTCGCCCATCTCGCCGCGCAGCTCTGTCACCTCGCCCTCGAGCCGGTCGACGGCAGTGCGCATGCGCGCGACCTCGTCGTCGAGGTGCACCACGTGCTCCTGAATCGTGCGCAGGTGCACGACGATCTCCGGCAGCGCGGCAAGCAGCACCACGACATCGTTCATGCGGTCGTTGAGGAAGCCGGCGCCGGGGAGCGCGCCCACACCGGGAATGCGGCGACGAACGTAATCGACCTGTTCATTCATCAACATCGGACGTCAGCCTGCTTTCTCGGGGCGGTGGGACTCTGTGATGGCTATCACGTGTTTCGGCATTGTCAGCCATTCCCTGTATTCCCGCCTCGCAGCGCGGGGGCACGCGTGTCGTGATCCGCGCCTGGGCCCGCTCGGTGGGTTCGTTGCGGCGTCCGCCCGACTGACCGGCCGACACGTGACTGAGGCCGGCGCGACGGGCCGCAGGGGCAGTGCTGCTAACGGGCGGCGGGCTGGACTGGGCTCTGGGGCTCGCCGCCCCGAACAGGGGACAGGCAGTGCGCCGGGCGCGCCGAGACCGCGCCGTCGCGCCGCGGCCGGGGACGGCTCAGCGGCTGGCGGTGGGGATGATCGCGATGATGGTGAAGCTCGTCCGTGTCCGGCGTCGCGGGAAGATCAGCGCCGAGGATGTCGTCGCTGAAGGCGGTCCACCAGAAGCGGAGGCTGCGTGCAGTTGAACGGAACATGTGTTCGTAAGAGTAGGGGTGCGGCCGGACAGAAGCACCATTTGGAGCGCAAGAATCGTTGCATCGCATCCATACCCGTCTACATGCAGGCAAAACCCTCGAGCACGAGCCCGCACCGGCCGTCGGTCCAGGCTGGCAGCGGCGGCGCTCGGCCTCGGCGGAGGCCTGCCCGCCCTCCGGGGCGCGGCAAGTGTGGCTCTCCCCATGGCGCCACACGCACCGATGCGGTGATATAACCGACGCCATGTTGGTGTTAGGGGTGGTCGGGGGAGTGTTCTACCTGTGGATGGGCTTGGCGCTGCTCATCCTTCTCTGGATCCCCGTCTCGTTCTACGGCTTTCGTCGGCGGGGGACGTTCATGGTGATGCCCGCCACGGGAATGGGCCGCAACGTCCGCGGGAGCTCACGCCAGGTCCTGTATGTGTTCACCGCCGTGCGCGTGGTGCTGATCATCATCCTGATCGTGGCCGCACTGGGGGCGATTCACACCCGCGGTCACTGAGCCCGGCTGTAGCCGACCTCCACGCTTGCCGCGACGGTGTCGAACAATTGGGCGAAGATGGACGCCGCGTCGAGGTGGACGGTGCCGAAGGCGAGGGTGAGGATGCCGTACTCCGTGCTGGCAACATAGGTGATCGTCAGCATGGGGATCACGGTGTCCTCGGTGGCGGCGACGACGGTCAGCTGCGCTCGGCGCTGGCCGGGCCGACCCGCCAGCGTGAACGGGGTGACCGTGGGAACGTCGGGCCCGATGGGCTCAACCGCCTCCGGGGCGACCTCGTGCGTGTCGGCCAGGGTGACCGACACCGCGAAGGTGGCTGGCCCCTCGCCGGGATGTCCCGCCGGCAGGGTGATGCCGCACATGCCGGTCAGCGTCCCCTCCGGCAGTCCGGTGATCCCAGAGCGCAGCGGGGCGAAGATGTCGCGCTCGCCGGGCGGGGAGGCCAAGAGGTCCACGGCGCGGAACCCGGGGCCCTCAGCCGGGTCCGTAACCCGGGCGCTGACGGCGATCTCCTGGCCATCGCGCTGACTGGTGAAGCGCAGCTCGTTGACCCGTGAGCTGGGTGGCGCCATGCTCATCCCGCTTCCCCTTGGATCCCCAGCGCAGCGTTGGCCCCGTGTGTCGCATACTCGTTAGCGGTGTCCTTGACGCCGTCGACGACGACTCCAGCCGCGCGTTCCCGGGTGCTGGCGTTGATGACGTGGCCGACGGAGCTGTGGACGAGGCGGTTGGCCTGGAGGTTGTTGATGAACGCGCGGTCGCTGGACAGGTCGCCGCTCAGCCGGCCGTTGGTGACCCCGGCGGCCTGGAGCAGACTGGCGCGCTGGCCCGGCTCGAGCGCGCGCAGGGCGCTGATGTTCGAGGTACCGGCGTGGGCGGCGAACGCCTCCGACGCCTCGAGCTGAGCCTCAGCGCGTGTCGAACCGGTCGCGTCACCGAGCTTGTCGTCGATCTTGGAGCCGACCACGTCGCTGCCCGCGTCGAGGGCGGCGTCGCGAACCATGCCCTTGTAGTCGCCCGACTTCGCGTCGTCGTAGAGACCCTGGACCTGGCCCCCGTATGAGGTCACGTTCTGCACCAGGTTGAAGCTGGCCTTGAATGTCTTGTTCGTGTCGGCGAACTCGTTGACGGTGTGCAGCACCGTCTGGGCGCGACCGGCCACCGAGGTGGCTCCCTCGGCCCCTCCGAGGGCACCCTCTGTGCCCTCGACGGCCGCGTCGGTGCCGAGCATCCCCTCGCCGGCGCCGGTGGCGAGCAGCACGATGGTCGCCGCGGCCACCGCGTCGGTGCCGAAGCGCTCCCAGGCTTTCAGGGACGACGGATGCTGGATGACGTTCCAGGTGGCCGCGGGCAGGTCAACCGCCGCTTTGCCGAGATTGACCACCGCGTGGCCGATTCCCTTGACGACGGACCAGGCGAAGCTTCCGACGTCACCCATCACGTCATCGACCGCGCCGCAGAACTTGTCCCAGCCGCTCTCCTGGGGGGCGTGGTGTCCGGCCGACTTAAAGGCGGCGGCAGCCGTGCCACGGGCCTGGGTGAAGCCGTCGACGATCCGCTTGCCCTGAGCCACCAGCCGGTCGATCTCCCCCTGGGCGTTGCTGACCGCGGTGGTGCTCGAGCTCACGCCACTCGTGGCCTGGGTGACCGCGCTGGCCTGGGACTTGGACGTGCTGGCGGCTTGGTGAGCCGGCGCGTTGGCCTGGGTGTTCTGGGCGCTCGCCAGCGTGGATTTCGCGGTGGCGAGGTTGGCGTTCGCGTTGCTCAGATTGGTGTGGGCGGTCTCGAGCTGACGCAGGACCGACAGGACCTGGGTCTGGGCCGTGTAGACCTCGGGCTCATAGGTATTGAGCGCACTCGCCACCGTCGCGTAGGACTGGTGGATGGTGTCGAGATCCTTGGGCAGTGAGCCGGCCTTGGCCTCGAACGCCCGGGCGGCCTCGCCGGTCCAGTTCACCCCGGAGCTGTGACCGCGCAAGGTGCCCGCGGCCTGATTGGCTGCCTCGGCGATCTGCGAGTAGTTGCTGGCGAGGTCGGAGATCAGCGTCGTGTCCGCGTTGACGAGGTCATCGACCCCGTCAACGGGAAGCAGGCTGGTGTCGTACGAGGCGCCGTCTGCGGGGTAGGCCATCAGTCCCTCCTCTGGGGGCGATCAGTGAACGCGGTCTGCCGCCGTGGCGACGCGGTTCTCGGTGGTGGAGTAGTTCGTCGCCGCGGTGCTGACGTTGTGGGCGAGATTCTTGACGTGCTTCTCGAGCTGTCCGGCTCCGTATTTCCAGGTGTCGGCAAATGAGGACACCGCGCCCTCGATCTCGCTCCCGCCGAGCCGGCCCTTGTCCTGCTTGCCGGCGGATTTCATCTGCTCCATGACCGGGCCAAGCGCGCTGAGCGCGTTGGCGAAGTTGGCCAGGCTCTGGGGGTCAACGCTGAATTCGGTCATCGTGGGACCCATTGTGCAGTGTCGAGCGCCGGTTGCAAAGCCGACCTAGGTATGGTCCGACCCAACCCCCCGAGATCTAGTAGATCATGGGGGTGGAGATCAGTCGCGTGGTGCGGATTGCGGGACGGCCGGGCGGCTCAGGTCCCGGGACCGAGCGACGACCACACGTCGAGCTTGGTGGCGATGCGGCTCACCACCGCGGTGGTGAAATCCGTCGTGCCGGTACTGCCGCCCAGGTCGATCGTCTTGGCGCCGGCCGCCACCGTCTCCAGTGCCGCTTCGTAGATGGCGCGGGAGGCACGCTCGGCGGCGGGGCCGTAGCTCTCGGCCGCGTAGTGCATCACCGCTCCGCAGGCGAGGATCATCGCCAGGGGATTGGCGAGGTCCTTGCCCTCGAGCGTGGGGGCGGTGCCGTGCGGGGCCTCCGCCATGGCGCACTTGAGGTCGTAGTTCTCGTCGAAGGCCAGCAGGATCGACTCAGCGCCGGCGATCGACCCGAACATCGGCAGCACGAGGTCTGACAGGCAGTCCCCGTCGCGGTTGAGCGCCGGAATCACCAGGGTCTTATCGGTGGCGCCGGAGATCAGGCCGGCGTAGGTCGCGTCGATGAGCACCGGCTGATAATCGACGGCGGGATGGCGCTCGGCCGCGGCGTCCATCTCCTCCTTGAGCATGCCCTCATAGGTCGGCGACACCGTCCACTTGGGACCGCCATAGACGCGGGCGTCCATCTGCTGGGCGGTGCGGAAGGCGAACTCCGAGACCGCGCGACACGTCGATCGCGTGATCTTCTCGGTGCGATAGGCGATCTCCTCGCCCGACCCGGCCTCACCCTCGCGCCATTGCTTGGCGCCGTAGGCGTCATCGACCGCCATCCGCACGACACAGATCGGGTAGTGCACGCCGAGCAGCGGTGCGACGCCGGGCAGGCGGCGGCCGGTGCGCAGGATGACCTTGCCGCCGATGCCCTCGCGCACGATGCGGTTGGGGGTTCCCACGTCGTCGCGTCCCTCGGGTGTGATGGTCGCGGCCTTCAGGCCGAGACCGGCATCGCGCATCGCCTCGGCCGATGCGTCGACCACCCCGTTGTTGGTGGCGCGGCGGTTCTCGAGGGAGAGGTCGAAGTGCTCCAACGCGATGGGCAGATCCAGGAGCGCCGGGTCGAGCACGCGCAGGGACTGCTCGAGCAGCTCCTGGCCGGTCTGGTCCCCGTCGAGCACGACGATCTTGATCTCGCTCACGACCGTGGACCTTAGCCAACCTGGTCGGCCCCGCGCCGCCAGGTTCCGCGCCCTGGAGCAGGCTGCGCTTTCATTCGCCCGGCATGTGTGCCGGTCGCTTCCCCGCCAGCATCTCCAAGGTGCTGCTCACAGCGGCCGTCGGACTGGCCGCGCTGCTCGGGGCGCCGTCCGGGGCGAGCGCCTCCGCCCGCCCTGGCGGGGTGACCCTGTCCCGCGTCGACACGATCCAGCTGGGACCCCTCACCGTCGCCGACGGCTTCAGCCTGTGGATCACCGCTCAGGCCTGCGGCTCGGCCGATCCCTACGTTCAGCTGGCCTACGTCACCGGCAGCCCAACCGCCCGGCTGAGCCACACCTACTCGGGAATGCGTGGCACCTGCTCGATCCAGTCCCGGCCCGCAGGCGCCCAGCTCGCGGTGAGCGTGCCCGGGTTCGTCAGCATCGCCGTGCACATCGATGCACCCCGATCCGCTCTGGCCCACCCGGGTCTGCCCGTCGGGTGTGGCCCGCCCTACGGACCGGAGCTCGCCACCACGGCGGTGGGCCGCGTGGACGTGGCGATCCACCCGAGCCGCCTGGGCCGGGTCGCCGTGACGAACGCCAACGCGCAGATCTTCCCCGGCGCACCCCAGACGTGCCCGGCGCTCGCCCCCACCGGTGGGCGCGAGCTGACCGCCGACATCGGCAGCACCATCGTGGCGGCCGACCAGCCGGTTGAGGGCCCGGCGACCCTGGACATCCTCGACGTGGCCGATGGCGATGATCCCGCCCCCGGTATCCAGGGGGTGCTCGGGCTTCAGCTCAGTGGACGCGCGGCTCTGGCGGTGGACGCGTCGACCGGCGCGGCCCGCCTCGGAGCGCTGACGCCGCTGACCACCGGGTCGCTCAGCTTCACCCCGGTGGCCGCCTGTCCCGGAGCCAGCGCCCAGAACGGGGTTCTGGGCGGCAGCCTGACCATCGCGGATCCGCTCCTGGGACTCCGTCGCATTATCGGGGCGGACGCCGACAGCGCCTACACCGGGATGGGCGCGGCGCTGCCCGGCTCCTGCAACGGGCTGGGCTCAGAGCCGGTCGAGCCCGAGCTGATCGACACCTGCAACGACGCGAACGCCGGGTGCTCGTTGAGCACCGACAGCGCCACGGCGACGTTCTTCGACGAAACCTCGGCGGGGACGCAGGCGATCAGCGGCGAGACGATCGACTTCGGCGACGGGTCGGCGCCCGTGGCGATCAGCAACTACGGCGCGACCACGCACGCCTACGCGGGGGCCGGGACCTACACCGCCTCCCTCTCGGTGACCGACGCAACCGGTACCGTCTCGACGGTCTCCACACCCGTGGTGATCGATCCGTGATCCCGAGAGTCACTGAGCCCCGCGCAGTCGGGGTCGAACATCTGTCAGAGAGAGGTCGGTCGGTGCCTGGAAGTCCGAGGGAGCGACGCCACGCGGCAGCGGCGGTCCTCGGCCTGGTCCTGGCGCTCTCCGCCGTGGCCTACGGCGTCTCCGCCGGGACCCAGCCGGCCGGTGCCCGCACCCGGCCCTCCCGCGTGCCCGCCACGCGGATGCCCTCCATGGGGCGGATGAGCACGACGACCACCGCCAGCTACGGGATCCTCATCGGGCCGATCGCGGCGCGCCACGGCTTCACGGTCCAGCTCGAGGTCGACAACTGCGGCACCTCGACCAGCGGTCTGCTGGTCGAGTACTCAGAGGGCGACCAGGCCGCCGCCCTGGATCACAGCTACCAGGGCCCTGCGCCACATTGCAGCGTCAGCACCGACCTCGGGTCAACCGTGCTCAGGGTGAGGTGGGGGAGCGTGCTCGATGTCAACCTGCACCTGACCGGCACCGGGCGGCTCTCCCGTCAGACGGTGCGCTCCAGCTGTGGCACCTCGTTCTTCGAGTCCCGCGGCGCCCAGACGACCGGCAGCGCGACAATCAGGATTCACCCGCGCGCGCTGGGCCGCATCCGGTTCTCCAAGCTCAGCGCCCACCTCATCGGCGACGGTGCCACCGGCTGTGAGGCCGCCAGCGGTGCGAGCACCCTGCCGCTGAGCGGCGGTGCCGGCACCCCGGGGTTCGGCAGCTCAGCCCGGCGCACCGGCTCGGCACGACGCGCAGCCGGGGTGGTGTCAGCCCACCCCGCCGTAACGGTTCCCGTCCCCGCCGCGCCGACGACGCGGCCGACTACGACGACTCAGACGACGGCCCCCTCGCTGCCCTCGGTGGACGCCGACGGCAGCGGATCGCGCTTCCTCGCCACCTTCGATGCAGCCCGGAGCCTGGTCATCACCGCCAGTTCGCAGTCGCCGTACAACCCGCTGACGATCATCACCGACCAGGCCAGCGACAACCCGGCCAGTGGAGTCAGCGGCACCATGTCGGTGACCTTGAACACCCCGGAGGCCTTCACCGTCGATGCGGGTGACTCCGCCGCCCAATTGGTGGCCCACGCGCCGTTCGCCACCGGCGTGCTCAACTTCAGCGCCACCGGCGACTGCGCCAAGGTCTCCGACGCCCTCGACGGGACGCTCACCGGCGCGCTGGTGATCGTCGACCCGGTCTTCGGCACGATCACCTACAGCGGAGCCAGCGCGATCGGGGCCGCCGTCGGCAACGCCGACGCCAGCCTCGGCACCTGCTGAGCCGATCCGCCTCAGCCGGGCAGCAGCACGGCGGACTGAGCCTCGAGAGCGGCGATCACGAACGCCACGTGCGCGTCGAAGTCGATCCCGAGCGCGGCCGCGCCCTCGGTCAGGTCCTCGCGACGCACCGCGGCGGCGAAACCCGCCGACTTCATCTTCTTCTTCACGGACTTGGGGGTCATCCCGGCCAGCCCCTCGGGACGCACGTACGCGACGGCGAGGATGAACCCCGACAGCTCATCCACCGCGAACAGGGCCTGCTCCATCGGCGTCTGCCGCGCGATGTCCATGAAGTCGGCGTGGGAGCCGATCGCCCGCACCAGCTCCGCCGGGTAGCCCAGCTCGGTGAGCGTCGCCATCGCCGTGCGGGGGTGGCCGTCGGGGGCATCCATGTCGGGGAAGCGTTCGTAATCGAGGTCGTGGAGCAGTCCGGTCAGGCCCCACAGGTCGACGTCAGCGTCGAACTTCTCCGCGTAGGCGCGCATGGCGGCCTCGACGGCCAGCATGTGGCGGCGCAGCGAATCGGACTCGGTCCACGCGCACAGGAGGTCCCAGGCGGCGGGGCGCGAATCCTCTCCCAACATGGCTGCCACGATAGATCACACCACCCAGGCACACGGACGCGCGCTCGATCCCGTCGGGCCGATCCGAGCGGCTAACCTGCGCGGAGCGGATCAGGCCACTCACCGCTCCGGCCCGACCAGAAAGCCTCCCATGGAGAAGTTCGTAATCGAAGGCGGTGTGCCCCTGTCGGGCACCATCACCGCCGCCGGGAACAAGAACGGCGCGCTGCCCATCATCGCCGCGTGCCTGCTCACCGACGAGCGCGTGGTGCTGCGCAACGTGCCGCCGATCGCCGACGTCAACGTCATGCTCGAGCTCCTGGCCAGCCTCGGCGCCGAGGTCGGCTGGCTCGGTCACGGCGTCGTCTCGATTGACGCCTCGAGCGTCAACTCCACGGCCCTGGACTACGCCCTCGCCTCGCGGATTCGCGCCTCCTTTCTCCTCGCCGGCCCGCTGCTGGCGCGCTTCGGCAAGGCGACCATGCCTCCGCCCGGCGGCGACGTGATCGGCCGTCGCCGGCTCGATCCCCATCTCGACGCCTTCCGCGCGCTCGGCGCCGAGGTCCACTACAACGAGGAGATCGAGTTCGTGGCCCCCGCGCTCGGGCTCACGCCGTGTGACTTCCTCATGGACGAGCCGTCGGTGATGGCGACCGAGAACGCGCTGATGGCCGCGGCGCTGACCCGCGGCACCACGGTGATCCGCAACGCCGCGTCCGAGCCCCACGTGCAGGACCTGGCGCGCATGCTCGTGTCGATGGGGGCTCCGATCGACGGCATCGGCTCCAACGTGATGACCGTGCATGGCGTGGGCGAGCTGCGCGGGACGACCCACACGATCGCGCCCGACCACATCGAGATCGGCTCCTTCATGGCCCTGGCCGGGGTGACCGGCGGTGAGCTGACGATCAAGGACACCGTGCCCCAGGATCTGCGCATGATCCGATTGGTGTTCGAGAAGCTCGGCCTGCGCTCGGAGCTGCGCGGCTCGGACGTGATCGTGCCCGGCGGACAGAAGCTGGAGATCGTCAATGACGCCGGCAACGTCACCCCGACGGTGCAGGACGGCCCCTGGCCCAAGTTCCCCGCTGACCTGACCAGCATCGCCCTGGCGCTGGCCACCCAGTCCGCGGGCTCGGTGCTCATCCACGAGTGGATGTTCGAATCCCGGCTGGTGTTCGCTGACAAGCTCCAGTCGATGGGCGCGGCCATCACCATCTGTGACCCGCACCGGGCGATCGTCGTCGGCGCGCGCAAGCTGCGCGGCCAGCGCGTCGAGTCCCCGGACATCCGCGCCGGCATGGCGATGCTCATGGCGGCGCTGTGTGCGGACGGGGTCACGGAGATCGGCAACATCCGCCAGATCGACCGCGGATACGAGCGAATCGACGAGCGGCTGGGTGAGCTCGGGGCCCGGATCGCCCGCGTGGAGGACACCGCGAAGGCACCGCCGTACGAAGACTGATTCTCTAGTCGCTCAATGGTTGAGCGAATTCCCAGCGGTACCCGGGACGTCCTGCCCGACGAGATGCGTGAGCTGCGCGCGCTGTCTGAGCGCGTCCGTCACGTCTTCGACGCCGCCGGCTACGGTGAGGTCTACACCCCCGCTCTCGAGTATGAGCGCAGCAACGGGGGCGGAGCCGAGGCGGCCTACCGCACCTTCGACCAGCACGGCAACGTGCTCGTGCTGCGCTCGGACATGACGGTGCCGATCGCGCGGCTGGTCGGCACCCGCTACGGCGCCGCCGAGCTTCCCCTGCGCTTCTGCTGCTTCGCCCACAGCTACCGGGCGGTGCGGTCTCACCGGGGCCAGCCCCGGGAGCTGCTCCAGGCCGGGCTCGAGCTGATCGGCGCCCCCGCGCCGGGTGGCACCGCCGAGGTGCTCACCGTGCTGTGTGACGCCCTCGACGCGGTCGGCCTGAGCCGCTACCGGGTCGGTCTGGGTGACGCGACGCTGTATCCCATGCTGCTGCTCACCCTCGGGGTGGCGCCCGAGGCCCGCCAACGGATCCTGGCTGAGCTGTCGACCGGGGATTTCGTGGGAGTCGAACGGGAGATCGCCGCCCTGGACCTGTCACCCGAGGACGCCGCCCTGCTCGCGCGGGTGCCGCGGATGCGCGGTGGGCCCGAGCTGTTCACGGGCCTGGACGCGCGCCTGGCCTCGGCCGG
The DNA here is from genome assembly GCA_964657595.1 of Burkholderia sp. PAMC 26561. Lineage (GTDB taxonomy): Bacteria > Actinomycetota > Thermoleophilia > Solirubrobacterales > Solirubrobacteraceae > Palsa-465. The sequence goes on along the minus strand of CAZZVR010000042.1, from coordinate 10,503 downwards.
GGCCGGTCTGGCCGGGGTGCATGAGCGGCTGCCCGAGCGGGTCGCCGCCCGGGTCATCTTCGACTTCGGCCTGCTGCGTTCCCTCGGCTACTACACCGGCGCGGTGTTCCAGGTGTACGACCCCGCCCACGGCGAGCCGCTCGGCTCCGGGGGCCGCTACGACGAGCTGCTGGAGCAGTTCGGCCGGCCACTGCCCGCGGTCGGGTTCGCCCTCAATCTCGAGAGCCTGCACGTCGCCCTGGCCCTGGAGGGGCGCCGCGATGCCTGAGCTGCGCATCGCCGTGCCCCGTGGGGCGTTGATGACCGAGACGCTGGATCTGCTCGACGCCATCGGGATCGACACCGCGGAGGTGCGCGCCAACGACCGCAAGCTGCTGTTTGAGGACGTGGGGATCATCACCATGCGGCCCTCGGACGTGCCGACGTACGTGGAATCCGGGGCGGCGGACCTCGGGGTCACCGGCAAGGACGTGCTGATGGAGCAGAGCGAGCGCGAGGTGTACGAGCTGGCTGACCTGGGCTACGGACGCTGTCGCATGGTGCTGGCCTCCGAGGCCGGACCTGACCGTGGGGCTGAGGCGCTCAAGCGCCTGGGGGTGATGCGGATCGCCACCAAGTACCCGCGCATCGCGCTGAACTACTTCGAGGCGACCGGGCGCCAGGCGGAGATCGTCGAGGTCAAGGGCTCGGTCGAGCTGGCGCCCCTCACCGGCATGGTCGACGCGATCGTCGACCTGACCGCGACCGGCACCACCTTGGCGGAGAACCATCTCGTGATCCGCGAGGAGATCGCCGTCTCCACCGCCCGTCTCATCGCCAACCCGGTGGCCGACAAGCTCAAGGCGGCCGCCATCGACGCCCTGCTGGGACGCGTGCATGGACGTTGACGTCCTCGGGCCCGGGGATCGTCCCGCTGTCGAGGTCGCCGCCGCGCTGCGGGCGCTGATCCCCGGTGGCGCCGATGTGGCCGACGCGGTCCTGGAGATCCTCGCCGACGTCCGTTCCGACGGGGACGCGGGAGTGCTCGCCCTGACCCGGCGCTTCGACGGGCCGGTGACCCAGCTGCGGGTCCCCGAGGCCGAGCTCGACGCCGCCCTCAGCGCCCTGGATCCCGCGGTGCGGACCGGACTCGAGCTGGCGATCAAGAACGTGGGACGGGTGGCCGAGGCGGGACTGCGGTTGGCGCGGGTGATCGACTTCGGCACTCACGAGGTGACCGTGCGCGAGGTGCCGCTGGACCGGGCCGCCGTCTACGTGCCGGGTGGGCGCGCCCCCTATCCCTCCACCGTCGTCATGGGCGTGGTCACCGCACGGACCGCCGGCGTCCGCGACGTCGTGGTCTGCTCACCCCCGGGTCCCGACGGGCGCGTCAGCCCCGTGGTTCTCGCCGCCGCGCGCCTGTGCGGCGCCTCGGAGTTCTATGCCATGGGTGGGGCCCAGGCGGTCGGGGCGCTCGCCTACGGCACCGAGAGCGTCGCGCCCGTCGACGTCATCTGCGGGCCGGGCAACCTGTTCGTACAGGAGGCCAAGCGTCAGGTGTGTGAGGTGGTGGCGATCGACTCCTTCGCCGGACCGTCGGACCTCATGGCGGTGATCGACGCGGGGATCGCCCTGGAACCGGCCGCCCTGGACCTGCTCGCCCAGGCCGAGCACGGCCCGGGCACCCTGGTGGTCGGCGTGTCGACGTCGGAGGCCGTCATCACCGAGCTGGAGGCGCGCCTGGCCGGGGAGCTGGCCGATTCACCGGCGGTCTGCCGGCTCGTGCACGTCCCGAGCCTCGACTACGCCCGGGAGCTGGCCCAGGCCTTCGCCCCCGAGCACCTCGAGCTGCTGGGACCCGAGGCGGCATCCCTGAGTGACGCGATCACCCACGCCGGCTGCGTGTTCATCGGCACCGGTACGGCCTTCGGGGACTACATCGCCGGCTCCAACCACACGCTCCCGACCGGCGGGGCGGCCCGTTTCGCCTCCTCGCTCGGACCCTGGCACTTCCGCCGCGTCTTCACTGAGGTCGCCATCTCCGCGCCCGACGCCCTGGCCCGCGCGGCCGCACCGATCGCCCGCGCGGAGGGATTTCGCTTGCACGCCACCTCGATGGAAGTGCGCATCGGCGAGAATCCCCTGTAGATGACCGACACACGCAGCGCCACCGTGGAGCGCCGGACGGGGGAGACCGACGTCCGCGTCGCCCTGACCCTGGACGGAACCGGTGCCGGGACCCGGGAGACCGGCGTGGGGTTCTTCGACCACATGCTCGACCTGCTGGCCCGTCACGGCCGCCTCGACCTGTCGGTCACGGCCAGCGGTGATCTCGACACCGGCGCCCATCACACGGTGGAGGACGTGGGCATCGCGCTCGGCCGCGCCCTGGATGAGGCCCTGGGTGACCGCGCGGGGATCTTCCGCTACGGCGCGGCGGTGGTTCCGATGGACGAGGCGCGCGCGGAGGCGGTCATCGACATCTCCGGTCGCGGACGGCTTGTCTTCGCCGGCGAGCTGGTGCCGGGGGCGATCGGGAACTTCGACCACGAGCTGGCCGAGGAATTCCTCCACGCGCTGGCCGCCAACGCCCGCCTGACCCTGCATGTGGTGGTCGAGGCCGGCACGAACGTCCATCACGTGATCGAGGCCGTGTTCAAGGCCGTGGCTCGCGCGCTGCGCGCCGCGGTGTCGATCGACCCGACCGAGACAGGCGTGCCCTCCACCAAGGGCACACTCACGTGAGCGGCGCGGCGGAGCGCCCGACCATCGCCGTGATCGACTACGGCATGGGCAACCGGCGCTCGGTGGAGAAGGCGCTCGACCACGTCGGCGCCCAGGCCACCATCACCGCCGATTTCGCTGCGCTGCGCGAGGCCGACGGCCTCGTCCTGCCCGGGGTGGGGGCCTTCGCCCGCGGCATGGCGAACCTGCGCGCTGCCGGCCTGGACGACCTCATCTACGAGCGCGTCGCCGCCGGCGTGCCGCTGCTGGGCATCTGCCTGGGCATGCAGTTGCTGTTCGAGCACTCCACCGAGCTGGGTGGCGATGACGGACTGGCGCTGATCCCCGGCCAGGTGGAGGCGATCGCCGCCGGTGGCCGGCGGATGCCCCACATCGGCTGGAACGAGGTGAGGCTGGAGCGCCCGTCCCGCCTGCTCACGCGTGGTGCGGCGTTTTATCACGTGCACTCCTTCTGCGCCCACCCGGCCTTCGCTGGCGACGTCAGCGCCACCACCGAGTACGGCGAGCGGTTCGCCACCGTGGTCGAGCGCGGGCCGGTGCTCGGCGTCCAGTTTCACCCCGAGAAGTCCTCGCGCGACGGCCTGGCCCTGCTGGCGCGCTTCTCCGAGCTGGCGGTCGCCCGCGCCGACGCCGTCCGGGCCGCGGCATGATCCTGCTGCCGGCCATCGACATCATCGGCGGGCGGGCCGTGCGCCTGGACCAGGGCGACTACGGCCGGCGCACCGACTACTACCCCGACCCCGTCGACGCCGCCAAGCGCTGGGTCGACGAAGGGGCGAGCGCCCTGCACATCGTCGATCTCGACGGGGCGCGGACCGGTGAGCCAGCCAACCTCAACTCCGTCTACCGGATCGTCGAGGCGCTGGAGATCCCCGTCGAGCTGGGGGGTGGCCTGCGCACCGACAGGTCGGTGGCCGACGCGTTCTCCGCCGGTGCCAGCACGGTCATCCTCGGCACCGCCGCGTTCAAGGACCGCGACTTCCTCGAGCGGATGATCTCCGACTACGACGAGCAGGTGGTGGTGTCCGTCGACGCCCGCGCGGGCAAGGTCGCCGCCGCCGGCTGGCTCGAGGACACCGACCTGTCGCTGGAGGCCGCCTTCGCGGAGCTGCAGGAGCAGGGCGTGCGGCGCTTCGTCTACTCCTCGATCGAGCACGACGGCATGCTGTCGGGGCCCGACATCGAGGGGGCCAAGCGCGTTGATGAGCTCATCGACGGCGGCTACGTCTACTCCGGCGGCATCTCCTCCCTCGCGGACCTGGAGGCCCTCGGCGGGCTGGGGCTGGCGAAGCTGACCGGGGTGATCGTCGGCAAGGCGTTGTTCGAGGGTCGCTTCACCGTCGAGCAGGGTCAGGCGGCGCTGGACGCCGGGCCGTCGCGCGAACCCGTATGACCCACTACAAGCGGGTGATCCCCTGCCTCGACGTGGACGGCGGCCGGGTGGTCAAGGGCGTGGCCTTCCTCGAGCTGCGCGACGCCGGGGACCCCGTCGAGCTGGCCCGCGCCTATGACCTGGCCGGCGCCGATGAGCTGGTCTTCCTCGACATCACCGCGACGTCGGACAAGCGCGACACCGTCACCGAACTGGCCCGCCGGGCCGCCGATGACGTGTTCGTCCCCTTCACCATCGGCGGCGGGGTCCGCACGGTGGCCGACGCCCAGGCGGTGCTCGACGCCGGCGCGGACAAGGTGTCGGTCAATTCCGCCGCGCTGGCGCGCCCCGAGCTGATCTCCGAGCTGGCCGATCAGTTCGGTGCTCAGTGCGTGGTGCTGGCCATCGACGCCAAACGGGTCTCCGGCTCCGGGGCGGATGGCGCCGGGGCTGGTCTATCCGGACCCGCCCCGGCGAGAGGCGCCGTGGCCGCCGGCTGGGAGGCCTACGTGGCCGGGGGCCGCACCCCGACCGGCCGTGACGCGGTCGCCTGGGCGGTCGAGGGCGTGGAGCGGGGCGCCGGCGAGATCCTGTTGACCTCGATGGACCAGGATGGAGTGGGCGCCGGCTATGACCTGGAGCTGGTGGCGGCGGTGTCCGGTGCGGTGGCGGTGCCGGTCATCGCGTCAGGCGGGGCGGGTGAACTCGATCACCTGGTCGCTGCGCTACTTGCGGGCGCCGACGCGGTGCTGTGTGCCTCGATCTTCCACTACGGCCGGTTCTCGGTCGCGGATGTGAAAGCGCACCTGACGGCGGCCGGGATCGCGGTCCGTGACCTACCGGACACATGAGCCCCGCCGCCGCCAGGCAGGCGTTTCAATGACGACTGAGACCGCGAGGTCTGCGTGAACTACGCAGCCTCTTCGACATACCCGGCCGCTGCGCACGCATCGCAGTACGCGGCGGGGGGGACGCGAGGCTCATAACAACCGGGACGGCAGCAGGTCGAGGACCGCTTGGGCCGACCGCGGCCAATTCGCGCGGCAGCTGCATCCTTGAGCTCTTCACGCATACGATCGAGCTCGGCTGCATGCTCCGCGCAGAAACGACGGCCGCTGAGGACCGGCTCCTGACAGTGACTTCCACTTCTACAGCGCATATAAGAGAAACAGTACCATCTTTGGGGGGCGGAATGCAAGGAAATGCTCACGTCGGTGCAGGCAATTTGGTGCCTCGGAGCCTGGTGCGGGCGACCGACATCGACGTTCTGCCCGCGGACCGGGTCCTCCTCAGACGTGACGCGTACTGGGTGGTCCGCTCGCCGTCGAACCCCGGTCACTACTGGGGCAACGTCCTCATCTTCGACCGTCCGCCGGAGGTGGGGGATGGGGAACGCTGGCCGCGCGCCTTCGCCACGGAGTTCCCGGAACTGGGCCATTGCACCCTCGCCTGGGACGGCACCGACGGAGCGCTCGGGGCGGCTGCGGAGGAGTTCCCCGGGTTCATCCTCGAAACGACGGTGGGGCTGCTCGCCGCCCCGGGCGACCTGCGCCCACATCCGCGGGCGAACCGGGAGGTCACCGTCAGCTCGCTGCGCCCGGACGCCGACGCGGCGGCCTGGGCCGAGATCGTCGAGCTCTGGGAGAGCCAGCAGGCCGATGACCCCGGGCCCACCCCGCCGGATTACCGCGCCTTCGCCGAGTCCCGGCTCGGCGAACTGCGTGAGCTGTTCCGTCGCGACCGGGGCGCCTGGTTCGTGGCGCGCGACGGAGATCGGATCGCCGGGTCCCTGGGCGTCGTGGTGACCGGCGGGCGCGCGCGGTTCCAGGCCGTGGACACGCGCCGGGAGTTCCGCGGTCGGGGCATCGCCTCGCGGTTGGTGGGGGAGGCGGCGGCCGAGGTGGCGCGGCGCTGGCCGGTCGAGCGCTTCGTCATCGGGGCGGACCCCGAGTACCACGCGCTCGGCATCTACGAGAGCCTGGGCTTCGTGCGGGTCGAGCAGGTCAGCGGCCTCTGTCGCTGGCCGGGACTCGATCCCTAGGATCGAGCCATGATTCGCAACGTGGTGATGGTCAAGCTCGCCGACGGCGCCGATCGGGACGCCGTCGCCTCGGTCCAGGACGGTTTTCGGGCGCTCGATCCGCCCGGCTGTGTCGCCTACACGCTCGGGGATGACCTCGGGCTCAAGGACGGCGGCTGGAGCTTCGCCATCGTGGCTGACTTCGTAGACGAGGCCAGCTACCGCGCCTATGACCTCGAGGCCGAGCACAACCGTCTGCGCGACCGTCTCGCCCCCCACGTCGCGGCGCTCGGCCGGGTCCAGTTCGCCCTGGCGGACTGAGACCGCGCCGCCCGCTCAGCGGCGCTTGTGGCGCCGGGCGGCGGCGGCGCGTTTCGCCGCAGCGGTGCGCCGGGCGGCGGCGGCGCGCTTCGCCTTGGCCGGAAACCTGCGGGTGAGCTTGGCCGCGGGGCGGTTCAGGCCCTTGGCCAGTTTTGTCTCGGCGCGCGTCTGCTTGGCTGTGCGCTTCGGCCCCAGCTCGTACAGCGTGTAGCCGCCCGACAGGTAGATGTGGCTGGGGTCGGCGACGACGGGGGAGAAGGCACCGTCGTTGAAGGTGAACACGACCTTGCCGGTCTTGGCGTTCAGCCCGGTGGTCAACCGGTCGTCGAGGTCGGAGTAGTAGACCACGTCGTTGAGCACCGTCGCCGAGCCGGAGATGCGGTCACCGTGGGCATCGCGATGCACCCAGCGGACCGCTCCGGAGGCGGCGTTGAACGCGTAGAAGTTGCCGTTGTAGGAGCCCATGTAGACGGTCGGCCCGAGGCCGGGGACGTTGGCGACGGCGGCTGAGGCGTAGACGTACTGCCCGGTGCCGTAGGACCAGGCGAGCTGGCCCGTGCTGGCCGCGAAGGAGTAGATGTAGCCGGAGGTGTTGCCGACGTAGACGCGGCCGTAGGCGACCGTGGGCGTCGAGTAGAAGGTGCCGCTGGAGAAGCCGAGGTCTCCGCCGTCGGCTGAGGCCTCCCAGATCTGATGGCCGTTGCGCGGATCGATGTCATAGACGTGTCCGCCGTAGTCGTCGATGTAGAGGTTGTTCCCGGACATCGCCGCACCACCCTTGATCGCGCCGCTGGCCTGGAAGGTCCAGTTGACGTGCCCGGTCTCCACGTTGGCCGAGAACAGCGTCCCGGCCTGGTCGCCATAGAACACGGTGTTGCGGGACACGAGCGCCGAACCCTCCGCGCCCGAGGCCAGCGGGTGATGCCAGAGGACCTTGCCGCTGAGCATCGACATGGCCACGATCTGACCGTTCCCAGGGGTCCGGGAGGTGTCCGACAGCGTCGGCACCACGAGGATGCGCTGCTTGATCGCCAGTCCGGGACTCGCGGAGGAGAGCGTGCCGACCGATTTCTGCCAGTTGAGCTTTCCGGTGACCGCGTTGACCGACTTGACCGTTGCGTTGTCGTTCTCGAACCACAGGGTGTGGCCGAAGATCACCGGCGGGAACTCCAGCGGACCGCCGGCGGGGAGCGTCCAGCCACGCTGGAAGGGCGGGTGCAGGTTCGCCTCGGCGGAGAACTCCCGGGTCCGTGCCGAGTCATAGCCATACAGCGCCCAGGTGAAGTTCTGGGGCCGGGGTCGGGCGGCGGTCGTCTGGGTCGCCGTGGTGGCGGTGGTGGCGGTGAAGGACAGGTTGGGGTGCGAGACGTTGTGGGGCTTGCGCACCAGGACGAACACCACGGCAACCACCACCAGCAGCACCAGTACGCCGGCGCCCGAAAGGAGCCAACGCACCCACGTTCTCGCCAGCCAACGGCGCCGTGGCTGATGCTCCTCAGGTTCCGGCATCGGCGGGCAGGTTAGCTACCGCCGACGCGGACGCCGGTGGGTTGTCAACATCTCCAGCCGATGCCCAGCACCGGAGACGACATCCTCACCCGGGCCGAGACGCTCCCCGCCGTCGCGGCGCTGCTCGCCGCCGTCGGGGCCGACTTCGCACCGTCGCTCTGGCTGGTGGGTGGACCCGTTCGGGACCTGCTGCTCGGTGAGACCCCGCTGGATGTCGACCTCATGCTCACCGGCCCGCCCGAGCCGGTGGCCGCGGCGCTCGGCGCGGAGCTGAGTCGCCATCCCGCATATCTGACCGCGAGCGCCGGGGGCTATGACCTGGCCCAGCCCCGGCACGAGACCTATCCCCATCCGGGGGCACTCCCACAGGTCACTCCCGCCGAATCGGTCGAGGCGGACCTCGCCCGGCGCGACTTCAGCGTCAACGCGATGGCGGTCGGCCTCACCGGCCCCGACCGCGGGCGTCTGGTCAGCGTCGACGGCGCCCTGGCCGACCTGGAGGCGCGGCAGCTGCGGGTGCTGTCTGACCGCTCCTTCCTCGATGACCCGACCCGGCTGCTGCGCCTGGCCCGCTACGCCGCCCGCCTGGATTTCTCCGTCGAGGCCCACACACTCGAGCTGGCGCATGCGGCGTTGGCTGACGGGGCGCTGGGGACCGTCAGCGGCCCGCGGATCGGGAACGAGCTGCGACGCATGCTGGGGGAGGTCGACCCGGTTCGCGGCTTCATCGCGCTGCGGGAGCTGGGCATCGACGGGGCGATCGACCCGGCGCTGGGCCTGGTCGACGACGCGCTGGCCACCCGCGCGCTGGCACTGCTCGAGCCGGCCGACCGCCGGGATCGTGTCGTCCTCGCCGCAGCGCTCATGGGAGCGCCTCGGGATCGTGTGGTCGCGCTGCTGGATCGCCTCGGTTTCAGCGCCCAGGACCGCGACGTGGTCGCCGCGGCGGCGGCCACCGCGCAGAAGATCTCCTACCGCCTGGAGTTCGCCACCCCACCCTCAGCGATCGACTGGGCGGCCGGGGGCGCCAACGGGCAGGCCGAGACGGTCGCGCTGGCGGGTGCCATCCATCCCGCCAATGCGGCCCGTGAGTGGCTGGTCGAGCTGCGCCACAAGCGCCTGTCGATCACCGGGGAGGACCTCCTGTCGGCGGGCGTGCCGGCGGGCCCGGCCATCGGCCGGGGACTGGAGGCGGCGCGGGCGGCGCTGATGGACGACGAGGCGACCGACGCCGCCTCCCAGCTGGCGGTGGCGCTGGAGGCCGCGCGCTGAGCGCGATGTAACGCCTTCGTCTCGCCTTCGCGAATTCTCTGGATCGGTTGGGGTCCGCGGCGGTTCTGAGGGCGGGCTGGGGCGCATGCTGGGGGGATGAGCAGCGATTCAGGGGCCAAAGATCTCCAGAGCGACGACGGCTGGCGGCGGGGTGCGCGTGCGGGTACGCCTGGCGACCCCCACGGCGCTTGGTCGGTGCCCGTGGTGACGCAATGGAGGTTTGTGGTCGTCCAGGGTGCGCCCGACGCACGGGTGAGCGCGATCGCCGCCACGCAGGAGGGCCGGGTCGCCCGCTGGCAACTGCGCCTGGCCGGTCTGAGCGACGGTCAGATCAAACGGCGACTCACGCGGGGGGTCCTGCTCGTCCAACGGCGCGGGGTCTACGCCTTCGGACACGCCGCCGGCACACGGCACTCGGCGGAGATCGCCGCGCTGCTGACCCGCGGTCCCGGCGCGCTCATCTGCGCGCACCGTGCGGCCGGCATGTACGGCTTCCGACCGATGTGCGAGGGGGTTGACCTGCTCGTGCCCGACAGCCGGGGTGGCGGGGGGCGGGAGGGGATCCGGATTCATCGCAGCGCCGACACCGCGCGGCTGGCCCCCGAATATCTCGACGGAGTGCCGGTGGTCACGCCGGCTCACGCGCTGCTCGACATCGCCGGCGACCTCAGTCCCCGGGCGTTGGAGCTGGCCCTCGATGAGGCCTTCAGCACCGGCCGGGTCAACCGCGACGAGGTCAGAGCGGTGGTGGCCGACCATCCGAATCGGGCCGGTGCGGGAACCCTCGGGCGGCTGCTCCGCCAGCGTCTGGTGGGGAATCCGAGCGGCTCACCGGGACAGGAGCGGCTGCTGGGCCTGATCCGCAGCGCGGGACTGCCCGACCCGGAGATGGACGCGCAGATCGGCGGGGGCTTCAGCGCCGACGCCTTCTGGCGCGCCCAGCGGGTGGCCGCGGAGTACGACAGCTTCCGCTGGCACTCCTCGCGCAGCGCCTGGGCGCGGGACCGCAGAAAGGACCGCTACTGCGCCGAGCACGGGATCGCGCTCGTGCGCGCCAGTGACGAGGACCTCGACGGGGACGCCCCGTTCCGTCTCGTCGCCCGCCTCGCGGGCCTGATCGCCGGCCGGGGATAAGCTCGCATCCATGGACCTGCCCGCGCCCTTCTCCTGGTCCCAGGGCCAGATCGCCGTGGACCTGCCCGGCGCCCGCGCGCTCTTCACCACCCAGAGCGCCGGCAACCTCGGGCTGCTCACCGGCGATCCCGAGGTCCCGAGGAATCGTGAG
>CAZZVR010000041.1:13071-21543 GCA_964657595.1 Burkholderia sp. PAMC 26561 | reverse complement strand
CACGCCTCAGGTCACCGCCGGGGGGTCGGGAAGTTATCCGGGCTCGCCGGGGCGGGTGAGGGGCAGGCTCACGGCGTCAGCCGGGCCGCGACCGCGGCGAGCTCGGAGGGGGGCGCCACGGGCGCAGACTCCAGCCGCCAGAACGGTGGCCCCGGCGCCCCGTTCTCGTCCCCGAGTCGCGTCAGCCGGCGGGTCTGCACGCGCGCGGGCTCGCCGGCGCGGACCGCGACCACGGTGAGACTCGGTTCCCCGCCCGTGAGCCCCCAGGGCAGTACGACCACCGCCGCGCTCGCACCGAGCTGGTCGACCAGCGTGGGGAAGGCGACGCCGAGGAAGCGCACGGTGCGCGCGTCCGAGCCGAAGTGCGGGTCGGCGTTGACGCTGGCGTCCTCGGGCGTGAGGAACCAGTGGGTGACCAGCGTGTGCTCTGATTCGGCGCGGGCGAGGGTGTCCTGCGCCATCGCCCATCCGCGCTCGATGAGCGCCTGGTCCGGCTCCGCGGCCAGGCGGCTAGCCCTCTGACTCGGTGATCTCGACGCGGTCGGCGTAGAAGGCGACCGTGTCCTTGATCTCCGCCACCGCCGGGTAGGGCTCGGAGTACTCCCACACCGCGTTCTCCCCGAGCGAGCCCAGCGCCGGGAGGCTGTAGTAGCCGGCGTCGCCCTTGTAGGGGCAGTAGGTCGAGTGATCGGTGCGCTCCAGCTGGTCCGGGTCCACGTCGGCCAGCGGGATGTACAGCACCGGCGGGTAGTTGGACTCGGCCAGGCTGAGGGCCCCGTGGGTGTCGGCGATCGTGACGTCGCCGGCGCGCACCACCACGTGGCTGGCGCTCGGGGTCACGGTGATCGGGTGCTCGGCGGTCGGCTCGAGGCGGGGCTTCTCGGTGGTCATGACTCACTCGCTTTCGTGGCTGGCGCTGGGTCGGGGTCATCGAGGAGCCGGGGCCGGGCCTGTTCGAGGGCGCCGACGAGATCCTCGTAGAGCTGGGTACCCAGCTTGTCGCGCAGCGCCACCTCCATGCGCTCCTCCCGGGCGACGCCGTCGGTCTGGGCCGCCTCCCCGGAGGGGGTGAGGTGCAGGCCGACGCCGCGGCCCGAGCTGAGCCGCCGCTCGACATAGCCGAGTCGCTCCAGCTTGGCCACGGCCTGGCTGATGGCCTGCTGGGTCTTCAGGCTGCGGCGGGAGATGTCGGCGGCGGTGGCGCCCGGCGTCGTGGCGATCTCATCGAGCAGGCCCGACAGCGCCAGCGTCAGCTCGGTGTCGACGAAGGTCTCCTCCATCAGCGGGATGAGCGCCATGTTGGCCTCCCACAGCAGATGGTGGAGGCGACGGGCGTTGGAGGCATCGGACGCACTCATGCCTGCAATGTAGCTGGAGACAATGGCTTGTAAGAACAAGCAATTGTAAAAACAAGACCTTGTGATAAGGTCTCGGCCATGACAACCACCGCAGCCGAACCGAAGACCCACAACAAGCAGTGGACGTTGCTGGCCGTCTGCCTCGGCACGTTCATGCTGCTGATCGACATCACCATCGTGGTGGTGGCCCTGCCGAACATCCGCGGCTCGCTGCACACCAGCTTCAGTGACGTGCAGTGGACGATCGACGCCTACTCGCTGTCCCTCGCCGTCTTCCTCCTGCCCGCCGGCTCCCTGGCTGACACCTTCGGACGCCGGCGCGTGTTCGGCATCGGACTGGCCATCTTCACCATCGGCTCGCTGCTGTGCGGCATCGCCACCTCCGGCGTCGAGCTGATCATCTGGCGCGCGCTGCAGGGCATCGGCGGCGCCACCGTGTTCGCCACCTCGCTCGCGCTGCTGGCCCAGACCTTCCAGGGCAAGGAGCGCGGCATGGCCTTCGGCGCCTGGGGTGCGGTGGCCGGCGTGTCCACCGCCATCGGCCCGCTGCTCGGAGGGGTGCTCACCACCGAGCTCTCCTGGCACTGGATCTTCTACGTGAACTTGCCCCTCGGCGCCATCGCCATCTTCCTCACGCTCACCCAGGTGGCCGAGTTCACACCCGAGCATCACCGCCGCCTCGACCTGGTCGGCTTCGTGCTGTTCACCCTGGGCCTCACCGCGCTGGTGTTCGGCCTGATCGAGTCGGGCTTCAAGGGCTGGGGGTCAACCGAGGTGATCGTGTCGCTGGCCGTCGCCGTCGGGGCATTGGCGCTGTTTCCCGTCGCCGAGCGCCGCATCCGGGAGCCGATGTTCAACCTGGCGCTGTTCCGCAAGCCGGCCTTCCTCGGCGGCTCCCTCGCCGCCTTCGGGATGAACGGCTCGCTGTACGCACTGTTCCTCTACATCGTCCTGTACTTCCAGAACGCCCATCACTACTCGGCGCTCGGCTCGGGCCTGCGCCTGGCCATCATCACCGCCGGGGCGCTGATCACCGCCATCCCGGCGGGACGGCTCTCCTCGCGGGTGCCGGTCCGGTACCTGATCGGTCCCGGTCTGCTGCTGGTGGGCATCGGGCTGCTGCTCATGCGCGGCCTCGGTGCGGACTCGGGCTGGACCCACCTGATCCCCGGCTTCCTCGTGGCCGGCATCGGCAGCGGCCTGGTCAACGCGCCGCTGGCCTCGACCGCGGTGGGCGTCGTGGAGCCACACGAGACCGGGATGGCCTCGGGCATCAACACGACGTGTCGCCAGATCGGCATCGCCACCGCACTGGCGGCGATGGGCTCGATCTTCGCGTCCAAGCTCCATCACGCCACCCCGGCGACCCTGTCGCTGCACTACGCCGGGGCGTTGAACGAGCTGACGCTCGTCGCGGCGTGCCTCGCCCTGGCTACGGGCGTGCTGTCACTGGTGCTCATCCGGCCCCAGGACTTCCACGCCCACGCCCGGGCCTGACCCGAGCAGAACCGGGCGTGCCCGGCGGGGCGGCTGATTCCAGGATCAGCCGCCCCGGAACCGGGTATGTCAGGCTGAGGACCGGACCTCAGACCTTGGAGAGAACACGATGAAATACCGCAAGCTCGGCAGCTCAGACCTCGAGGTCTCAGAGATCTCGCTCGGGTCGTGGCTGACCTATTCCGGGGGCGTCGAGGCGGACCAGACCGCCGCCTGCACCGCCGCGGCGTTCGACGCCGGGATCAACTTCTTCGACACCGCCAACGCCTACGGCCAGGGCGCGGCGGAGACCGCGTGGGGCGAGATCCTCGCCGGCCATGCCCGCGACTCCTACGTCCTGGCCACCAAGGTGTTCTTCCCGATGTCCGATGACCCCGAGGACCGCGGCCTGTCGGCTGCCCAGATCGAGAAGCAGGTCGACGCCTCACTGAAGCGCCTCCAGACCGACTACGTCGACCTCTATCAGTGCCATCGCTTCGATGAGCACACCCCGATCGAGGAGACGATCGAGGCGCTGGCCAAGGTCGTCTCAGACGGCAAGGCCCGCTACCTCGGCTTCAGTGAGTGGACACCGGCGCAGATCCGGGCGGCGCTGGAGATCGGTGGTCCCGACTTCTTCGTCTCCTCCCAGCCCCAGTACTCGATGCTGTGGCGGGCGCCTGAGGCCGAGGTGTTCGGCCTGTGCGCGGACAACGACATCTCCCAGATTGTCTGGTCGCCGTTGGCCGAGGGCGTGCTCACGGGCAAGTACAAGCCGGGTGAGGAGGTGCCGAGTGACTCCCGGGCGGCCTCGGACACCATGAGCAGCTTCATCAAGGGGCGCCTCACCGACGACACCCTCGAGGCGGTCCAGCGGCTGGTCCCGATCGCCGAGGGCGCCGGCATCTCCCTGGTGCAGCTGGCGCTGGCCTGGGTGCTGCGCCGGCCCGAGCTGGCCTCGGCGATCATCGGCGCCTCCAAGCCCGAGCAGGTCCACGCCAACGCGGCGGCCTCGGGGATCGAGCTGTCAGCCGACGTGCTCAGCGCGATCGACGACGCCCTCGGTGACACGCCGGTCACCGGCCAGCAGCTCGCCCCCGGGGCCAGCGCCGGGATCACCCACCGCTAGGCCGGAGGGGACACAGATGCGCTACCGCACGCTCGGCTCCTCCGACCTCGAGGTGTCGGAGATTTCCCTCGGATCCTGGCTGACCTACTCCGGCGGGGTGGAGGCGGAGCAGACCGCCGCCTGCACCGCGGCGGCCTTCGACGCCGGGATCAACTTCTTTGACACCGCCAACGTCTACGGCCGCGGCGCGGCGGAGACCGCGTGGGGGGAGATCCTCTCGGCCCACCCGCGGGACTCCTACATCCTCGCCACCAAGGTGTGGGGGCAGATGTCCGATGACCCCGAGGACCGGGGTCTGTCGGCCGCCCAGATCGCCAAGCAGATCGACGCCTCGCTGGCCCGCCTGCAGACCGACTACGTCGACCTCTACCAGGCCCATCGCTTCGACCCTGACGTGGCGATCGAGGAGACCGTCGAGGCACTCCAGCAGGTGGTCAGCGACGGCAAGGCCCGCTACCTCGGCTTCAGCGAGTGGACCCCCGAGCAGATCCAGGCCGCCGTCGACATCGCCGGCCCCGAGCTGTTCGTCTCCTCCCAGCCCCAGTACTCGATGCTGTGGCGGGCCCCCGAGGCGGAGCTCTTCCCGGTGTGTGCGGAGAACGCGATCTCCCACATCGTGTGGTCGCCGCTGGCCCAGGGCGTCCTCACCGGCAAGTACACACCGGGCGAGCCGGTGCCTGAGGGGTCCCGGGCGGCCTCGGAGGCGATGAGCACGTCGATCGCCCGGTTCATGGAGGACGCCACGCTGGAGGCGGTCCAGCGTCTGGCGCCGATCGCCGACGGTGCCGGCCTGTCGCTGACCGAGCTGGCCCTCGCGTGGGTGCTGCGCCGGTCCGAGCTGGCCTCCGCCATCGTCGGCGCCTCGCGGCCCGAGCAGGTCCACGCCAACGCGGCCGCATCCGCGATCACCCTGACCGCGGATGTCCTGGACGCGATCGACACGGCGCTGGGGGACGTGCCGGTCAGCGAGCCCACGCTGGCGGGGTTCGCCCAGGCCGGAATCAAGCACCGTTGAGCACCGGCTATAACCCATGTCGTACTTACTTTGCGTAACCCACCTGGAGTCTGATGCCCGAGCACACCGTGTCTGAGCCGGAAGTCCTGCCTGAACGGTCAGCTGCGCAGCTGATCGTCTCCTGCCTGGAGAACGAGGGGGTGGAGTACGTCTTCGGCATCCCGGGGGAGGAGAACATCCACCTGGTCCAGGCGCTCAAGGCCTCACCGATCCGCTACGTGCTCGTCCGCCACGAGCAGGCGGCCTCGTTCATGGCCGAGGTCTACGGACGCCTGACCGGTAAGGCCGGCGTCTGCTCGGCCACGCTCGGTCCCGGCGCGATCAACCTGCTGCTCGGGGTGGCGGACGCGACGACGAACTCGACGCCGGTGGTCGCGCTGTCGGCCCAGGTTGGCCTCAACCGGTCCTACAAGGAGTCCCATCAGAGCGTCGATCTGGTGCCGATGTTCGCGCCCGCCACCAAGTGGGCCGAGTACGTCAACACGCCGGGTGCGGTGCCCGAGATGATCCGCAAGGCATTCAAGCTGGCCCAGTCCGAGCGTCCCGGCGCGGTCTACCTGGCGGTCCCCGAGGATGTCGAGAAGGCGCCCGCGCCAGCGGACGCGCGGCCGCTGATCGTCAACGTCCCCCGGCCCGATGAGCCCTCGCGGCGCCAGCTCGACCGCGCCGCGGAGGTGCTGCTCGGCGCCCGCAGCCCGATCGTGCTGGCCGGCCACGGCGCCACCCGGGCCGGCGCCGGCCCGGCCCTGATCCGCCTCGCCGAGGCACTCAACGTCCCGGTCGCCACCACCTTCCACGGCAAGGGCGTCTTCCCTGACGACCACCCTCTCGCCCTCGGGGCGGTCGGCTTCATGCGCCACGACTACGTCAACTTTGGCTTTGACCAGGCCGACGCGATCATCGCCGTCGGCTATGAGCTCCAGGAGTTCGACCCTGTGCGCATCAACCCGGACTCGGACAAGAAGATCATCCACCTCCACCGCTTCCCCGCCGAGGTGGACCGCCATTACGAGGTGGCCGTGGGTCTGCAGTCCGACATTCCCTCCACGCTGGACGCGCTCGTCGAGGCGGTGCAGAACCATCGCTTCAACCCCCAGCTCGGCGAGCAGCGGATCCGCGAGCGCCTGGCCACCGAGCTACGGCGCGGGGGTGCCGATGAGCGCTTCCCGCTGTCCCCGGCGCGCATCGTCGCCGACACCCGCAAGGCGCTCGGTCGCGAGGACATCGTGCTGGTGGACACCGGCGCGCTGAAGATGTGGATGGCCCGGCTGTATCCGACCTATGCCCCCAACACCTGCCTCATCTCCAACGGCCTGTCGACGATGGCCTGGACGCTGCCGGGGGCACTGGGCGCCAAGCTGGCGCGGCCCGACCGCAAGGTGCTCGTCTCCACCGGGGACGGCGCGTTCCTCATGAACAGCCAGGAGATCGAGACCGCCCTGCGCGAGAAGATCCCCCTGGTGGTGCTCATCTGGGTCGACGACGAGTACGGCCTCATCACCTGGAAGATGGACCTCGAGTTGGGTGAGAGCATGGACACCAGCTTCGGCAACCCCGACTTCGTCAAGTACGCGGAGTCCTTCGGCGCTGACGGTTACCGCATCGGTGCGGCGGACGAGCTGCTGCCGACCCTGGAGAAGGCGCTGGCCTCCGACGGGGTCTCCGTCATCGCCTGCCCGGTCGACTACGCCGCCAACCTGGAGTTGACCGACGCCCTCGGCGAGCTGGACGAGACAATTTCCTAGACCAGCATGTAGCCTCGCGGCGCGATGCCGATGGACTGCACCTACCGGCTGCGGATTCCCCACCGCGCCGGCCAGCTCGCCAAGGTCTCGACCCGTATCTCGGAGTACGGCGGGCTGATCGGTGACGTGTCGACGATCAACATCGCGCGGCACGAGGCGATCCGCGAGATCACCGTCGAGCTGCGCGACAAGGCCCACGCCGACGCGTTGGCCACCGGCCTCGGCGAGCTGGAGGACGTGCATGTGGTCTGGTATCACGACCGGGCCTTCCTCGCCCATGAGGGCGGCAAGCTGACCTTCAGCGCGTCGCGGCCCGTGCTGACCAATCAGGACGTCCGCGACGTCTACACCCCCGGGGTGGCCCGGGTGTCGGAGGCGATCCATGAGTTTCCCCAGCTGGCGCGGCGCTTCACCACCATCGGGCGTTCGGTGGCGATCGTCACCAACGGCACCCGCGTGCTCGGCCTCGGCGACATCGGCGCCCTGGCCAGCCTGCCGGTGATGGAGGGCAAGGCCCTGTTCTATGCCCAGCTGGTGGGCATTAATGCGGTGCCGATCCTGCTCGACACCAGGGACATCGACGCGTTCGTGAATACGGTGGTGGCGATTGCACCCGGCTTCGGCGGCATCCACCTCGAGGACATTTCCACGCCCGACTGCTTCGCCATCGAGCAGCGCCTGATCGAGGCGCTGCCCCAACCGGTGATGCACGACGATGTCCACGGCACCGCGGTGGTGACCCTGGCGGCGGCGATCGCCGCCTGTCGCCAGGCCGGCATCCGCCTCGATGAGGCCGTCGTCGGACAGATCGGGCTCGGCGCTGCGGGCTTCGGCATCGCCACCCTGATCCACGATGCCGGGGTGCGCCGCGTGCTGGCGACCGACCCGAACCCGGCGGCGGCCGACCATGCCCGCGCGCACGGGATCGACATCGTCGCGTTGGAGGAACTGATGGTCACCGCTGACGTGGTGGTCGCCACCTCGGGGCGGCCCGGATTGATCACCCCGGCGATGATCTCACCCGGCCAGGTCATCCTCGCCCTGACCAACCCGGTGCCGGAGATCGAGCCCGCGGCGGCGCTCGCCGCGGGGGCGGCGTTCGCCGCCGACGGCACCAGCGTCAACAACGTGCTCGGCTATCCAGGGATCTTCCGCGGCGCCCTGCTGGCCGGTGCCTCGGTCATCAACGTCGAGATGAAGCGGGCTGCTGCCTGGGCGCTGGCCGAACTCACCGTCGAGTCAGAACTCATTCCCGAGGTGCTCGACCTCCACGTCCACGAGACCGTCGCCGAGGCGGTGCGCCGGGCCGCGATCGACAGCGGCGTGGCCGACTCCGGGTTGATCAGCGCCGAGTTTTGAGCAACGCGGCCAGCGGAGCGCGGCCGTAGCGCACCTTCAGCTTGATTCGCTCAGAGCGATAGCCCTTGCGGGAGATGGTGAGGGTGAGGGTGTCCCCGGCGCGATAGATCCCGCCGTGGAGCCGTCTGAGGAACTGCTTGGCGGTTCCCTTGCGCCACGTCCTGGTCTGATAGGGGCAACCTTTGCCCCGGCACGAGATGCTCAGCTTCATTGGACGCTTCAGCGCGGCCGCGCGCATCCAGACCAGCTGGGAGCGGGCCCCCTTCCAGCGCCAGCCGAAGGACACCGCGAGCTTGACGTTCTTGGCCTTGGATTTCTGCGTGGTCGGCGCGACGGTCGTCGGGGCCGGCGGCGTGGTGGAGATGGGAGTCGTCGAGGTGGTGGTGGTGG
>CAZZVR010000041.1:0-13061 GCA_964657595.1 Burkholderia sp. PAMC 26561 | reverse complement strand
AGCGGGATCGGGTTCAGGCTCGAGTCATCGACGGGCACCGCCGCAGCGTTGGCCGACACCGTCTGGCGCTGGCCACCGGTCACCTCCCAGGTGGTGTTGGAGGGGAGCCCGAGCAGATAGGTCCCGTCGACCGGTATCGCGTGGGCGCTCGACCAGGCGGCGAAGCCGCCGGCGTCGAGCGCGTCGATCGTGCTCGGGCAGCCGCCCAGGGCGGCGCAGTCACTGATGGTGAGGAAGGCGCCACCGGCCACGCGGGCGATCAGTCCGGCCTGGGGTCCGCCGGCCTCGCGCACATAGGTGCCGTTGGCCGGCAGTGGATGGGCATTGATGTAGTCGATGAACCCGCCGCCGTCGAGGGTCGTGTTCCCCGGACAGCCGTTCAGCGGGGCACAGCTGTCCACGTGGATGAGCGCGCCGCCGATCACCTCGTCGGTGTAGCCCGCGTCGGCGCCGCCGCTGCCGGAGCGGATGAAGGTCCCGTCCACCGGGAGCGCGTGGGCGGCCATGTAGTCGGCCAGTCCGCCGCTGTCGAGGCTGACGTCCCCGGCACAGCTGCCGCCGCTGAGGCCGGCGCAGGCGTCGACATGGATGACCGCGCCCCCGAGGACCTCGCCGACCCAGCCCGACGCCACCGGCCCGGTGCCGACTGACTTGATCAGCGTGCCGGGGGTGGGCGTCGGGTGCGCCTTGGCGTAGTCGCTCGCCCCGCCCGGGTCGAGAACGACGATACCCGTGCACGCCAGGGTGGCGCAGGAGTCGACGTGAATGACCGCCCCGCCGATGATCTCGTAGTCGCCACCGCTGAATTGCACGAAGGAGCCGTTGGCCGGCACGCTGGCATAGCCGGCCAGGCTCGACACCGTCTGGTCGTTAGGACAGCCGCTGAGCGTGGTGCAGCTGTCGATGTGGATCGCCGCTCCGCCGACGACTCGATAGATCCCCGTGCCGTACTTGATGAAGGAGCCGTTGGCGGCGATCGCCAGGGCCGACGAGGCGTCGAACGCCATCGCGCACGCCACGGTGGCCAGGCTCGCGGCCAAGGTGATGATCAGGCGCCGTAGGTTCATGACCCCTATTAACCCAGGATGGGGCCGTTTGATGCGCCATTGGCTCAATTCCAGCGAAACCCCGGTTCCCTGAACGACCCGGTGAGTGGGCTCGAGGCCAAACCGGCGGGCGGATCGGGCAGGTTGTAGGCGCCGGGGGCGAGGTCGTTCGGTGCGTCGGGGTGGAAGATCGCCGACAGGTACTGGGCCTGGCCCCGGCCGACGCCCAGCTCGGTCTGGCCCCCGCTGTAGGCCCCGATCCCGCGCTCGGCACACAGGTCATAGGTCGCACACAGCTCACGCAGGGAGCCGATCCGTGACGGTTTGAGGTTGACCATCCGCGGCGGGAAGGGGAGCGCCTCGATGTCAGCGACCGAGTGGATCGGGAAGTCCCAGGTGATCCGGTCGTGGTGGTCGGCCAGCACCGCCGCGGCCTCGGGCACGCTGAGGTCGGGATCCTCGATCCACGCCTGCGGGAAGAACGCGACCACCCGCTGGTAGAGCACCGGGTCGGCGGGCTGGTCGACGCTGGATCCGCGGTAGAGGCCCTTGAGGTCGATCGAGTCCACCGCGCCGGTCTCCGCGAGCGCGGTGAAGATCGCTTCGGTCCAGGAGCTGGTCGCGTCGAGCTTGAAGCGCAGGGTCGGATCCAGGGCGAGGCGTGTCCGCACCGGCTCCAGGCTCGGCGGCTCGCCCAGACGGGTCGAGGCGACGTAGCGCATCGGCTCAGCCTCGCGGCCCAGAGCGACCTGGAGGGGCATGCCCGCCTGGCGCAGGGCGAGATCCAGCGCGGCACTGTGGAAGGCCCAGAGCCGGTAGTTGCGCGAGGCGGGATGGTCGGGCTCATGCCCGAACAGGTCCAGCCCTGCGGTGTGGTCACAGAAGTCAGCCAGCGTCCAGCTCCCGGCCAGGGCGTGCACCGCACCGGCGGCCTGGAAGCTGTCGTGCTGCTCGGGGGCGTAGGTGACGTCCTCGCCGAGCCCCTCGTGCTCGCCGCCGCGGAGGTGCACCACCGTGCATCTGCGCAGCATGTCCGGCCCCAGCCGGGCCTCGAGGGGCTCGAGGCTGTAGCCGTCGACCTCGAGGCTCAGGTCGGCCAGCTGGTCAAAGGTGCCCATGGGGAGTCGAGGCTAGCGATCGTCATGACCGGCGCGGTACCTGTGCTCGGGGCGTCCGGTGGCACCGTAGTTCGGACGGACCTCGATGCGGCCGTCACGCGCCAGTTCGGCGAGGTAGCGCTGGGCGGTGGATCGGCTGACGCCGATCTCTCCGGCGATCTCGGTCGCCGACAGCTCGGTTTGGGCACTCTCCAGCAGCTCCCGGATGCGCGTCATCGTCGGACCGGACTGGCCCTTGGGGAGAGCCGCGGGACCGCGCAGCAAGCTGTAGAGCGCGTCGACCTCGTGCTGCTCGGCCTCGCGCTCGGCTTGGGCACCGATCCGTGCCAGTCGTCGGTGCATGGCTCGGTAGGCGACCAGGCGCTCCTCCATCTGAGCGAAGTCGAACGGCTTGACCAGGTAGTGGACGGCCCCGAGCCTGATCGCCGCGCGGACGCTCCGCATGTCTCGTGCGGCAGTGATGACGAGGAAGTCGGGGCGCTCGGCGGGCGTGGCGCCCGGCTCGTCGAGCAGCTCGAGGCCGCTGCCGTCGGGCAGGAACAGGTCGAGCAGAACGAGGTCGGGCGGGTCCTCGCGCAGTAGCCTGCGCGCACTCGCCAGGCTCGAGGCCTGACCGCTGACCGCAAAGCCCTCGACCCGTCGGACGAAGGCACTGTGGATGCTCGCGACGTGGTAGTCGTCCTCGACGACCAGGACCCCGATCACGCCGTCACCTTCACTCCGGTCTCAGTCTCCACGGGCAGCACAACGGTGAACAGGGTCCGGCCCTCGCAGCTCAGCATGACGTTCCCTCCCGCCCGGTGGACGAGGCGTTGGACGAGGGCAAGCCCGATTCCACGCGGTCGTTCGGTGCTCGCGGTCTTTGTCGTGAACCCGTCCATGAACACCTCCTGGACCAGCTGGGACGGGATCCCGTCGCCGCTGTCGGAGACCGCGATGGTGACCGGCCCCTCACAGGTCGGATCCCCGCCGCTGAGCCGCACGCTGACGTCGGACGGCGAGGGGCCGTCGGCGGCGGCGTCGATCGCGTTGTCGATCAGGTTGCCGACGATCGTCAGCACTGAATTGGTGTCGACACCGCCGGCGGACAGGTGCGAGTCAGCGGTCAGGGTGAGCTCGACGTTGCGCTCGGCGGCGATCGTCATCTTGGCCAGGAGCATCGCCGCGATCTCCGGGCTCTCGATGCGTGCGCGGATGGTCTCGGCGAGCTCGGCGCTGTCGCTGGAGACATCGAGTACGTACCGTGCCGCCGAGGCGTGATCGCCCAGCTCGATCAACCCGGCGACGGTGTGCATGCGGTTGGAGAACTCGTGTTGCTGGGCGCGCAGCGCGGTGATCAGCGCCTCGACGCCGTCGAGCTCGCGCAGCAGCGCCTCGAGCTCGGTGCGGTCGCGGAGCGTGACGACGGCACCGAGCCGGCGTCCCGCACGCTCGGCGGTGACCCGGTTGACCACCAGGACGTGGTCGTCGGTGAGGACGATCTGGTCCTGGCCGTCGGTCGCTCCGGTCAGCAGGTCATGCAGCCGGCCGGCTGTGGTGAGCTCGCCGACAGGCCGGCCGAGGACCTCATGACCGAAGCCGAGCCCGAGCAGACGGCGAGCCTCGTCATTGATCAGGGTGATCTCGTCGTGTTGACCGATGGTGATGACGCCCTCACGGATGTTGTGGAGCATCGCCTCGCGCTCGTGCACCAGCGCGGCGATCTCCTCGAGCTCCAGACCGAAGGTGCTGCGCTTCAGCCGCCGGGTCAACAGCACCGAGCCGGCCAGTCCGATGGCCAGGGCGCACAGGAAGAACAGCAGCAGCTGGGGCAGTTCTCCGATCAGCTGATCGGACACACGCGCCTCGGGGATCCCCGCGGAGACCTCACCGACGATCTGGCCGGCCGGCGAGTACAGCGGCACCTTCGCGTTGGCCGAGACGCCGAGGTTCCCGTGGTCGACGCCCACGTGATCGCGCCCGTCGAGCGCGATCACCGGCTCGGAGATCTTGTGGCCGATCAGGGCCGGATCGGGATGGGAGTAGCGGATGCCGTTGCGGTCGATGATCACGATATAGCTCGCGCCGGTCTTGGCCATGACCTGGGCCGCGACGCGTTGGATCTGCAGACTGTTGGTGGCAGTCGGATCGGTCAGCCCGTCACGCACCGTCGGCATCGCGGCGACCGTCTGGGCGATCGCCAGCGCGCGGTCCTGGTATTCGTGCTCGAGCTCAGTCCGGCGGCTGATCGTGTTGAGGCCGAGACCGACGACCGTCGTTGCGACGAGGATCGCCGCGACGCTCAACAGGATGCGATTGGACAGCTTCCCTCTACGCCACATTCCTCTCTCCGCGAGCCAGTGTATGGCGCCTCCCTGGGCGCGCAACTCCCGTGAGCAAAACGCGCAAAACGCCAGGAAACACGACGTTGTGGCGCAAGGCGCACAAGCCTTGGCGCCGCGCCCGCGCCGACGTAGCTTCGTCTCGGTCGAGCCCATCGGGCCGGCTGAGGGATTGTTCGACGGAGGAGGAGACACATGGCGGCAGCTGCTGCCACAAGCCATCACCACGGCGCGAGGGCCCCTGGGCTGAACCGGTCTGCGGGCCAGGCGGTCGGCGTGGAGCTCAACGGTGCGACCAAGCGGTTCGTCAGCCCGACCGGGGTGGCGTTCACCGCGCTGCGGGATTTCAGCCTGACCATCGAGCCCGGGCAGTTCTGCGCGATCGTCGGTCCCACGGGATGTGGCAAGTCCACGACCCTGACGATGGTCTCGGGACTGGCACGACCCAGCGCCGGTACCGTCACCGTCGGCGGTCAACCCGTCAACGGAGTCCAGCACGGGACCGGCTTCATGTTCCAGGCCGACGCGCTCATGCCCTGGAAGTCGGTGCTCAACAACGTGATGATGGGCCCGATCTTCAACGGGCTGTCCAAGGGCGACGCCCGCGCCTCAGCCAGGGACTGGCTGCGACGCGTCGGTCTCGCCGGCTTCGAGGATCACTATCCCCATCAGCTGTCGGGCGGCATGCGCAAGCGCGTCAGCCTGGCCGGTGCGCTGATCAACGAGCCGTCCGTGCTGATGATGGACGAGCCCTTCGGTGCGCTCGATGTCCAGACCAAGGCGATCATGTCCAACGAGCTGCTCGGCCTATGGGAGCAGACGCGCCCGACCGTCCTCTTCGTCACCCACGACCTGGAGGAGGCGATCGCGCTGGCGGACAAGGTGGTCGTCGTGACCGCCAGCCCCGGCACGGTCAAGGACGTGTATGACATCGACCTGCCGCGTCCGCGCGGTGCGGTCCAGGAGATCCGCTTCGGTGACCGCTTCCGCGATCTCCACCACCAGATCTGGTCCTCGCTGCGCGAGGAGGTCGAGCAGGCGTACGCCAAGACCGCCGCGTCGAACTCAGATGCCGAAGGCGGTGCGGCATGAGCTCGGGATCACTTCTCAAGGGGCGCCGGGGTCCCGATCCTCTCGCCCGGCCGGGCACTGGCGTGGCCGGACGGCTCGATGACGTCGGCTCGGAGGCGGCGATCGCTGAGGCTGATGCCCGCCAGCGGCGCAACCGCCGGATCACCGTCTGGGTGGCCCGCGTCGCGGTGTTCGTGGTCATCATCGGCGGCTGGCAGTTGCTGGCCGACAACAAGTTCATCATCGACCCGTTCTTCTGGGGCAAGCCCAGCGGGATCGCCACCCAGCTCAAGGACTGGTTCTCCAGCGGTACCCAGTTCGGCTCCATCTGGCAGCAGATCTGGACGACCCTGCAGGAGGCGCTGCTCGGCTTCGTCTACGGCACGATCGCCGGAGTCGCCGTCGGCCTGCTGCTCGGTCAGAGCCGGCTCGCCTCCGACGTGGCCAGCCCGTACATCAAGGTGACGAACGCGATGCCGCGCATCGTGCTCGGCGCGCTGTTCACCGTGGCCTTCGGGATCGGCATGACCTCGAAGGAGATCCTGGCGGCCGTGCTGGTGTTCTTCGGCGTGTTCTTCAACGCCTACCAGGGTGTGCGGGAGGTCGACCAGAACCTCATCTCCAATGCCCGGGTCCTCGGCGCGAGCCGGTGGCAGATCAACCGCAACGTCATCCTGCCATCGGCGATGACCTGGATCATCGCGAGCCTCCACATCGCCTTCGGTTTCGCCATCATCGGCGCGATCGTCGGCGAGGTGCTCGGAGCCCAGCATGGCCTGGGGCTGTTGATCACCACGGCCATGAGCACCTTCCAGCCCGACGGCGTGTTCGCCGGAATGGTGATCATCGCGGTCATCGCCCTGGCGGCTGAGGGGCTGATCGCCGCGCTCGAGAAACGTGTCCTCGGGTGGCGCCCCGCCGCCCACATGGAGTCCGGGACCGTCTAGGCGAACCCGGACGCAACCGGGTCCGCCCTGGGTGGGCGGACCCGATCTCAGCTGCACGCACACGCAGTCCACGCAGTCCACCAACGCACCACTCTCCGAGGGAGGAGACACATATGAAGGTCAATCGCCTGTTGGGCGCGGCGGCCACCGCTGCGCTCGCACTGGGAGTCGCTGCCTGCGGCAGCAGCTCCGGCAGTTCCAGTTCCAACGCGTCGGCCAGCTCCGGCGCGAGCAGCTCCAGCCTGCCGACCGTGACCATGATGGTCGGCGGCATCGACAAGCAGATCTACATGGAGTACAAGCTGGCCGACCAGCTGGGCTACTTCAAGAAGTACGGCGTCAACATGGTGCTCTCGACCGAGCAGCAGGGCGGCGTCGGGGCCGAGACCGCGATGGTCAACGGCTCGGTCAACATGGCTGGCGCTTGGTACGTCCATACCGCCGAGTTCCAGGCGCTGGGCAAGTCGGTCGTCGACCTGATCAACCTCGGTGTCGCTCCGGGTGAGCGCGAGATGTGCGCCTACGGCTCCGGGGTGCACAGCACGGCGAACTGGAAGGGCAAGACCCTGGGTGTCACCGACCTCGGGTCGGGGACGGACGGTCTGACCAAATACCTGGCCACCAAGGCCGGACTCAACATCACCACCGATATCCATCGGCTGGCGGTCGGGGCGGGACCGACCGCGGTGTCCGCCCTGCAGCAGAAGAGCGCCCAGTGCGTGATGACCACCCAGCCGACGGTGGCCCAGCTCGAGGCCAAGCACATCGCCTACTCGATGGCTGATCTCGCCAGCGGTTCATCGACCCAGAAGCTGCTCGGCGGCGTGTATCCGGCCGCCGGTGTGCTCGCGACGACCAGCTGGGTCAACGCACACCAGAAGGAGGCCCAGGACGTGGTCACGGCACTGGCCGCCACCCTGCAGTGGATGAAGACCCACACGGCCGCCCAGATCGCTGACGCGATGCCGGCGTCCTACACCACCGAGGGTGTCACCAAGGCCCAGTACATCTCCTCGTTGAATGCGGACAAAAGTCAGTTTGCGCCGAACGGCCTGATGCCGGCCGGCGCACCCCAGACGGCGATCGCCATCGACAAGGCAGCGGGAGTGATCACGGCGGGCAAGCAGATCAACATCGGCACGACCTACACGAACAAATACGTGCAGGTCGCTGACAAGCAGCTCGGCATCCACTGAGCCGGCCGGCAGCGCCGCGGGTCCGATCATCGGCCCGCGGCGGTCTGGCTCAGAGGTCGCGAGCGAGCCGCAGCCCGCTGAAGATCTGGCGACGCTCGGGCAGATCCCAGTTGCGGAAGGGGATCGTGGCGACCCGCGGCGAGCTCAACCAGGCGCCCCCGCGCAACACGCGGTAGCCGTGGCCGAAGAACTGCTCGGAGTACTCGGGGTAGGGGTCGGCTCGGAAGCCCCGATAGCGGTTGAACTCACTCGACGTCCACTGCCACACGCTGTTCTGCACCCCGTGCAGGAGCTGCTCGGGCCCCCGGGGCTCGATGGTGGCCGCGGCCTCCCACTCGAACTCGGTGGGCAGCCGCGCAGCGTGGTGGCGGGCGAAGGCCTCGGCCTCGAAGTAGGAGATGTGGCACACCGGGTCGGTGGCGAGGATCGGCTGTCGGCGGTCGAATCGCCGCAGCGACCCGTCGGCGTTCCAGTAGAGCGGGGCCTCGATGCCCTCGGCCCGGCGCCAGCGCCAGCCCGGCTCAGACCACAGCTCGCGACGGTGATATCCCCCGTCCGCCATGAAGTCCTGCCACGCCGCGTTCGATACCGGGAAGCGGCCGATCTGGAAGGAGGCGACCTCGACCTGATGGCGCGGGCGCTCGTTGTCATAGGCGAAGCCGTCGCTCGCCGCGCCGATGAGCAGGCTGCCGCCGGCGAGGGGGATCAGCTCGAGGCCGTGGTCATCGCAACTGATCGTGGGGTCAGCCCCATGTTCGAGCCCAGTGGCCAGCCCGGCGACCTGCAGCGTCTGGGACATCGTCTCGTTGTGCTGCAGCTCGTGGCGAATGATCAGCTCGAGTCGCGCGGCGAGGTGGTCCGGCGGGTTCTCGCTGGCGATCAGGCCCAGGGTGTGGGCGCGGGTCCGGCGCAGATAGTCGCGGGCCGCCTCGGTGCGCAGGAACGGCAGCGTGCCGCGGTCGCGGCGCGGGGTCTCGTCCGCGTCGTAGACCGGAATGAGCTCGGGTTCGAGCATCTCGGTTCCGAAGGTCCGCGAGATCCACAGGTCCTCGAAGGCGGCGATGTGACCCAGGTCCCAGACCAGTGGGCTCAGCAGCGGTGAGTGCACGCGCTCCAGCGCGTCCCCCTCGAGCCGGGAGACGAGGGCGAAGGTCCGCTCGCGGGAGGCGCTGAGGGCGGCGACGATGTCCGCCGTGGCGGTCTGCGTCGGCACGCTGGTGGTGATGGCCGGCCGCGCCAGGACGAGCGCGAAGAGGTTGTCCGGGTCCGTGTACATCGTCGTCAGCTCGAGCCCGGCGGCGCCGAGATCCCGGGTCAGGCGCTCGGGGGTGAACTTGGCGCTGATCTCGGTGCGCACCGCCTCACCCGCGCTGAAGTCGACATCGAGATCGAGGTCGCCGAGGTGGGCGTGACAGGCCTCGGTCGCGATCAGGCGCATCTCGATCCATTCCTGCTCGCGGTCGAAGCGCGCGATGTGCGCGAAGTTGGCGACCGGGATATCGCCGTCGAGTTCACGGTTGATCACGTCGAGCATGTTGAGGTCGAACGCGGCGGTGACCCCGGCGCTGTCGTTGTAGGCCGCCTCGAGCACCGCCGGGTCCTTGACCAGGTCCGCGCCGAGCAGGAAGGAATCCTGGGGCCGCAGCAGCCGGCTGATCGCGCTGAGCAGCACCTCTCGCTCGGCCCCGACGAAGTTCCCGATCGTCGAGCCGAGCAGCGCCACGAGCCGCGGGGCGTCGGATTCGGGGGCGGGCACGAGATCCAGGTCGCTGAGGAAGTCCCCAATGACGCCGTGGACGGACTCGAGGCCGGGGTATTCGGCGAAGATCGCTTCCGCGGTCGGGCGCACCGCTGCCTCGGCGATGTCGAAGGGGATGTAGCGACGCAGGCTGTCGGCCTCCTGCATCGCGTCGAGCAGCACCCGCGTCTTGGTCGCGCTCCCGGCGCCGAGCTCCACGAGTTCCGCAGCGCCGGTGCCGGTGACGATGGCGGCCGCCTCCGCGTCGAGGATCGCCCGCTCGGTGCGGGTGGGGTAGTACTCCGGCAGCTCGCAGATGTCCTCGAACAGCTCACATCCCCGGGCGTCGTAGAGGTGCTTGGGCGGCAGCTGCTTGAACGCGGCGCTCAAGCCGTCGCGCACGTCGTCGGCGAGTGAGCTGCGTTCGGACAGCAATGCGTGGCTGATGTCCAGCCGCCGGCCCGTCGTGAGTGCGCGCATGTTCAGAAGACACCAGTTAACTGGACCGGACGGTCCAGCTTCTGTCCTTCTCCAGGCACTACCCGGTGCCGGGGTTCAGAAACGCTGAGTTCCGATCACTTATGCGCCGACAGCTTCGGGCGAAGTCATCCAGGGACGGCCCCTCCCCCGGAGCGACCCCCTGGCTGTCGGGGCCCGGGAGGAGCAAGATAGTCCGGTAACCGTTGAGAAAGGACTTTTCATGACCACCCAGACCCTGCCGGGCGGCACCTACCAGATGGGCGACGGCCCGACCGTGACGCGCCTGGGCTATGGCGCGATGCAGCTCGCCGGACCGCACGTGTTCGGTCCCCCGCGCGACCGCGACGAGGCGGTCGCCGTGCTGCGGGAGGTCGTCGAGATGGGCATCAACCACATCGACACCTCGGACTTCTATGGCCCCCACGTCACCAACCAGCTCATCCGCGAGGCACTGGCGCCCTACCCGGACGATCTGGTGATCGTCACCAAGGTCGGCGCGCGTCGCGACGACACCGGGGCGTGGCTGGACTGGCGCGAGCCCGACGATCTCCGCACCGCGGTGCAGGACAACCTGCGTAATCTCGGCCTCGACGCGCTGGAGGTGGTCAACTACCGCCACATGGGGGTGGGGGACGGCGGCAGTCAGGTGGCGCCCGGCTCGATCGCCCGGGAGTTCGAGGTGCTCGCCGAGCTCCAGCAGCAGGGACTCATCAAGCACCTCGGTCTCAGCACCGTCAACGCCGAGCAGGTCGCCGAGGCCCAGAGCATCGCGCCGGTCGTCTGCGTGCAGAACCTCTACAACCTCGCCCACCGCGAGGACGACGCGCTGATCGAGGCGCTCGGCGCACAGGGCATCGCCTATGTCCCCTACTTCCCCCTCGGTGGCTTCTCCCCGCTCCAGGCCGACGAGCTCTCCCGGGTGGCTGAGCGGATCGGCGCCACACCGCTGGCGGTGGCGCTGGCCTGGCTGGTCCGGCGCGGGGAGAACGTCCTGCTCATCCCGGGCACGTCATCGCGCGCTCACTTGCGCGAGAACGTGGCCGGCGCCGGCCTGGAACTGTCGGCCCAGGACCTCGACGAGCTGGACGCGATCGTCGCCTGAACCGCGCGGGGCCGAGCCGCTGTCGTGACTCCGAGCTTCGGCGGCGGCCCCGGTTTGCGCCGCCGCCGGGTGAGGAACCTGCGCATCTCCGGTGGGAGAGGGCCGGGGGGCGGCGAGGGCCCTCAGGCCTCCGCCGGGCCGAGACTGTCCTGTAGCTGGCGGAGGCCGAGACGCATATGGCCCTTGACGGTGGCGGTGTCGAGGCCGAGGTGGGCGGCGATCTCGGTGTGGGAGAGCTGTCCGAAGTAGGCCAGGGTGATCACCTGCTGCTGGGGGTCGGGCAGCTGGGCGAGCCGGTCGGCCCGGTATCGCGGTGCGCTGGCGCTCTCGCGGACGCGCTGGATCGCGGCCGAGTGCGCCGCGCTCAGCAGCCACGCCGCGACGGTGCCCCGCTGGCGCTCATAGTCCGTGCGCCGCTGCCACAGCGACGCGAACACCGCTCGAACCACCTCCTGCGCGCAGCGATCGTCCTCACATACCGCCAGCGCCACGCTGTAGGCCCGGTCGGCGTAGCGGTCATAGAGCTCTCCCATGGCCCCCGTCTCTCCGCTGGACACGGCGGCCATGAGCTCAGCGTCGTTCATGGCCCGGCGCCGGCGCCGGCGTGGGACGGCGGTCATTGGCCTGTCCCCGAGTCGGGAGCGCACTGTGGGTATGGCGGCACGTCAACTCCCTGGGGTTGCTGGAACCTCGGAAGTCAGCGCGTGGGGCCCGTCGGTGACGACGTACTCCAATCAAGCCCTCCAAACGAAGATTTTACGCCTGGGGCCGGGCGTCGACGATCGAGGCGCCGGACGCGCGAGCCCGGGGGGTGTCATGTGCGGGTGATCAGGCGGGGCTGGAGCTCGGTGCGCTGCTGAGGAAGGTGGCGCTGAGATCCTCCTCGCCGTGCGCCTCGGCGCCCTGGGCGAACCGCTCGTGGATGGTGCCCAGCAGCGGGAGGTCAAGTCCGTGGGCCTCTGCGGAGTCGACGGCCAGGCCGGCATCCTTGGTCGCCAGCCGGAGTGAGAAGGACGGGTCGAAGGAGCGCTCGATCATCGCCTTGCCCTTCATCTGCAGGTAGGGCGCATCGAGGGGACCGTCGGCGACCGCCTCGAGCACCAGGTGGGGGTCCAGGCCCATCCCCTCCGCCAGCGCCAGGGTCTCGGCAGCCCCCTCGACCACGGCGAGCAGCCAGCTGTTGACGGCCACCTTCAGCTGGGTGCCCCCACCGGCCGCACCCACCCACACGGTCTTCTGCCCGACCACGTCGAAGATCGGCTGGACGCGGTCTCGCAGCGCCTCGGGTCCGGAGGCGAGGATGACCAGCTTGCCCTCCTGCGCCGGCTGCTTGGTGCCCGACACGGGTGCGTCAACCAGGCTGAGGCCACGCTCCTGAGCGAGCTGGGCACAGCGGTCGGTGCCGACCTCGCCGATCGTGCTCATCTGCAGCCAGATCGGGTGCGCGCCGGGTGCGGTGTCGATGCTTGACACCGCCTCGGTCACCGCGTCGGCGTCCGACAGCATGGTCAGGATCACCGTTGCGCCGTCAGCGGCCTCAGACGGCGAGTCACAGATTTCGGCGCCGTGCTCGGCCAACGGCTCGGCCTTGTCGCGTGAACGGTTCCACGCCCGGACGCTGTAGCCGGCCTTGAGGAGGTTGGCGGCCATCCCTCGGCCCATCGTGCCGCCGGCGCCGAGCACCGCGATCGTCTCCTGCTGTGAAGTCATGCTGCCTCCTGGGTGATCTTGCAAAGTTCTGGCCCGTGCCCTACCCGGCTCGCTGGCGGGTGACGCGAGCGCCGGCGCTCGCCCCCCGGTCCGTGCCAGCCCGAGCACTCTTGGCCGCCCCGTCAGTCGGCGGATGTGAACGCCCGGGTCGGGGACTTGACGCCGGCTGCGCCGATGCCTACCGTCGCCCGGCGTAGGGGTCCTTGGGTGGCGTCGGGAGACGAACCGCTGTCAGAACGTGAGCAGCAGTGCACCAGAGCGCCGGGCCGGGGGCAACTGTCCCGCGCGATCCGCCGAGCCCAGGCCCGAAGCGGAACCCAGGCCCGAAGCGG
>CAZZVR010000040.1:4003-21694 GCA_964657595.1 Burkholderia sp. PAMC 26561 | reverse complement strand
TTCCAGCCGCTGCGCGCGGGCCGACGCAAGCTGAGCGCGGCCGAGGCCGCGGGCAGCGACACCGTGTAGCTCCCGCCGGCGCCGGGCGTGATCCGCGCGCTGTCAGTGCCGCCCCGCGGCCGCCCGCTCGTGGTGTTCGCCGGGTAGCTGTAGCCCGCCAGCTTGATCCCCGCCTTGGCGCTGGCCCCGCCGGCTGCGGTCATTCGCACCAGGGTGCCGCCGACGGTGCCGGGGACCGTGACCCGCACGGTCGCGGCGTGTCCCGGGTTGTCGTTGATCAGCGTGACGGTCTGGGCCCCGTGGGCGCTGGAGCGGGCCGGCGTCTTGACCGCCCACGCCCGCACCGCGTCGGCGCCGGTCCTGTGCACCGCCAGCAGCTGGGAGCCGGCGGGTGCGGCCCGGGCGAACAGGAGCATCCCGTAGTACATCGGCTCGACCTGGGCGACCCAGCGACCGTGGACCCGCTCGACGCCGAACGGCTTGTAGCGGCTCGAGTTGAAGGTCTGGATGTTGACCCCGCTGACCCCCGCGCTGGCCATGGCGAACAGGGTGTCGGTCACCCACAGCGCGGAGGCGAAGGTGTCCGAGACCCCGCTGGTGCCGCCACATGCGCTCGAATTGAGCTCGTCGACGCGGAACGTGCGGCCCGCCGCCCGCGCCTGGGCGGCGTAGCCGGCCACGCTGGCGGCCAGCCCGTCCGAGGCGGTCCGGGACAGGAGGTGGGCGACGCTCGGGTAGGCCGGGTTCGCCGGAGCGGCGAAGCAGTTGGTCGGATAGGCGTGGTACGTGATGTCGGCCACGTCGGGATCGGCCGCGATCATCTCCCCGACATGGGCCATCCACACCGGTGAGCCCAGCGCCGGTCCCGCCAGCGGAATGTCGGGGAGGACGTTGCCCACGGCGTTGTACTCGTTCAGGTAGTCGCTGAAGGAGTAGCTGCGCTGGCGCGTGTAGATGCCGCTGGCGGCGTCGTCGGGCACCGTCACGTACCAGGGGAAGCTCGAGTACAGATTCGGCTCGTTGCCCACCTCCCACTGGAGGATGTGCGCAGGGCCGATCGCGGTGAGCAGGGCTCGCGCCTCGGCGGCGGCCACCCGCGGCTGGTTGGCCTCGAGGTCGATCCCGAGGATGAGCTTCGCGTCGGTGCCGGCGGCGAACCGGGCGACGCTGGCCAGCCAGGCCGGAGTCAGCGCGTAGGTCAGGCCCGGGCTGGAGAAGCCTTTGACCGGATACCAGGTGTGGTCGGTCGAGTCGCCACCGATGCGGATGACCGGCCGCTGGCCGGGGT
The DNA here is from genome assembly GCA_964657595.1 of Burkholderia sp. PAMC 26561. Taxonomy (GTDB): domain Bacteria; phylum Actinomycetota; class Thermoleophilia; order Solirubrobacterales; family Solirubrobacteraceae; genus Palsa-465. Next base: position 20,406 of record CAZZVR010000040.1, on the reverse strand, counting down.
TGAGGTTGGCGATCAGCCGGTTCATGACCGTGTCGGGATCGGTTGGCGGTCCGGCGTCGGCCGCGACCGACTGATACTCGATTGACAGGCCGAGGAAGCTCCGGGCCAGCGCCGGTGCCCGCGTCGGCGCCCCGACCGTGAGGGTCTCGGACACCGGGGGGGCGTGGGGGACGACGAGCAGTCCCGGGTCGTTGGCCACCGGCGGGGTGTCGCCCGACCCGACGTTGAGGAAGATGAGACCGACGGACAGCACGACGCAGGCCACCGCGCCGATGAGGATCAACGGACGCTTCATCGAGACGGGCTGAGGCGTCACGCAGCGGGCGCGCCGGCGCCCGTGATCCGAACCTGCATCACTCGGAAAGGGTATTCCCCGCGACGTAAGCGCTTTGTGAGAACGTACAGAAGGTTAGCTACCCTAATCATGTGAGCTCTGAACGAATCGCGACCCTCGCCCCGGCGCCCGAGGCGATGCCTGAGGCCCCCACCGTCGCCGCCGGGCGCACCCTGGCCCGCCTGGCCCGTCAGGTCGAGCTGGGCGTAGCCACGAGCGAGCTCAGCCTGTCGCAGTACCGCGTGCTGATGATCCTCGACTCCGGGCAGGAGGCGGCCTCCAGCCTGGCCGAGAAGCTCGCCGTGAGCCGGCCCTCGATCACCGGCGTGGTCGACGGCCTGTGCCTGCGCGGCCTCGTCTGCCGGGACCACGTCGACGGTGACCGCCGCCGCGTCGACGTGCGCCTGACCGAGGCCGGGGCCGCGGTGCTGGCCGGCGCCGAGGCTGAGATCGGACGCCGTCTGGCGGCCATCGCCGCCCACATGGAGGCCGACGTCAGCGACCCCTTCGCCACCCTCGCGCCCTGGCGCGAGGCCCTCGACGCCTACCGGAAGGCTCGCCATGGCGGTCGCTGACTTCGTCCCGCGCGGGATCACCTCGCGCTACGCCGCCCCCAAGGCCCAGATCAGCCCCGACCGGGACCGCAGCTGGCTCGGCCGGGCCATGCCGGTGCTGGCCGCCCATCGCTTCACCCTGATCACCGCGCTGGTCACCTCCTTCATCGGCCTGCTCCTGCAGGTGCAGATCCCCAACCTGCTCAACCAGGCGGTCACCAACTCCCTTCAGGATCACACCCGGCCGCTGTCGCACTACGTGTGGCTGGTGTTCGCACTGGCTGTGGCCGCGGGCGTCGCCGGGGTCGTCTCACGGCTGTTCCTCATGCGCACCGCCTACGCCATGGAGTTCGACCTGCGCAACCTGCTCTATGAGCATCTCACCCACATGAGCTTCGGCTTCTACGACCGCGTGCAGACCGGCCAGCTCATCTCACGCGCGAACTCCGACATCCGCAGCGTGCAGATGTACCTGACCTTCGGCCCGAGCATCGTCGTGCAGTGCTCGATCGCCGTCGTCGCCTTCATCTACATGCTGTCGATCAACGTGGCGCTCGCCTTCGTGGCGATGTCCACCCTGCCCTTCGTGTTCCTCCTGTCGGTGCGCATGCGCCGTTCGATGTTCCCGGTCTCCTGGCTCATCCAGTCGCGGCTGGCCGAGATCGCCACCGTCGTGGACGAGAACATCAACGGCGTCCGCGTGGTCAAGTCCTTCACCGCCGAGCCGCGTGAGCTCGACCACCTCGCCCGTGAGGCGGACAAGTTGCAATGGGCCTACGTCAAGGACGCCGACCTGCGCGCCCGCTTCAGCCCCCTGGTGCAGAACCTGCCCCAGCTCGGCATGGCGCTGGTCCTGCTCGTCGGCGGGCTGCTGGTCATCCACAACCACCTCGGAGTCGGGGCGATCCTCGCCTTCTCGGCCTACATCGTCATGCTCCAGGCGCCCTTCCAGCTGCTCGGCATGCTCGTCATGCTCGGCCAGCGCGCCGCCGCCTCGGCCGAGCGGATCTATGAGGTGCTCGATGAGCCCCCGACGGTCGTCGACTCCCCGGAGGCGACGGTCCTGACCGACTTCCGCGGCGAGGTCGCCTTCGAGCATGTCGACTTTCACTACGGCGCCGACGGCGAGGACGCCGATGACGCCCCGACGGCGGCCGCCAACAGCCCGCTCGGCGCCGCCACCCCGGGCCCGCCGGTACTGCGCGACTTCTCCCTGCACCTGTCTCCGGGCGAGACGGTGGCGATGGTCGGGCGCACCGCCAGCGGCAAGACGACGGTCAGCCGGCTGCTCTCGCGCTTCTACGACGTCACCGGAGGGGCGGTGAAGCTCGACGGCCACGACGTGCGCGACCTCACCCTCGACTCGGTCCGCAGCCAGGTCGGCGTGGTCCTGGACGAGCCGTTCCTCTTCTCGGTGTCGGTGCGCGACAACATCGCCTACGGCCGGCCCGAGGCGCCGATCGAGGAGATCCGCGCCGCGGCCGTCGCCGCCGGAGCCGACGAGTTCATCGCCGAGCTGCCCCACGGCTATGACACCGTGGTGGGGGAGCGCGGCTACACCCTGTCGGGCGGCCAGCGCCAGCGCATCGCCATCGCCCGCACGCTGCTGGTCAACCCGCCCGTGCTGGTGCTCGACGACGCCACCAGCGCTGTCGACGTCCAGGTCGAGCAGGCGATCCACGAGGGTCTCAAGGCGCTGATGGTCGACCGCACCACCCTGATCGTCGCCCACCGCCTCTCCACCATCGGCCTGGCCGACCGCGTGGTGCTGCTCGACGATGGCCATGTCGTCGCCGACGGCACCCACCAGGAGCTGATGGAGTCCAGTCGCCTCTACGTCGAGGTGCTCGCCCAGGCCGAGGAGCTCGAACTCGAGACCGCCGACGTCGTCGCCGAGGAGGCCGGGTCATGAGCTTCGGTGGTTTCGGTGGCGGCGCTCCGATGTTCGGCGGGTCCGGCAGTGCTGCCGCGCCGGGCAACGGCCTGCCCTTCGCCGGTATTCCCTCCGAGCTGCAGGAGGGCGTCGACAAGCTCCTCGTCGAGGAGCCCGACCACGGCGCGCCCGACGCCCACTTCGACCACGCCGAGGCCGACACGGCCGGGCGGCAGCTGACTCTGCGCGCGCTCATCTTCCGCCACTGGCACCTCGGGGTCCTGGCCCTCGGGCTGGTGGCAATCGTGTCGGTGGTCAACCAGGCCGGACCGTGGCTGATCTCCTTCGCGATCAACCACGGGATGCTGCCGGGTCACCGCAGCGTGGCCGTGGTGATCCTCTGCGGAGCCGCCTTCGTGGTCGCGGTGATCATCACCGCCGCGGCCCAGCGCTCCCAAGCCCGCGTCACCGGCCGGCTCGCCGCCCGGGTGATGAACGACCTGCGCGTCCGGGTGTTCACCCACCTCCAGCGCCTCGGCCTCGACTTCTACACCGACGAGAAGGCCGGCGTGGTCATGACCCGCATGACCTCGGACATCGAGAACCTCCAGCAACTGCTCCAGGACGGGCTGGCACAGCTGGTGGTCCAGGCGCTGACGATGATCGTCATCACCGTCCTCCTGTTCACGCTGAACGTGAAGCTGACCCTGATCACCCTTCTGCTGGTGGTGCCTCTGCTGACGCTCTCCTCGCTGTGGTTCCGCTCCGCCTCGGCTCAGTCCTACGACCGCGTGCGCGACGGGATCGCCGGCGTGCTGGGTGACCTGTCGGAGTCGCTGCACGGCGTCCGCACCGTCGCCGCCTACAACCGCTTCTCCTGGAACATCGTCGCCCACCGCAACGTCGTCGGGGTCTACCGCGACGCCAACAACGCGACCGCGCGCATCAATGCCATCTACGGCCCCGGCACCACGCTGCTCGGCTACCTCGGTCAGGGTGCGCTGCTGGCCATCGGCGGCCACATGGTGGTCCACCATGAGCTGTCGATCGGCGCGCTGGTCGCATTCTTCCTCTACCTCAACCGCTTCTTCGCGCCGATCCAGCTGCTCGTCCAGCAGTACAACACCTTCCAGCAGGGCCACGCCTCGATCACCAAGCTCCGCGGCCTGTTCGCCACCGAGCCCGCCGCGCCCGAGGCGCCGGACGCGATCGAGCTGCCCCCGGTGCGCGGCGAGATCCGCTTCGACCACGTCGACTTCGCCTACAGCGCTGACGGGGAGCCCGTGCTGTCGGACGTCGACCTGACGATCGCCCCGGGCGAGACGGTCGCCTTTGTCGGCAAGACCGGCGCGGGCAAGTCGACCATGGCCAAGCTGATCACCCGCTTCTATGACCCCACGGCCGGGGCGGTGCTGATCGACGGCCATGACCTCCGCAGCGTGCAGATCGCCTCGCTGCGCCGCCAGCTCGGCGTGGTGCCTCAGGAGGCGTTCCTGTTCGCCGGCACGCTCCGCTACAACATCGCCTTCGCCCGGCCCGACGTGCCCGACGCCGAGGTGTGGGCGGCCGTCGACGCGGTGGGCCTCCATGATGTGGTGGCGCGCATGGCCCACGGCCTGGACACCATCGTCCATGAGCGGGGCCAGTCCCTGTCCTCGGGCGAGCGCCAGCTCATCGCCCTCGCGCGCGCCTTCCACGCCCAGCCGCGTGTGCTGGTGCTCGATGAGGCGACCTCGAACCTCGACCTGCTGTCGGAGTCCAAGATCGAGGCGGCCCTCGACGTGCTGCTGGAGGCGCGCACCGCGGTGCTCATCGCCCATCGCCTGACCACGGCGATGAAGGCCGACCGCATCGTGGTGATCGATGCCGGGCGCATCGTCGAGGTCGGCTCCCACGACGACCTGGTCGCGCGCCGGGGCCGCTACGCCGAGATGTACGCGACCTGGACGAGCGGCATGGAGCTGGCCGCCTAGAAGAAGCGGTCGAGCTCGAGCGCCAGGGCGAGCTCAAGCTCATGCCCCGCCAGGGGGATCGCGAGCAGCGCCTCGGCGCGGCGCACCCGGTCGATCACCGTGTTGCGGTGACTGAAGGTGGCCTGGGCGGTCGCGGTCGGACTGCAACGGTGGGCCAGGTAAGCGGACAGGGTCTGTTTCGCCTCCGCGTCGAGGGAGCCGACGCGTTCGCGGATGAACCTGCGCGCCGCCTCGGGTTCGCCCCGCACCAGCGTGGCGAGCACCACGTCCCGGTGGGTCACCACGTCGCGATCGGCGACCTCGGCCGCCGCCAGCGCGTCACGGTGCCCGGCCGCGAAACCGTCATAGCCCGGACGGGTCGGGCCGATCGCCACCCGGGTGCCGGGGATCGATCGCTCCGCGAAAGCTCGCTCGAGCACCCCGTCGATCGGCCCCTCGAGTTCGTCGGAGGCGAACCACGCCCACAGGGTGTCGGCGTCGGCCAGCACCGTGAGCGGGCGGCGCCGCAGCCGGGGACCCACGGCGTGGGCCACCCGCTCGACCAGTTCCAGCAGTCGCTCTGACCCGTTGTGGACCGACAGCACCACGGCGGTCTGGGCGAACAGATCGATCGGGTAGCGCAGCTCCTGCATCAGTGCGGCGGAGAACCCCCGGCTGAGCAGCCGGTTGATCAGGCTGAGGCGTCGCGCGTTGTCCGAGGACAGCACCTGGCCGCGCTCGCGCTCGATCTCCTCGCGCAGCAGGCCGAGCATCCGCTCGACGAAATCGAACACCGAGCGAGCGCTGATGTCGAGCACCTCCTGCAGCTCGGCTGGGTCGCTCGTCACGCTGAACACCGCCGCCATCCACACCGTCCATGCCGCGTTCTGGCCCGCCCCGTAGGCCACCCGCGAGGTGTCCTCGATCCCCCTCCGGGCGATCACCCGGGCCAGGCCGACCGTCTCCTCGGCGCGGTTGACCACGACCGGCAGACCCGGAGCGGCCAGGTTCGCCGCGGCCCAGTGGGCCAGGTTGGAGTGATTGGAGGCGCGGACCGCCTCGGTCAGCTCGGGGTCGGCGAGGACCGCTCCGGCCTGGGTGGCGAGCACCGCGGCGTCGACGGTGTCGAACAGCACGGCGGGCTCACCGATCAGACGCGCGGTGGCCTGGCGGATGAGTTCCTGGATCCGCGGTGACGGCGCCTCATCGTCCCCCTGGGAGCCCGGACCGGTGCCGCGACCCCGGTCGGTGGGCGAAGGTCGAGCAGGCTGGGACATATGATCCTCCCGGGCGGTTTTTACGGCATGTGCGAAATGCACATCTGGAGGATGACATTCTGTGCGCTTTGCACTGGACTGCCAAGGGGCCTGTGAGAGACATTAGATCCCGACGCTTTCACACATCGAAGGAATCGGGGAGACACCGATGGATTCACCGCACGAGCATCACGACGTCCTCATCATCGGGGCCGGCATCTCCGGCGTCTCGGCCGCTGTCCACCTCAGCCAGGCGCTGCCGGGTAAGCGCTACGCCATCCTCGAGAAGCGCGACGCCATGGGTGGCACCTGGGACCTGTTCCGCTACCCCGGCGTGCGCTCGGATTCGGACATGTACACCCTGGGCTTCGCGTTCAAGCCGTGGGAGAGTGAGAAGGCGATCGCCCCCGGCTGGAGCATCCGCGAGTACGTGCGCGCCGCCGCAGCCGAGCACGGGGTGGACCAGCACGTCCGCTACGGCCACCGTGTGGTCGGGGCCGCATGGGACTCCGCCAGCGCCCGTTGGACGGTGACGGCCGAGGTGGCCAACGGCGAGCAGCTCAAGCTGACCGCCAACTTCGTGCACTTCACCTCCGGCTACTACAGCTACGAGCGCCCCTACGCCCCCGAGTTCCCGGGGCAGGAGCGCTTCGCCGGCACGATCGTCCACCCCCAGCTGTGGCCTGAGGACCTCGACTACGCGGAGAAGCGGGTGGTGGTCATCGGCTCGGGCGCCACGGCGATCACGCTGGTGCCGTCGATGGCCGAGCAGACCGCCCACATCACCATGCTCCAGCGCTCGCCCAGCTACATCATGTCGCTGCCCTCGGAGGACGAGATGGCCAACCGGCTGCGCAAGGTACTGCCGGCCCAGGCCGCTTACAAGATCACCCGGGCGACCCATCTGGCCATGACCTACGGCAGCTATCAGTTCTTCCGCCGGGCCCCCGACCGGGCTCGCAAGACGATCAACAAGATCCAGACGCGGATGCTGCCGGAGGGATATCCGGTCGATGTGCACTTCAACCCGCAGTACAACGTCTGGGACCAGCGGCTGTGCTTCGTGCCCGACGGTGACCTGTTCCGCGCGCTGCGCAAGGATCAGGCCGAGATCGTCACCGACCAGATCGAGACCTTCACCGAGACGGGCATCAAGCTCGTCTCCGGACGCGAGCTGGAGGCCGACATCATCATCACCGCGACCGGGCTCAACCTGGAGCTGCTCGGCGGCGCCGAGCTGAGCGTCGACGGTGAGCCGGTCAACCTGGCCGACCGGGTGTTCTACAAGAGCGCGATGCTGAGCGGTCTGCCCAACCTGGCGGTGACCTTCGGGTACACCAACGCGTCCTGGACGCTCAAGGCCGACCTCATCTCCACCTATGTCGCGCGCCTGCTCAGCTTCATGGATGAGCGCGGCTACGACGAGGCGCTTCCCGTCACACCCCCGGCCGACGTGCAGCGCGAGCCCTTTCTCGGTCTGCAGTCCGGCTACATCACCCGGGTGCTCGACACGCTGCCCAAACAGGGCCATCGTGCCCCCTGGACGGTTGGCCAGAGCTGGCTGACCGACCGCCGGGTTCTGGGCCATGGTCCGATCGCTGACGAGGGTCTTCGCTTCTTCAAGCAAAATGAGGGCACACTTAGGGACGATGAGCTCACTGCTCAACAGGACCCAGCCGGCGCCGGCTCCGGCGCCACCTCGGCGGTGGCGTAGCCAGGACGCGCCAGCGCCCCCCTCGCGGCGCTGGCGCAACTGGGCCGGAGATCAGATCTGGGCTCCGGTCAGGACGGTGCGACCGGAGTCCGAGGCCCAGCTGAGTGAGGCGGTGGCCGCGGCCGCCGCCGACGGTCTCGAGGTTCACGCAGTCGGCTCCGGACACTCCTTCACCGACTGCGCCGCCTCGTCCGGCGTGACCGTCGACACCACCGGAATGCGCCGGGTGCTCGCCGTGGACGCCGAGCACCGGCAGGTCACCGTGGAGGCCGGCATCAAGCTGCACGAGCTCGGCCCGGTGCTGGCCGCCCACGGGCTCGCCCTGGCCAACCAGGGCGACATCGACCGCCAGTCGATCGCCGGGGCGATCTCCACCGCCACCCACGGCACCGGCCTGCGCTTCCAGAACCTGTCCGCCCAGGTGGTCGGCCTGTCCCTGGTGGGCGCCGACGGCGAGGTCCAGGACCTGACCGAGGCCACCGACACCGACGCCTTCCGCGCCGCCCGGGTGAGTCTCGGGGCGCTCGGGGTGCTGTCGGCGGTGACCCTGCAGTGCGTGCCGCTCTACACGCTGCGCCGCGAGGACTCACGCCAGGACCTCGACGACACGCTGGCGCGCATCGACGAGTACGTCGAGCGCAACGACCACTTCGAGTTCTACGTCTTCCCCTACACCCGCTGGGCCGGGGTGCGCGAGAGCCGCCGCTCGCTCGAGCCGCCGAACCCGTCTCCGCGCTGGGAGCGGCTGCTCGAGGAAGGTGGCATCGAGAACGGCGCGCTGATGACCCTGTGCAGCATCGGCAAGCGACTGCCCCAGCTGACCCCCCGGCTGAACCGCACGCTCGTCTCGATGATCCAGACGAACGTCACCGAGGACCATGCCTACCGCGTCTACGCCAGCCTGCGCCGCGTGCGCTTCAACGAGATGGAGTACGCGCTGCCCCGCGCGGCGGTGCCCGAGGCGGTCGACCGCATCATCGACCTGGTCGAGCGCCGGCGCCTGCCGGTGCTGCTTCCCCTGGAGGTCCGCTTCGCCGCCGCTGACGACGGCTTCCTCTCCAGCGCCCACGGTCGTGAGACGGGCTACATCGCCGTGCACCAGTACCGCGGCATGGAGTTCGAGACCCTCTTCCGCGGGGTGGAGGCGATCATGGACACCTACGGCGGGCGGCCCCACTGGGGCAAACGCCACTACCAGTCCGCGGCGACGCTGGCGGCGCGGTACCCCGACTGGGACCGCTTCGCCGCGGTGCGCGACCGCCTGGACCCCGACCGGGTGTTCAGCAACGACTACGCCCGCCGGGTGCTGGGACCCTGACGCGTGGCCCTGGCTGAGCGCTACGACGAGATCTTCGCCGATCTCGAGCCGCCGTTCGCCTTCATCGACCTCGACGCGATCCGCACCAATGCCGCCACCATGTTGGCCTCCGCGGCAGGCAAGCCGATCCGCATCGCCTCGAAGTCGGTGCGCTGCCGGGAGCTGCTGGAGCGGCTGCTCGCGCTCGACCCCGGCTACCAGGGCCTGCTCAACCTGACCCTGTCCGAGGCGCTGTGGCTGCACGGCCACGGGTTCCGCGACCTGGTCGTCGCCTACCCCAGCGTGGAGCGCTCGGCCCTGGCCCGGCTCGCCGCGCTGGCCGCCGAGCAGCCGGACGGCGCGCCGGTGATCATGGTCGACTCCCCCGACCAGCTCGAGCTGATCCCCCGGGGCCCGGGGCGGGTGCCGGTGGCCATCGACCTCGACGTCGGCTTCTGGCCGTTCGCCGGACGGCTGAAGTTCGGGCCCAAGCGCTCGCCGATCCGCACCCCCGCCCAGGCCGCGGCGCTGGCGGCCAACATCGCCGCGCGCCCCAACGTCGAACTGGTCGGCGTGATGGCCTACGAGGGCCAGATCGCCGGGGTGGCCGATCGGGTGCCCCACCGGGCCCTGGAGAACGTCGCGATCCGCGTGATGAAGCACTTCTCCGCCGCCGACGTGCGGGAGCGCCGGGCCGCCATGGTGGCGGCGATCGCCGACCACGCACACCTGCGCTTCGTCAACGGCGGGGGCACCGGCAGCATCGCCCAGACCGTGGCCGAGCCCGCGGTCACCGAGGCCACGGCCGGCTCGGGCTTCTACGCCCCGATGCTGTTCCAGTACTACCGCGGCTTCTCGCTCGCCCCGGCGGCCGGCTTCGCCCTGTCGCTGAACCGCCAGCCCGGTCCCGGGGTCATCACCGCCCTGGGCGGCGGCTACGTCGCGTCCGGCGCCACTCGCGCGGACCGCCAGCCCGCGCCCGCCTGGCCGACCGGTCTCACCCTCGATCCGCTTGAGGGCGCCGGTGAGGCCCAGACCCCGCTGCTCGGCGCGCGGGCGGATTCATTGAGGGTCGGCGGACGCGTCTACCTGCGCCACGCCAAGGCCGGTGAGCTGTGTGAGCGCTTCAACTCCCTGCACGTGATCGAGGACGGCCGGCTCGCCGGCGAGCTGGCGACCTACCGCGGCGAGGGTCAGGCGTTCCTGTAGCGCAGGCCGTCGAGCGCGATACCGAGGATGCGGGCGATCGCGTCGGGATCGGAGTTCTGGATCTTGGCGATCCCCCCGACCATCTGCACGATGTCCTTGAGCTCGGCGTCGGCGCGGACCTCGCCCGCGGCCCGCGCCCGGTTCAGCAGCGGCTCACCAGCGCTGAACAGCTCGCTGCGACAGGCGGCGAACACGTTCGCGTTGGTGTCGACGTAATTGAGCAGCTCGCTGGCCAGGGCGTGCTTGGTCACCAGATAGGCGCCCAGCCGCACCAGCCAGGCCTCCAGGGCCGGCCAGGGCTCCATGGTTGACATCTCGCCCGCCGCCTGGGCCAGCTGCTCGACCTCGGTGACGTAGACGGCCTCGAGCAGGGCCTGGCGCGTGGGGAAGTGGCGGTACAGGGTCCCGATGCCCACTCCGGCCCGGCGGGCGATCGCCTCGAGAGAGGTCGAGGCGCCGGTCTCGGTGAAGGCCTCCCGAGCGGCCGCGAGCACGTTGTCGCGGTTGCGCTGGGCGTCGGCGCGCAGTGGCTTGCCCGGACCCTCCGACGGGCTGTCGGCGGTCTCGGGGGGGCTGGTGGGTGAGGTGGAGTCGGTGACAGACATGGCTGGGTTCACACAAAAGTGACGAAACGGAGGGACCCTCCGCTATATTCCCTTTCCGGAGGTTGCCTCCGCTTATCCGATCACCCGGTGGGACGAGCGGTCTTATGGAGGCACCCTCCAGTTTATTACGGCACGACCAGACTTCGGAGATTCATGCAACAGCTTTCAGACAACCGGCGCAGGTGGCTCGCCCTGATCACCGTCTGCCTGGCGCAGCTGATGATCGTCCTTGACACCACGATCGTCAACGTCGCCCTGCCCCAGATCCAGCACGACCTGCACTTCAGCCAGAGCAGCCTCACCTGGGTCATCAACGCCTTCCTCGTCACCTTCGGCAGCTTCCTGCTGCTGGCCGGGCGCCTCGGCGACCTGGCCGGACGCAAGCGCGTCTTCCTCGCCGGCCTGACCGTGTTCACCTTCGCCTCGCTGCTGTGTGGTTTGGCCGACACCTCGGCGCTGCTCATCGGCGCCCGCTTCCTCCAGGGGGTCGGTGCCGCCATGCAGGCCTCGGTGATCCTGGCGATCATCGTCACCGAGTTCCCCGAGCCCGAGGAGCGCGCCAAGGCGATGAGCGCGTATGTGTTCACCGCGGTGGCCGGCGGTTCGCTCGGCCTGCTCGCGGGGGGTGCGCTCACCCAGCTGCTCAACTGGCACTGGATCTTCTTCGTGAACATCCCCATCGGCCTCGCCGCCGGCGCCGCCGGCCGCCTCCTCATCCCCCACGACAGCGGCATCGGCTTCTCGGCGGGCATCGACTGGCTCGGCTCGCTGCTCGTCACCGTGGCGCTCGCCGCGGCCGTCTACGGCATCGTCGAGCCGTCCACCTACGGCTGGGGGTCGGCCCACACGCTGGCGCCCCTCGGGCTCGCCGTCCTCCTGCTCGCCGCGTTCGTCGGGGTCGAGTCCCGGCACCCCAACCCGATCTTCCCGCTGCGCATCCTCCGCCTCCACGGCCTGATGCTCTCCAGCGCCATCCGTGGCCTGATGGTCACCGGCATGTACGGCATGTGGTTCCTCGGGACCCTGTACCTGGAGAAGGTCCTCGGCTACGGCGCCCTGGACACCGGTCTGGCCTTCCTGCCCTGGACGGTCACCGTGGCGATTCTGTCCCTCGGCGTGAACCGCCGGCTGATCCGTCGCTTCGGCTCGACCCTGGTCATGGCCAGCGGCGTGGCCATCGCCACCGTGGGCATCCTCATGTTGTCACTCGGCGGGACCCACGCGGGCTTCTTCCCCTTCCCGTTCCTCGCCTTCCTGGGCATGGGCCTGGGGATCGGCAACGTCTTCAGTCCGCTGATGATGATCGCCATGGCCGAGGTGCCCCAGCGGGACGCCGGACTCGCCTCGGGCATCGTCAACGTCTCCCAGCAGGTGGCCGGCGCCCTCGGCCTCGCCCTGCTGGCGACCATCGCCACCAGCCATTCCGCCAGCCTCGCCCGGGCCGGGCACTCCTCCGCCGTCTCACTCGTCGGGGGCTACCACCTCGCCTACGAGTTCGGTGCGGGGGCCCTCGTGGTGGCGCTGATCCTCGTGCTCACCGTCCTGCGCAAGCACGTCCCGCGTCCCGTTCCAGCGCAGGTGCCGAACTCACAGTCGGCACCTGCATCACTCACTCCTGCTGACCCGGAGGTCAACGTTGAAATCCCAGCCTGAATATCGCGTACGTCGCCTGGCCGTGTTCGGCGGCTTCAACCATCCTGAGCCGGCACCGGCCTGGCGCCGCGTGGTCAAGCGCGAGCCGCCGCAGCTGCGCCCGGTCGAGGCTCAGGAGACGGTCGTCTCGCTCGACGCCGTGGTGGCGCCCGCACAGCTGTACCGCGCGGCGTAGCAGTCGCGGTGGAAGGTGATCAGGTCGGGCCGGTGCACCAGGCTCGGGTCCGCAGCGCGGGAGCTGTGGACGACCTGGTCGCCGAAGCAGAAGGTCGCGGGCTCGTAGGTGCCGACGGCCAGGTGACACGCCTCGCAGCTGCGACCCGGGTGTACCTGTGACGCATCCACGAGGTAAGGATCGACAGTCGGCGCTCGCTCGCCCATCGGCAACTCGCCCCGGGGCGGGGGGGTCCACTACTGAGCCAGATCCGTAGAACCCCCGGATCGTGGGCCGGGGCCAGGCGGCCGATCCAGGCCCCGCCTCAGACGGTGGCGAGCTTGTCGCTGACGAAGCTGTGGCCCAGCGCCGCCGCCCGCACGGCCGCGACGAGATCGACCTCGGCGAACTCCTTGAGCACGTAGCCGCTGGCGCCGGCCTCGAGCAGCGCGGGCACGAAGGCCGGGGTGGCTTCCATGGTGAGGATCACCACGGCCGTGCCGGGCAGCTCGCGGCGCAGGTCGGCCACCGCGCGGCGGGCCGCGACGCCGAGCATGTGCAGGTCGACGACCAGCACGTCGGCGGCGCAGGCGTCGGCCATCCGCCGGGCCCGGGCCAGTTCCCCGGCGGCGCCGACGACCTCGAGGTCCGCCTCGACCTCGAGCAGCCGGCGGGCGGTGGACAGCATCCCGCGGTGGCGGTCCGCGACGACGACTGAGATGGGGAGGGTCGGCTCCATGGGCCACCGAGCCTAGGCGAGCCCGGCGGCGCCGGACACCGGATTAGGGCGTCGAGCCCGTGCGGCGAACTACTGCCCTAGCGCTTCGGGTCGTTGCCGACGAGCCCATGGTCGAGGGCGAACTGCACCAGGGCCGGCCGGTCGGCCAGGCCGAGCTTCTGCTGGATGTGGGCGCGGTGGGTCTCCACCGTGCGCACCGAGATGTACAGACGCTGGCCGATCTGGGCGTTGGTGTAGCCCAGGGCGAGCATGCGCAGCACCTCGGCCTCGCGCTCGGACAGGCCGCCGGGGGGACCGGGCGGCGGGGCGGAGGCGAGTTTGGCGCCGAGTCGCGGGTTGAGGTAGTTCTCGCCCCTGGCGGCGGCCCGCACCGCGGCCACCAGCTCGGCGTCGGCCGCCTCCTTGAGGACGTAGCCGAGCACCCCGGAGCCGAGCGCCTGGCGCGCGTAGGCCGGCTCGTCCTGCATCGTCAGCACGACGATCTGGGTGTCGGGGAACTCCTTGCGCAGGCTGGGGAGCGCCTCCAGGGTCGGCACGCCCGGCATGTTGAGGTCGATCACCAGCACGTCGGGATGGTGGCCGCGGATGTAGCGCTTGGCGCTCTCGACATCCTCGCCCTCGGCCACCACCTCGAGGCCCGGCTCGGCGTCGAGCAGCGTGCGCAGGCCGCGCCGGACGATCGAGTGATCGTCGGCGATCACGATGCGGATCGGTGCGGCCTCGTCCTCGTCCAACGACATGGCGCTGAAGCTATCAGCAGTGCCCCGCAGGCCGCCGCGTTCAGGCGAGCAGCGCGCGGGCGATCGTCTGCTTCTGCACCTCGACGGTCCCCTCCTCGAAGCGCTGGGCGCGCGCGTCGCGGTAGACCCGCTCGATCGGGGAGGAGGCGAAGTAGCCGGCGCCACCGAACACCGACAGGGCGTGGTCGGTCACGCGCTGGAGCATCTCGGAGGCGAACAGCTTGGCCTGGGAGGACTCCACGGCCCCGCCGGCGCCCGACTCCCACTGGGTCGCTGCGTACAGCGTCAGCTGCCGCGCGGCCTGCAGGTCCGCGGCGGCCTCGGCCAGGCGGAAGGCGATCGCCTGGCGCGTGGCGATCGGCTTGCCGAAGGTGACGCGCGACTTGGCGTGGGCCACGGCCAGGTCGAGTGCCTTGGAGGCCAGGCCGACACACGTCATGGCCACCGAGATGCGGGAGGGGACGAGGAAGCCACCCAGCGCCACGGCCAGGCCGTCGCCCTCCTCACCCAGGCGGTTGGCCACCGGCACCGGCGCGCGGTCGAAGACGAGGCTGGCGTGGTCAGTGCCGCGCACGCCCATCGAGTCACCCATGTGAACGTTGGTGACCCCCTCACCGTGGGCGGGGATGAGCAGCGCCACGGTGCCCGCGTTGCCGACCGAGCCCTTGACCCGGGCGAAGGCGAGCAGGTAGTCCGAGATCTGGCCGAAGGTGATCAGCCACTTCTCTCCGGTCACGTAGTAGGTGTCGCCCTCGCGCTCAACGTAGGTGGTGATGTCCGCACCGGTGCCGTTGTTCGGCTCGGTCAGCGTGAAGGCGATCTTCAGGTCACCGGCGATGAGCGGCTTGACGAAGCGCTCCATCTGATCGTCGTTGGCGTGGGGGAGGATCGAGCGCCAGGTCCCGTTGGAGACGTGGACGATCATCCGCAGCGAGGCGTGGGGACGCGAGAACAGCTCGATCAGCTCGAGGTAGCGCGGGAAGGGCAGGCCGGCGCCGCCGAACTCCCGGGGCGCGGCCAGGCGCAGGTAGCCGCGGTCACGCAGCTCCTCCCACAGCTCGATCGGCACGCGGTTCTCGGCCTCGATGATCTCGGTCCAGCGCTCGCCCTCGTTGTCCACGTAGTCGCGGATCTCCTGCTTGAGGGCGGCGAAGGCCACCTCGTCGAACGCGGTCACGGGTGCTTCGATTGTCGTCATTCGCTTACCACCTTGTCCTGTACCAGCGCAGCGGCCCGCTCGCGCAGCACGAATTTCTTGATCTTCCCCGAGGGTGTCTTGGGCAGCTCGTCGAGCACCTCCACCCGCTCGGGCCAGTATGGCTTTGACAGCCGGCGCGCGTCCAGATGCTCGCGCACGTCGTAGAGATCCAGCTCCTGTCCGGCGTCGAGCACGACGAACGCGCACGCCCGCTCGACCAGGCGCGGGTCGGGCATCGCCACGATCGCCACCTCCCGCACCCCGGGCAGTTCGTAGATGAGCTGCTCGACCTCAGCCACGGGTACCTTCTCCCCGCCGCGGTTGATCACGTCCTTGACCCGACCGGTGATCCGCAGGTACCCGTCGGGGTCGATCACCGCGAGGTCACCGGTGCGGTAGAAGCCGTCATCGGTGACGGCCGCTGCGGTGAGGTCGGGGCGATTGAGGTAGCCGCTGAACAGCGTGGCGGTCCCGATCTCGAAGTTGCCCTCGGTGTCGGGCCCGAGGGTGTGTCCCGCGTCATCGGTGACGCGCAGGGTGACACCGGGCATCGGCGCCCCGTCGGTCTGCCACGCCCGTTCCGGATCCTCTCCCGGGACGAAGGCGGCGGCCATGCAGGTCTCGGTGGAGCCGAATCCGCCGCCCACGTCGGCACCGAGCACGGTGGCGGCCCGGCGGGCCAGCTCCCGCGGGACCGCGGCGCCCGTGGCCACGAAGATGCGCAGGCTCTCCGGCGTCTCGGCGCGCTCCTCGGCCACCGCGACGAGGTCGGCGAGGAACGGGGTGGCGACCTGCACGAAGGACACGCCGTAGCGCTGGATGGCGTCGAAGCCCGGCGCGCCGGCCCAGGCCTCCTGCAGGACCAGCGGCGCCCCGAGCGTGAGGGCCAGCCACATGCCGTAGAGGAAGCCGGTCTGGTGCGCCAGCGGGGCCGGGCAGAAGATCACGTCATCCGCGGTGAGGTCGAAGTGGGCGATGTGCCGGGCGACCGCGGCCATCAGCCGGTCGTGGCGGTGCAGCGCGCCCTTGGGCTCGCCGCTGGTGCCCGAGGTGAAGAGCAGGTCGACGGGTTGCTCGGGAGTGGCGGCGCTGGGGCTGACGGGGGTGGTGGCGGGGGGGGGGGGG
>CAZZVR010000040.1:0-3937 GCA_964657595.1 Burkholderia sp. PAMC 26561 | reverse complement strand
CCTGCCCCACCGAGGGGACGCTCCGCTCCGCGTCCGGCACCGCGATGACGTGCTCGAGCGTTCCGAGCTTCGCCTGGAGTTCCCGCGCCATGGCCAGGTGATCGTGGCCACGGAAGGTGTCGGGCACGTAGAGGATGCGCGGCTGGGCCTGGGCGAGCATGAACTCCAGCTCGTGCTCGCGGAAGATCGGCATCAGCGGCATGCACGTGGCGCCGAGCTCGATGACGGCCAGGGTGATGGCCACGAACTCGAGCCGGTTGGCCAGCTGGTAGGCGACCGTCTCACCCGGACCGACTCCGAGCTCGGTGAGCTCCTGGCGTTTGGCCCGGGCGGCGGCGGCGAGCTGGGACCAGCTCCACTCCCGGTCGCCGTGGAGGCCGACCTCGACGAGCGCACGGCCGTCGCCGTGGACGCGGACGTGCTCTGAGACCTGGTCTCCGAGCAGTGCCATCACCGCGGGTCGGCCTCGAGGCACGCGACCGTGGGGGCCTGCACCGCCATGGGGATGCCGATGCTGGTCATATGGTCGATGAACTCCGGATAGGAGATCTTGTACGCGTGGGGGAAGGAGATCTCGGTGATCCCCGAGCTGGTGGTCGACCCGGCGATGGCCAGCGCCATGAGCACGCGGTGGTCGTTGTAGGAGGACAGGGCCGCGCCGTGGAGCTCGGTCACACCGTGGAACTCCATGTCGTTGCCGTCGAACTCGACCCGCGCGCCCATCTTGTTGAGCTGGAGCATCGAGACGACGCGGTCGGACTCCTTCAGCCGCACGTGACTGACGTGGGAGAGCACGGTGCGCCCGCGGGCGCGGCTGGCCAGCGTGGAGAGGATCGGCACCATGTCCGGGATCTCGCGCATGTCGAGGCGGCCGGCCAGCGGCGGGGTGCCGTCGTGATCGATGGAGACCGACAGACCGTCCTGGGCGATGGCGATCGGCACGCCGACGCCCTGGAGTTCCTCGAGCACCCGCGCCTCCGGATGGCCGTGGATGGGCGTCGGGGAGACGAAGGTGAGCTTCCCCGGATGCAGCGCCGCGGCGGTCAGCCCGAAGGCGACCGAGCCGATGTCGGGCGGCAGCTGGATGTCGGTCTGAGTCGGGGTCTGGTTCGGCGCGATGCTGAACTCCCGCCAGTCCTCGCGCACGTCCACCTTCAGACCCCACTGGGCCATCATCGCGATGGTCAGCTCGAGGTAGGGGCGCTCGTTGAGCTCCCCCTCGATCTGGATCGTCGTCCGGTTCTCCGCGAAGGGCGCCAGCATGAGCAGGCCCGAAACCCACTGGCTGAGCGTGCCGTCGATGTGGATCGACCCGCCGCGCGGGCGGCCCGGGTACACGGTGACCGGCAGGGCCTGGTTCTCGTACTCCAGCTTGACGCCGAGGCGCTCCAGCGCCCGCAGCATCGGGCCGATGGGGCGACGCTTGAAGTAGCGCTGCCCGGTGAAGGTGACGGGCCGGTCACCCAGGCAGGCCAGGCCCATGAGGAAGTAGTAGGTGGTACCGGAGGAGCCGACGTCGACCATGTCCCCGGGCGGGGTGAACGCCCCACCGGCGCGGCCGGTGACCAGCCAGTGATCCGGCTTGGTCGTGATCTGGACGCCGAGGTCCCGCAGCGCCTGAATGGTGAACTGCACGTGGCGCGCGTCGGTCCGCTTGGAGATCTTCGACGTGCCCTCTGAGAGCGCGGCCAGCATCAGCGCGCGGTGCGCGTGGTACTTGGACGGCGGGATCTCCACGGTTCCCGCCAGCGGTTGCTGGGCCCCGGCTACGAGTAGACGCATTCAGTTGCCTCCAGGCTGATCTTGACCTCTGCCAACCGCTCGATCTGCGTGAGCGGATCGCCCCCCAATGGCATGAGGATGAACTCCTCCACGCCGACCGCCACATAGGCGGCCAGCTGCTGCGCGATTGCCTCGGCTGAGCCGAGTCCGGTCCAGTGCTCGACGCGATCGAGTCCCATCCCGTACTGCCCGCGCAGATGGGCGTCGGCCTCACGCCGACCCCGGTCTGAGTCGGCGTCGGCGTGGACGAGGATGAGCGAGGCCAGCTTCGGCCGGGGCCGGCCCGCCTGGCCGGCCAGCGTCTCCAGCGTCTCGAGTCGCCGGGCGATCGATTCGGGGGAGAGCCACATCGGCATCCAGAAGTCCGCGTACTTGGCCGCACGCTTCAGCGCCGGCTCACCCCGGCCGGCGGTGTACACCGGGGGCAGGGCGGAGATCGCCGGGGTGAGCCCGCGGTCGGGTCGGTTCGGCGCCTGGACCTCCACCGCGACCTCACGGCCGTGAAAGGAGACCGGCTTGCCGTTGAGCAGGTCGGGGAGCACCTCGAGCGTCTCGTCGACGCGCCGGCCGCGACGGGCCAGGGGGACCCCGGCGGCGGCGAACTCCGCGGGGAACTCCCCGCCCACCCCCACGCCGAGCCGCAGGCGACCGGGCGCCAGCGCGTCGAGGGTGACCAACTGCTTGGCCGTCCAGGCCGGCGGGCGCAGCCCGGCCAGCAGCACGCTGAAGCCCAGGCTGATGCGCTCGGTCACCGCGGCGGCGGCGGTGAGACAGCCCATCGCGTCGAGCAGTGGGGCGGGGCACGCCAGGTGGTCGCCCACCCAGGCACCGTCGAAGCCGAGCGCCTCGATGAGCCTTGCCCCGGCGATCACCGGTGGGGTGGAACCGCTGTGCGTGGCGTCGAAAGTCGGCAGCAGCACACCCACGCGAGGAGAAGTCACAGCGGTGAAACCTACTTGCCGAAGTGGCCGGAATCCTCTTCTCAGCCGGGCTTCTGGGGTTTTTCCCGACGGTCGGGGGATGAGTGGGGCCCAATCAACCGACATTGGTGTCGGTCAGCGTGCTGACGCGGCCCCCGCGGCGCCTTCCCTACGATCCGTCAGATGAACCTTGACCTCACAAGCATCGACGGCGAACCGATCGCCGCCGACACCCTCTCGCACAAGGCGCTGCTGATCGTCAACGTCGCCTCCCGCTGCGGTCTCACCCCTCAGTACGAGGGTCTCGAGCGGCTGCAGAAGCGCTTCGGCCCGGACAAGTTCACCGTCCTGGGCGTGCCCTGCAACCAGTTCGCCGGCCAGGAGCCCGGGACGCCGGAGGAGATCGCGCAGTTCTGCTCCGCCACCTACGGCACGACCTTCCCGTTGACCGAGAAGGCCGATGTCAACGGCCCGCGCCAGAGCCCGCTGTATGAGGAGCTGACCGCGGTGGCCGACGCCGAGGGCGTGGCCGGTGAGGTGCAGTGGAACTTCGAGAAGTTCCTCGTCTCCCCCGAGGGTCAGGTCGTCGCCCGCTTCCGCCCCACCGTCGACCCCGAGAGCGACGAGGTGGTCTCCGCGATCGAGCAGGTCATCGCGTGAGCGCCGAGCCCGAGGACCGGGCCACCGAGGCGCAGGGCACGACGATCCCCGCCTCCGACGTCCGGGTCGGCGATGTGCTGCGCTCGCGTGACGGCACCGAGCTGACCGTCACGCGCATCGTCCCCTTCCTCTTCCCCGGCATGATCGCCTTCGTCGAGGACTCCGACTCACAGTGGTTCAAGATGCCCGCCCCGGAGGACGGCGAGGTCACCCTGGTGCGCCGCGGCTGATCGGGGAGAGGGGGGCAACTTCGCAACCCCCCCGGTCGGCCGGAGGGGTCGGGAAGTAATGCACCTCACAGGTGCGTAACTTCGCAGGGATAGGCGTCGGCGCAGGGGGCGGGAAGTTATGTGCGGCGGGCGTGAGTCCCGGCTGGTGCGGTCGGTCTCAGGGCCCGCCGACGTGGGTAAGCGCCCGGGCCCCGCACTCGGCGCCGACCCGGGCGGCCTCCGCCGGGTCACCGCTCACCGCCAGGCCGTAGGTGAAGCCGGCGGCGAAGGAGTCCCCGGCGCCGTAGGAGTCCATGATCGGCCCCGGCGCCGGTGCCGACTCCCAGCGGCCGCTGGACTCACCCG
>CAZZVR010000039.1:0-21742 GCA_964657595.1 Burkholderia sp. PAMC 26561 | reverse complement strand
GCCAACCTGCCGGCCTTCCCGGCCAACCTGCGCAAGCAGCTCAAGGGCACCAACATGCCCGCGCCGCTGAACATCATGTCCGCGGCGGTCGAGGGCGCCCAGGTCGGGTTCGACGACGCCCTGGAGATCGAGGGCCGCTACTTCGTCGAGCTGGCCACCGGTCAGGTCGCCAAGAACATGATCCAGGCGTTCTTCTTCGACCTCCAGCGGGTCAATGGCGATCGCAACCGCCCGGACGGCATCGAGCCCTACCAGGCCAAGAAGGTGGCGGTCCTCGGCGCCGGGATGATGGGCGCGGCGATCGCCTACGTGTCGGCCTTGGCGGGCATCGAGGTGGTGCTCAAGGACGTCTCCCTGGAGGCGGCCCAGCGCGGCAAGGCCTACTCGGAGAACCTGGTCAAGAAGGCGGTCGAGCGGGGTCGCACCACGGAGGAGAAGGGTCAGCAGCTGCTGGACCTCATCCACCCGACCGACAACGCCCAGGATGCGGCGGGTGCCGACCTGGTGATCGAGGCCGTGTTCGAGGCGCCCGACGTCAAGCGCGCGGCGTGGACGGAGATCGAGCCGATCGTCGCCGGTGACGCGCTGCTGGGGTCCAACACCTCGACCCTGCCGATCACCGGCCTGTCCGAGAACGTGACCCGCGCCGAGGACTTCATCGGCGTCCACTTCTTCTCACCGGTGGACAAGATGCCGCTGGTCGAGCTGATCAAGGGCGAGAAGACCAGCGACGAGGCCACCTACCGGGCCCTCGACTACGTCAAGCAGATCAAGAAGACCCCGATCGTGGTGAACGACAGCCGCGGCTTCTTCACCAGCCGGGTGATCGGCACCTTCATCAACGAGGGCATCTCGTTCCTCGCCGAGGGGATTCCCGCACCGTCGATCGAGCAGGCCTCCTCCCAGGCGGGCTACCCGGCCCCGGTGCTGCAGCTCTCGGACGAGCTCAACCTGAAGCTGATGCGCAAGATCCGCGTGGCGGCCCAGGAAGCCGGAGAGACGGGGTCGGGCTTTGATCCCGATCACGGGGCGGTCAAGGTGATCGACACCATGCTCGACACCTACGAGCGGCCCGGCAAGCTGGAGAAGGCGGGCTTCTACGCCTATGACGAGAACGGCAAGCGGACCGGCCTGTGGACCGGTCTGGCCGAGGCGTTCCCGCCGGTGGATGACCCGTCCGCGATCGACCTCCGCGACCTCGAGGAGCGGATGCTGTTCATCGAGGCGCTCGAGGCGGTCAAGTGCCGGGACGAGGGCGTCATCGAGTCCGTGGCCGACGCGAACATCGGGTCGATCATGGGCATCGGCTTCCCGCCCTGGACCGGCGGGGTGCTCCAGTACATCAACGGTTACGAGGGCACCGGCGGCGAGGTCGGCCCGCGGGCGTTCGTGGCCCGCGCCCGTGAGCTGACCGAGAAGTACGGTCAGCGCTTCGAGCCCCCGGCCTCGCTGGTCGACATGGCCGAGCGCGGCGAGGTGTACTCAGACGAGACCGAGCTCGCCGCCGTCTGATTCGGTCGTGATGGCCCTGCCAGTGGTCTGTGGGACCACTGGCAGGCTGTCGCGCTAGCCTCGCCGCGTGCGCCGTCTCACCTCCTGCGTGGCGGTTCTCGTCGCGTTGGTCCTGGGAGCCTGCGGCGGGAGTGCCGGGCGCGCGACGATCACCCGCTCTGAACGGGTGACTCTGACCTCCACCGTCAGCGCCGCTCCCGTGGCGCGCGAGGTCACCAATGCCTTTCCCCAGCCCAGCTGGCGCCGCTTTCTCGGGCCGGTCCCGATCCTCGTCTACCACGACCTCGGCAATGCGCCGGCGTCGGAACCCTATCCCGGGCTCTACATGAGCTACGCCGACTTCCGGCAGGAGATGGCCTGGCTGCATTCACAGGGCTATCAGGCGGTGACCCTGGATGAGGTGATGAGCGCCTGGTATCACCACGGCACGCTGCCGGCCAAGCCGGTCGTCATCACCTTCGACAACGGCTACCCGCCCCAGGTCACCGAGGCGCCGCGGGTCATGTCGCGCTACGGCTGGCCCGGGGTGCTGAATGAGATCACCGAGGGCCATCTCCACAACTCCCAGCTCCAGTCGGTGCTCAAGCTCGGCTGGGAGGTGGATTCGCACTCGCTCACCCATCCGGACATGACGACGCTGGACGCGACCGACCTGCGCGCACAGCTGGTGGACTCGCGCCGATTCCTCCAGGATGCCTTCCACATCCCGGCCGACTCGTTCTGTTACCCGTCCTCGAAGTACAACTCCGCCGTCATCGCGGCGGTCAGAGCCGCCGGCTACACCAACGCGACGACGGAGGGGCATGCGTACGCTACGCGTGCCGACCCCTACCTCCTTCCGCGCTTCGAGATGGAGACGGGGCTCCCGGAACTGCAGGCGGACCTGGAGACACCCCATTGATCGAGTTCAGAGACGGACGCGTGGACACCGGCGACGGCGCGATGCTCGAGGCGGCGATGCGCGCGGAGGTCGAGGCGATGTACCCCGACCTAAACATGACCGCCGAGAACATGCCCAAGGCCGGCGCGGCCGAGCTCAACCCGCCCCACGGCGTGTTCCTCGTCGGCTACGAGGCTGGGCGGCCCATCTGCTGTGGCGGCATCAAGACGCTGGAGCCCGGCATCTGTGAGTTCAAGCGCATGTACGTCGCGCCCGAGGTCCGCGGCGGGGGCAGGGGACGTGCGCTGCTCGCCGCATTGGAGCAGCGGGCGCGGGAGCTCGGCTTCCACACCGCGCGCCTCGACACCGGCGACCAGCAGCCGGTCGCCCAGCGTATGTACGAGACCGCCGGCTTCCGCGCGATCCCCAACTTCAACGCCAACCCGCTCGCGACCTACTTCGGCGAGAAGCGGCTGTAGTCGGCCGACCTAGACGGGGGTCGCGGCGCTCTCGAGCGCCAGGGCGGCGGCCCGGACCGCCGCGCGCGCATCGGCCGGCTCGAGGACCACGGCGTCGCCGGCCTCCTTGAGCACCTCGCGCACCAGCCAGTCCAGGCCGGCGAAGCCGATCTCGACCACCACCGAGCCGTCGGCGTACTCACCCAGGACCGTCCGGTCCTCACGGGCCCAGCGGGCGCGCTCAGGCGAGATCCAGACCCGGGCACGCCGCGCCGCGGCGACCTCGCCGGTGCGCAGCCAGCCGTCCACCTCAGAGATCGCCTCGACCTCGGCCCGCGGCTCGAAGGTCTCCTCGCACACGGTGGCGGACTTGATGCGGTCGAGCCGGAAATGACGCACATCCTCCCGTGAGGGGTCATAACCGGCCACGTACCAGCCCTCGCGGCCGTTGACCAGCTGATACGGCTCGAGCGTGCGGGTCGCGAGCTCGTCCTCGTTCTCCTTGTAGTACTCGAAGCCGAGCAGCTGGCGGCCGGTGATCGCCTGGGCGATGACCGCCGCGATCTCCGTGTCGTCGGCACCGGCGCGGGCGATGTGCAGCCCCTCGTGGGCGGGATCTTCGCCGAGCGCGGTGACCACCTTCTGGCGCACGGTGGCGAGCGACCCCTCCGGGATGTGCTCGCCGATCAGGTCGATCGCGGCGACCAGCGCCTTCGCCTCGACGGGCAGCAGGCGGGCCGGGCGGGCAAAGGAATCACCGTAGGGCTCGGGGTCGACCTCAACGGTGCCGTCGGGCAGGATCTCGGCGTAGAGCACATAGGTGCCGGCGCCGAAGTTGACTACGTTCAGCACCTGGATGTCCTCGCGCAGCTCCTGATCTGACACCTTGAGGCGCTCGCGCAGCTCGTGCGCCTCGAGGGGCTGGCGGGAGCGACCGTGGTCGATGAGGATGCTGGCCAGCGTCACGAGACGAGCGAAGCGCTCGGGTCGGATCCCCGACTCCGCGTCCGCGTCGTCGGCGCTGGTGCCGTTCTCGGAGGGGACCTCCACCCGGGCGGTGCGGAACTCGGCAGCCGGACCCAGCAGCGCCTCGGGCTCGCCGCTGTGGCGGGTGATCAACGTCCGGATACGCTCCTGGGCCTCGGCGACCAGCTCGGGTGGGCTGACGATGCGCGCTCCGTTGCGCAGACCGAGCACCCAGGCGATCAACTGCCGCTCGTTGGCGTAGGGGGTGCTGAAGATCTGCTCGCGCTCGTCGTGGAGGCCGTGGACGCTGTCACCCCCGGCGTGGAACTCGCCCCAATGGCCGAAGTGGCGTTCGATCTGCCAGGCGATACGACCCGAGATGAGGATCTCCGCCGTCCCGACGGGTTCGCCGAACTGCCACTGGATGCGGTCGGCGTAGGCCCGCGCGTCGAAGTCCGACGGACGCTGGAAGTCGTGCTCGGCCTTAGTGGCGTAGCCGACCTTGCCCTGGATGCGCGAGAGGCGGAAGACGCGGATCGCGTCGCGCTCATGGGAGCGGCCGACCATGTAGAACTGCCCGCCCTGGTACACGAGCTGGTAGGGGTCGATCTTGCGTGTCCCGGTGTCGTCGCGCTCCATCGTGTAGTAGTCGAACACCACCGTCTTGCGCCGGAAGATCGCGGTCTCGATCTTCGCCAGCCGCTGGGAGACGTCGTGACCTCCGGCGGAGCCGGTGAGATTGAGGCGGATGGTCGTCTGCACGGGGCTGGAGAGCGGAGAGGGCCGGCCCCAGGAGATCTGCTGAAGGGCGAGCCGAAGGGGTTCGGCGTAGGCGAACTCACCGTCCAGCAGGTGCAGGGCGGTGCCGAGGGCGGCCAGCTCGTCGTCGGTGAACGCGATCGGCCGCAGGTGGAAGTTCTCCGGCGGCAGGCTGTAGTTCTCCTGCTCAACCTGACCGTCGGCGGGCTTCTCGACGTGCAGCACGATGCCGAGCGCCTCCAGCTCGGAACGGTCGGCGTAGAACCGCCGAGCGAAGGCGTCCTCGTTCATCACGCTGTAGCCCTCGACGTCGCGGCGGATCTCCGGAGCGGTGACCGGCCGACGCTCGGCCATGAGATACGAGATCAGGGAAAGCTGGCGAATCAGCTTCTCGGTGTCCTTGGCCATGCGGGTTCACTTTAAACCGGGTGGCTCGGTGAGGACCCAGGCCAGGGGTGGGGCTTCCGCAAATTGCGGCTTTCTGCCGATAACGAATGGACCGAGCCGGATTCCAGAGTGGGAACGGAGGTCAGTAAGGTGGCGCCTGCGGTGAGACTCAAGTTTCTGGCCATCCTGGTGACGTCGGTGTGCGTGGCCGGCTGTGGTTCAACGCACGTCGTGACGGTGTTGAGGACGGTCACCACCGAGCCGAGCGTTGGCGCGTCGGTCACCGGCGGGGCGAGCGTTACGCTGCCCACGTCCTCGAAGCAGGACCAATGCATCGTCTCTCGAGGGTCCGCGCAGATCATCTTCTACTCCGAGACCCGTGAGGTCGCCCCGCTGTGTCGGGCTCAGGTGGCGCAGGCGGGCTGGCATGGTGGCGGCGAGTCGACGAGCCCGGCCAACCGGCAATTGCTCATCTGCTACCTGCGCAACACCTCCGCGACTGTCGTCGCCAGCGTGTTCGATGCGCAAGCGCAGAAGGTGGGCTCCCGGGTGTGCGCGAACCTGCTCGCCACCCACAGTTGGGTCGACGCCCAGGCCCCCTTGCCGCGGTAGCCCGGCCGCGACGTCAGGCTGCGCGTGCGGCCTGGGTCACGGTTGAGTTGACACCTGGCCCGTCCGGTGGCGACGGTGGTGCCAGCTCAGGCCCGAAGTACGCCGATGTGCCCAGGCCCCGGTCATACCCGGCCCAGAGCACGCCGGCGTCCAGCTCGGCCTGCACACGATCGAAGCTGCCGAGTTTGGAACCGAGGTTGTCGGCCATGTGGACGAGGGTGGCCTCACGGGTGGCGGGGACGACCGGACTGCCGTACTGCAGGGAGCCGTGGTGGCTGAGGATGATGTGCAGCAGGCCCTGGGCGAGCTCGGCGGGGAAGTCCGCCCGCGCGGTGAGCGCGGTGCGGATGCGGAAGTAGCCGAGCGGGATCTCGCCCTGGAGACGGCCGAGATCGGTCATCTCGATGCCGGTCTCGTCCATCGCGTAGGCCTCGAGCTTGCCGATGTCGTGCAGCAGCGCGCCGGTCAGGGCGAGGTCCCGGTCGACGCCCTCGAACACGGCGGAGATCGCACCCACGGCCTGGGCCACGGTGAGGGAATGCTCCAGCAGTCCGTGCCGGTAGGCCTGGTGGTAGCGCTTGGCGGCGGGCGCCTCGCGGTAGGCGGCCCAGGTGGCCGTGTCCGGCCCGAGGATCGTCTCCAGCAGGTCACGCAGATGCGGGTTCTGGACCGTGGCGATCAGCTCGCGGAGGTCAGACTCCATCTGCGCCACGGTGCGGGACGGGCCGTTCATCTCGACAAAACGGTAAAGCCGCCAGCGGACGGGAAGCCGCGGTCGACGGATCTGTCGGAGGTGCCGCGGTCGGGCTGGCTCAGAGACCGACGGGGTGGCGCACGGCAAAGCTCGACAGGTCGGGCTCGTCGGCGGACTTGTTGGACCAGCGCGAGCCGGTCTCGGCCAGCGCGACGGTGTCGAAGCGCAGGCCGGCGATGTAGGCGAAGGTGTGACCGGCGTTGGCGTAGATGGTGATCCACTTGCCGACCCCGGCGTCCCCGAAGGACATCAGTTCCCCCGACGTCTCGGTCGTGTCAAGCAGACCGGCGGACGCCAGGATGAAGCTGAGCGAGCCCGAGCAGTCATAGCCGGTGTCCTCGTACTCGCCGTGGCCACCGCCCCAGATGTAGGGCAGATGGGCGATCTCGTTGGCCGCCTGGATCGCCGCGACGACGGAAGCGGGCGCGTCGGCCGGCGGAATCGCCAGGCCGGAGGCGGTGAGCGTGGCCCGGTCGGGGTTCGGGTTGATGCCACTGGCGGTGAGCTCCTGCTCGACCTCGACGTTCGAGACGGGCTGTTGGAGCTTGGTGCCGGGACTCGGGGAGACGCTGACCTCGCCGTCAGCGCGGGAGCCCGATGCTGAGACGCCGGCGGATACCGAGGCACCCGAGCCACTGGGAACGACTCCGGCGACCGGCTGGACGACCTGGGGTCGGCCGTGCAGGGCCAGCGGTGAGGCGGCCGCCGCCGCCAGGTGCGTGCGGTGACTCGAGCCACAGCCGACGATCGCCAGACTGGCGAGGACGGCGCCGAGCGCCGCGGGGATCCGTAGGCCTGCCCGGGTCACAGCTCTCAGTATGACGCCCGGAGCTCGCGGTCGCGAGAGTTCAGCTGCGCGCGCTGGCGGCCGGGTCCAGGCCCTCGAGCCGCGTCATGGTGACGCTCGCCTCCAGCACCGAGTCGGCGCTGCCCCGGTAGACGCCCTTGATCGGGGGAACGTCGGCGTAGTGGCGACCGTGGCCGATCTTCACGTGATTGACCCCGGCCAGGCCGCGGTTGGTGGGGTCGATGCCGATCCACACCGGGTCGCCCGGGGATCCCCCCTCGCCGCCGTCGGGCAGCAGCGCCTCGATCCAGGCGTGGGTGTCGACCTCGACGGACTGCTCGCCCTGGCCGCCCAGGGTCGTCGTCACGTCGGTGCCCCCGGTGGTGAACAGGTAACCCGAGACGTAACGCGCGGCGACGCCGTGGTGGCGCAGCAGGCACAGGCCGAGGTGCACGAAGTCCTGGCACACCCCGGCGCCGCCGTCGAGCACGGCAGACAGCGGCGAGTCCACGTAGGTCGCGCCACGGCGGTACTCGAAGCGCTCGGGGATGACCTGGGCGACCGCCATGACCAGCGCCAGGGGATCGGCGAGGTCGGAGGTGGCGCGGATCAGCGCCTCGAGCACCGGATGCCCGGGAGCGTCGTCGGTCTGGAACCCGAACTCACCGCCGGCCTCGCGGTACTCCGAAGAGGCCAGCGCCGCCCAGCTCGACTGTGGCGGTGGCGGTGGCGGCTGGGTCGCGACCCGGGCGCGGACATCGATCATCAGCTCGCGGTGGGGCCGGGAGACCTCGAACTCGACCACCTCGGTGCCGAAGTAGTCGTCGTGGCGCTGAAGGCGGGCCTCGGGGTTCAGGCGGACCGAGAATTCGTCGACGCGCTGGCGGCCGTTCGCCGCCGGGCGGACCCGCAACGCGTTCATGTTGTCGCCGACCTCGGAGTCGTAGGCGTACCGCGTCACGAAGCGGATGGCGAAGGTGGTGTCGCGCCGACGCTCGGGCATCAGACGTGCACCGCGGCGACGGCCGCGACGGCGAAATAGCGCTCGTCGATGGCGTGGTCGATCAGTTCGAGCTCGGCCTGCACCTGGGCGAGGAGATCCCCCAGGGCATTGAAGCCCTCCGGCGTCCGGCGTTGCAGCTCGAGGTCGGCGATCAGGCGTCCCAGGCGCAGCACCGGCTGGGCGTTGCGGGGCACCGCGTCGGCGATCTCCAGCGACTCGCGCAGCGAATCCAGGGACGAGGCGACCGAGCCCGGGTAGGTCTGCTGATACAGCAGGAAGCGGACCACGCGGCGCAGCTCGGGGGTGGAGCGCACGGCGCGACGGTAGGCCTGGAAACCGCCGACCGCCTGGAGCAGGGCCAGGGCCTCCCCCTGGTGGGCCTCGGCGTCCTCCTCGGGACTGGCCGCCCGGGTGAGCTCCTCGGGCACCGACACCCGCAGCATGCGCAGCACCATGTCGGCGCTCTCGATCCGCCCCCCGGCCTCGAGGAAGGCACTGCCCTCATCCAGCAGCATGGTGCGTTCCGACAGTCCCCAGAACAGCGCGCAGCGCTCCTTCACCTCCTGATAGACGGAGTAGGGGCCGGTGGCCAGCGCCGCCTGGAGGTCATAGCGGCCCAGGGACAGGTAGAAGCCGTTGAGCGCCTCCCACATCTCGGTCGAGATCACGTCGCGCAGGGTGCGCGCACGCTCGCGAGCCCGGTAGACGCAGGAGACGACCGAGGAGGGATTCGACGTGTCGAGGGTGAGCAGCGGCGCGATCTCGGCGCGCCCGAGGAAGACGGGGGTGACGGTCACCCGGGCGGGCTCGTCCTCGGTCTCCTCACCCGGGGCGGGCGGCTTGGCGCCGATCACCGCCAGCACGCCCTCCCAGGACAGCGCGATGCCGCGCGACTCGGCGCCGACCACGTCGGCGTGGAAGGCGCCGTCCAGCATGCGGGCGGTCTGCTCGGCCCGCGTCAGGTCACGGCCGAGCCAGAACAGCTCCTGGGCGATCCGGGCGAGCATCATGTCTGGCTCTGGCTCTGGCTCTGGCCGTCCTGCTGCTGCTGCTGTTGAGCCTGGCCGTGCCAGCCGCCGTAGCGGATGTCCGGCAGGCGCGGGGGCTGACGCGGCGGCACCATCCCGGGGGTGAGCTCGGACAGGTCGCCGTCGTCGAGGACCCAGGTGTCCTTGGATCCCCCGCCCTGGGAGGAGTTGACGATCATCGACCCCTCGCGCAGGGCCACGCGGGTCAGGCCGCCGGGCACGATGCGGATCTCATCGCCGAACACGGCGAAGGGCCGCAGGTCGACGTGGCGGGGAGACAGGCGCCCGCCCACCTCGGTCGGCACCGTCGAGAGGTGCACGAGTTCCTGGGCGATGTAGCGCTCGGGCTCGGCCTCGATGATGCGCCGCTGCTCCTCGATCTCGGCGGCTGAGGCGCTGGGTCCGATGAACACGCCCTTGCCCCCGGACTCCGAGGTCGGCTTCACCACGAGCTCGGCCAGTCGATCCTGGACCATCCGGCGCGTCGTGTCGTCCTGGACGAAGTAGGTCTGGACGTTCTCGAGGATCGGCTCCTCGCCGAGGTAGAAGCGGACCATCTCGGGCACGAAGTGGTAGATCGCCTTGTCGTCGGCCACGCCGGTGCCGACCGCGTTGGCGATCGCCACGGTCCCGGCACGGTAGGCCCGGATCAGCCCGGGCACCCCGAGCATCGAGTCGGGCCGGAACTCGAGCGGGTCGATGAAGTCATCGTCGAGCCGGCGGTAGATCGTGTGCACCCGCTGGAGTCCGGCGGTGGTGCGCATGTACACGGTCGAGTCACGCACGACCAGGTCGGATGCCTCGACGAGCTCGATCCCCATCTCGCGGGCCAGGAACGCATGCTCGAAGTAGGCGGAGTTGAGGCTGCCGGGCGTCCAGACCACCACGGTGGGCTCGGAATCCACGTTCGGCGCGACGGCCTTGAGTGCCTCGAGCAGCAGGCTCGGGTAATGGCTGACCGGGCGCACGCGGTGACCCGCGAACAGCTCGGGCATGAGGCGCGTCATGGCGATCCGGTTCTCCAGCACGTAGGAGATGCCCGAGGGGGTGCGCACGTTGTCCTCCAGCACGCGCCAGATGCCGTCGCCACCGCGCACCAGGTCACAGCCCGACACGTGGGTGTAGACGCCGCCGGGCGCGCGGATGCCGTGCACCGGCCGCGCGAACGACGGCCGGCTGACGATCAGCGACCACGGCACGATGCCCGCCCGCACGATCTCCCGGGCGTGGTAGACGTCGTCGACGAAGGCGTTGAGCGCACGGATCCGCTGGGCCAGGCCACGCTTGATCACGGTCCACTCGTTCGAGGTGAGCACGCGGGGCACGAGGTCGAGCGGGAAGGGGCGGTCACGGCGGGTGCCGTCGTCGGAGTAGACCTCGAAGGTGATGCCCTGCTGCATGAAGATCGAGTCACGCCGCTGGCCCGCGGCGGTCAGCGCCTCGGGTCCGAGTCGCTGCAGCGACGCGATCAGGCTCTCGACGTGGGGACGCGCGGTGCCGTCGTTCTGCAGCAGCTCATCGAGCGATCCGCCGGGCACGCTGTAGCCGTCTATGGGGTGAGGCTCCGTCATCTGTGACCACACACTATTGACCTGCGTCATGACCTATCCACCCTCGTGGGGACAATCCACCCGGCCCGGGGTTGGCCAGTGGGACAAGACTGTAGGCGCCGCGTCGACGCGCGCCCCTGACCTATTTCCAGGTGCGTCTGTACCTCGGTTCGCCGGTGCCGGACATGCGCATGGAGACGATCTCGGTGCTGTAGTGCGGGGCCGCGATGGTGATCACCAGCACGTCGTTGTGTGCGAAGGTCCGTCCGGCGACCACGGCCAGCTCCCTGGCGAGGGTGCGTTTGCGTCTGGGTAGCTTGCCGAGCTTCGGGCAGCGGTACCGCCGCGTCCCCTCGCATCTGAAGGTGATCACCGCGCCCCGCGGCAGGTGCTTCGTCACCCGGATGTCGTAGACGTGGGTGCGATGGTCACGCCAGGCG
The DNA here is from genome assembly GCA_964657595.1 of Burkholderia sp. PAMC 26561. Taxonomy (GTDB): domain Bacteria; phylum Actinomycetota; class Thermoleophilia; order Solirubrobacterales; family Solirubrobacteraceae; genus Palsa-465. The sequence goes on along the minus strand of CAZZVR010000039.1, from coordinate 10,606 downwards.
ACCTTGATCCCCAGGTGGGCATCGAGCCGCGGCGCGGACTTCGACCGGGTCGGCGCCGGGGGGCTGGTCGGGGTGGTCGAGGTCACCGGGGTGGTGGTGCTCGGGGTCGGCGGAGCCGGAGTGGTCGAGGTGACAGTCGCGGTCGCCGTGGTCGCCGCGGCCACCGGTGGCGCGCATTGGTAGGCGACCTCGTAACCCGCCGCGGTCGCGGTGATCGCCGGGCTGGTGCCCGGCGCCATGGCGTGGCCGGTGTCGACCAGGCCGTCGTCGCCGTACACCCACAGGTCGCCGTTGCTGCCCGCATACGCCATCTGATATCCGCTGGCGCCGATCGCGGTGATCGCCGGGCTGGTGGCGGCGGTCATCGCCTTGCCGGTGTTGGCGTTGCCCGCGTTGCCCCAGGTGTACAGAAGGTTGCTGTTGGCCTCAAAGCCGATCTCGAACTGCCCGCTTGTCCCGAGCCCGGCGACCCGCGGGCTGGTGCCCGGGTGCATTCCCTGGGTCGTGTTGGTGCCGGTGCCGCTGCTGGCGTACTCCCATAGTGCGCCGCTGTTGGCCTGGAAGGCGGCCTCCCAGCCGCCGCCCTTCAACGCGGCGATGCTGGGGCTCGAGCCGGTGTCGGCACCCAGCCTGGTGTTGCTCCAGGTGGCTCCGTCGCCGACCTCGAGGTCGGTGCTCGGGTTGATGTAGGCGTACTCGCTCGTGTTGGCCCCGGTGACCGCGACGGCGGGACTGGTGCCGGCTGCGATGACCTGACCGGTCGAGGACTCGGTGGCGCCGTTTCCCACCCACAGCTGGTCTGATCCCGAGGCGGCGAAGGCGACCGCCACCGTGCCGGAGGCCGCAGAGATGGCGGGGCTGGTCGCCGGGTCCATGCCATACCCGGTGGCGTCGAGGGCCCCGGTGGTGTCGATGTCGGTGCTCAGCTGCCCGGCTGAGCTCTGGAACGCCACCTCCGCGTTGCCGCCGGAGAGCTCGGTGATCGCGGGGCTGGTGCCCGGCATCATCGTGTCGCCGGTATCGGTGCTGGCGTCCGATCCGTACAGGCACAGGTCACCGGCGCTGGCGGCGGATGCGCTGACGGGAACGAGCGCCAGGAGCACGCCCACGACGAGCGCGGCGCAAGCCCAGCCGATGATGATGCGCAATGACGACACGTTTCCCCTGGTACGCGGCGGGCGCCGCGGCGCTCGGGAGATTACGCTGTGGCGGGGTCTTCTGATGCGAGTTCTCATCACAGGTGCAGCCGGGATGCTCGGTACGGACGTCCAGGTGGCCGCGGCGCGGGCGGGGCATGCGGTGCTCGCGTTGTCCCGCGCGGACCTGGACATCTGCGACGCCACGGCGGTGGAAGCGGCGGTCGGGGCTGCGCGCCCGGATGTGGTGATCAATTGCGCGGCCTACACGCAGGTCGATCGGGCGCAGGAGGATGTCGCGGCCGCGATGGGAGTGAACGGGGACGGCCCGGGGGTGCTGGCCCAGGCTGGCGCCGCTCACGGCGCCTGGGTGACGCACGTCTCGACCGATTACGTCTTTGACGGCACCAAGACCTCGGGTGCGTACGTGGAGTCCGATCCGACCGGCCCCCAGTCGGTCTATGGGCGCTCCAAGCTGGCGGGCGAGCAGGCGGTGGCTCAGGCGGCGCCGCAGTCCCACACGATCGTGCGGAGCTCGTGGTTGTTCGGGACCGGCGGTCCGTGCTTTCCGGCGACGATCCTGCGGGCCGCGCGGTCGCGTCCAGAGCTGAAGGTCGTCGACGACCAGGTGGGGTGCCCGACCTACACACCGCACCTGGCGGCGGCCCTGCTGTCCCTGGCCGAGGCGCGGACCACCGTGGGAGTCGTGCATGTCGCCGCAGCCGAGCCGACGAGCTGGTTCGGTTTCGCCAGCGCCATCCTGGCCGAGACCCAGGCCTGGGAGGCCCGGGGATCTGAGGGGGATGGCGCTCGGGTGGACGCGAGCGCCTGGGCCCGCGTGACGCCGTGCACCACCGCGGACTATCCGTTGCCGGCCCCACGGCCGGCAAACTCGGCCCTCGCGAGTGAACGTCCCGAGGTGCCGGTGCTGCCGTCCTGGCGGCTCGGCCTGGAGGCTTTCATCGCGGCTGGGGGGGCGCGGCGCTGATGCGGATTCTCGTCACCGGTGGAGCCGGGTTCATCGGCTCGAACTTCGTGCGCTACGTCCACCGGGAGCGGCCAGACTGGGAGCTCGTGGTCTATGACCTGCTCACCTACGCGGGGGATGCCGCCAACGTCGCCGGGCTGGACCGGGTGTCCCTGATCCAGGCCGACATCTGTGACCCGGCCGCGCTGGACGCGGCGCTGGCGGGAGTCGACGCGGTGGTGCACTTCGCGGCCGAGTCCCACAACGACAACTCGCTGCACTCCCCGTGGCCGTTCGTGCAGACGAACCTGATCGGCACCTACACCATCCTCGAGGCGGTCCGCCGCCACGGCATCCGCCTGCACCACATCTCCACCGACGAGGTGTACGGGGACCTGGAGCTCGACGATCCCGCCAAGTTCACGCCTGAGACGGCCTACAACCCGTCCTCGCCGTACTCCGCCACCAAGGCGGGTTCGGACATGCTGGTGCGAGCGTGGGCTCGGTCCTTCGGGGTGGCGGTGACGTTGTCGAACTGCTCGAACAACTACGGGCCCTACCAGCACGTGGAGAAGTTCATTCCGCGCCAGATCACCGAGATCCTCGAGGGGCGCCGCCCCAAGCTCTACGGCAGGGGTGAGAACGTGCGCGACTGGATCCACGCCGAGGATCACTCCTCCGGCGTACTGGCCATCCTCGAGCGCGGGACGGTCGGGGAGACGTATCTGATCGGAGCCGCGGGCGAGCGCAACAACCTCGACACGATCCGCCTGATCCTCAGTCTGATGGACCGCGAGGTCGACGACTTCGAGTGGGTCAATGACCGGCCCGGCCACGACATGCGCTACGCGATCGACGCGACCCGGCTCCGGGATGAGCTCGGTTGGCGCCCCCACTACGAGGACTTCGAGGCCGGCCTGGCCGCCACGATCGCCTGGTACCGCGACCACGCGGACTGGTGGCGGCCCCAGAAGGCGCAGACCGAGGCCAAATACCAGGTCCTGGGCCGCTGAGCCCGTCCGGCGGGGAGGCGGCGGCGCTGAACGCGCTGGTCCAGGAGACGACCACCTGCCGTCTGTGTCCGCGGCTGGTGGAGTGGCGTGAGGAGGTGGCGGTCACCAAGCGCGCCGCGTTCCGCGACCAGACGTACTGGGGCCGGCCCGTGCGGTCCTTCGGCGACCCGGCGGCGCGGGTCGTGGTGCTGGGCCTGGCGCCGGCCGCCCACGGCGGCAACCGCACCGGACGCATCTTCACCGGCGACCGCTCCGGGGACTGGCTGTTCGCGGCGCTGCACCGGGCCGGCTTGGCCAACCAGGCCGAGTCGGTCGCCGCCGACGATGGCCTCGCGCTCAGCGACTGCTGGGTCACCGCCGCGGTGCGCTGTGCTCCGCCGGCCAACCGGCCCTCGCCGACGGAGCGCGACACCTGCGGATCACACTGGCTCGTGCCCGAGCTGGAGCTGCTGGTCAACCGGCGGGTGATCGTCTGTCTCGGCGGCTTTGCCTGGGACGCCGCTCTGCGGATTCTCGAGGCGCCGCGACCCTGGACCCGGTTCGGCCACGGTGCCGAGACCGTCCTGGCCTCGGGGCCGGGAGCTGGTCTGACGCTGCTCGGCAGCTACCACGTCTCCCAGCAGAACACCTTCACCGGCCGGCTCACCGAGCCGATGCTCGACGCCGTGTTCAGCCGGGCGCGTCAGCTCGCGCTGGCCGATTGATCCCAACGGTTAACACGCCCGGGGCGCTGAGGAGCGATCATGTCGGAACCGTGATTGAAACCGAGATCACCGAATCCCACACCATCGACCCGGAACTCTTCCGTGAGGCCCGTGAGCCGGAGCTCGCCGAACTGGCGATCGCCGATCCCCCCGAGGCCTGGGCCGCGCTCGGGTTCGACATCGACGAGGACAACAACCTCGACCTCGGGGGCGTGCGCCTGCGCCTCGGGGCCAAGGGCGGACAGGGCATCGTCTCCTGGTCCCTGCGTCGCGTCAACGCGATGGGCTCCATCGACGGTCTACCGACTCCGGTCCCGCGCACGCTGCGGCCGCCCCCGTTCGTGACCCATCCCAACGGTGCCACCGGGCTCGATCACATCGTCGTGAGCACCCCCGACTTCTCGCGGACCGCCGCCGCCCTGGCCCGGGCCGGGGTCGAACTGAAGCGGACCCAGGACATCGGCCGGGGTCGCCAGGGCTTTCGCCGGCTCGGTCCGGCCATCCTCGAGTTGGTCCAGCTGCCCGAGGACGGGGCCGGTGCGGAGGCAGCGGGCGTCGTCGCCCGCACCCAGCCGACGGCCAACACCGGTGCCACCAGCGACTCGAGCTTCTGGGGATTGGTCGTGGTCGTCATCAGCCTGGAGAACCTCGCCGAGCGGCTCGGCGAGCGGCTGTCGGAGATCCGTCCGGCGGTACAGCCGGGCCGGCGGATCGCCGCGCTGACGGGCACCCCGGAGATCGGGCCGGCTCTGGCGTTCATGACGCCCGAGCCGCGTTGAGGCGCGCTCAGCGCAACGAGCAGGTGCCCACGCTGTAGCCGGCTGGGACGCCGTGCGCGTCCCGGTGCCCCGCGGTGGTGGTGCGCGTGACGGAGCCCAGCAGCTTGCCGTCGCGGAACCACTCGAAGTCGATTCTGGCCATCAGCGTGACGGCGCTGGCGAACCTCAGGCGCAGGCCCTCCTGGACCACCGAGCCGCCGGTGAAGGCCTGCCCACCCAGCTTCCAGCGACCGGTGATGGGGACGTAGCGGTGCGCGGTCGCTGAGAACTCCTCCAGCCTCACCACCATCAGCAGATGGGCGGGAAACCCCAGGGCGGGCATCTCGCCCCGGATGCCCACGGAGTGAGCCCTGCAGGTGTTGATCGTCGCCCACAGTGTCCTGGCGTGGCTGGCCTGGCGGATCGCGGTCCGGATCTGCGCCGGGGTCGGTGCAGCGGTGCTGGCCAGGGCCGCCGGGGCGGCGAGCAGGGCCGCCATCAGGCCCGCGCAGGCCAGCCCGCGCAGCATGCGCTTGTGGGCGGCTCTCATCAGTCCGAACATATCCGCTGTGATGAACGGCTCAGCTCGATCGTAGTTGTGGTGTGAGGAGCCATTCCGGGGATTGGCCGGCGCTCGAGGCGCTGTACCGCAGCAGTCGCGATGACGTCTACGCCTACGCGTTGAGCCTGCTGCGTGACCGCGCCGCGGCCGAGGACGTGACCGCGGTCGCGTTCGAGCGCGCCTACCGCCGGCGGGCGAGCTTCGACGCGCAACGGGGCGTCCAGCGCGCCTGGTTGTTCGGCATCGCGCGGAACGCCGCTCTGGACGAGCTGCGCCGCCGCCGGCGCCAGGCCAGCCTGGTGGTGGAACCCGCCGAGGTCGAAACTCAGGCCGACGTCGATGACGACGGCGAGGTGCTGCTGCGGCGCACCGCGGTCCGCGCCGCCCTCTCCCAGCTCCCCGCCCGGGATCGCGAGCTGATCGCGCTCAAGTTCCACGTCGGCCTCAATCACGCCGAGATCGCGGCGGTCATCGGCGTGTCGGAGTCCAACGCGGGCACCCTGCTGCACCGGGCGATCACCAAGCTGAGGAGCGCTGTCAATGCCACTGTCTGAGTCGACGCGGCTCGACCTCGAGGCGATCGACGCCGCGCTGGCCGGTGAGCCAGTCGATCCCCAGTACGCGGACCTGGCCGAGCTGGCCCTGCTGCTGGCCGACGTTCGGCCGGAGCTGTCACCGGGGGGCGCGGCGACGCTCGAGCGCCGCCTGGCCGCCCTGCGTCCTGCACCTCGGCCCCGGGGCGAGGCGCGCCGACCGTGGTTCCTGCGCCCGGCCTTGGGGGCCGGGCTGGCGCTGGCGGCGATCATCGCGGTACTGGTGGTCGTCCTCCCCCAGGGCGGTGGGGGCTCCAGCAACGGCCCGCTGCAGCCCGACTCGGCACATGTCAGCTCATCCGCGGCGGCGACGTCGGCCGCGTCGGCGCCCGCGCATTCGGCGAGTGGCGCCTCGGCCGCCGGGTCGAGCGCGTCGGCAGGGTCCACGGCTGGGTCCGGGTCCAAGGCCGCGTCCGGGTCGAGCGCGTCCTCGGGTGCCTCCATACCCACCCCCCGATCCAACGGCCGCCGGGTGGTGCAGTCCTCTCAGCTGTCGCTGACCGCCCCCGCCCGCCGCATCGGCACCGTCGCCCAGGAGCTGTTCGACGTCGTCGGGACCGAGCGGGGCATCGTCAAGCACTCTCAGGTCAGCAGCGGCAGCGGCGCCTACGCCAGTTTCACCCTGTCGATCCCCACGGCGAACCTGGCCGCGACGCTGTCGCGCCTGGCGCAACTGCACGACGCCCAGGTCGCCTCGAGCTCGGCGTCGAGCTCGGACGTGAACAGCCAGTACCTCGATGACCGGCGCCGGCTGGCCGATGCCAAGACGCTGCGCCAGTCACTGCTCACCCAGCTCCAGGCGGCGAGCACCGCGACGGCGATCGACAGCCTCAAGCAGCAGATCAGCCACGCCGAGGCGGCGATCGCCCGGGATGAGGCGGCGATCAACCGGCTCCAGGGTCAGATCTCCTTCAGTGCGGTCAGCGTGACGATCTCGGCCGCGAACTCGGCCGCGCCGGCGCCAGCACAGGCTCGGTCCGGGTTCACGCTCCGCCGGGCCGTCCACGACGCCCTGGACGTGCTCAAGGTCAGCGCCGGGGCCGCCCTCATCGTCCTGGCGGTGCTCATTCCCCTGGCTGGGCTGGTGGCGCTGCTCGCCGCTGTCCGCTCGGGGTGGCGTCGTCACGAACGCGAGCGAGCCCTCGACACCGACTGATCACCGCGGAGAGCTACTGCCACGCGGCGCCAGCCCCGTGTGGTATCCATGTCACAGATGCCCGTGGCTGCGCGTAGCGAGGACACCGTGGCGCTGCTGCGCCGGGTGCCCGTCTTCTCCACTCTCGCCGAGGATGACCTCGGTCGGGTCGCCGATGTCGCGGTGCCGCGGCGCTTCGCCGCCGCCGAGGTGGTGTTCCGCGAGGGCGATGAGTCGAACACCTGTTACATCGTGCGCTCGGGCAAGGCCCGGGCGATCCGCGCCCACACCGACGGCCGCTCGATCACCCTGGCCAACTTCGGCCCTGGCGACATCTTCGGTGAGCTGGCCATGTTCGACAACGAGCGGCGCTCGGCCACCGTCGAGACCCTGGCGGTCACCGAGGTCATCGCCATCCTCGGCGGCGACATGCGCCGGCTGATGCGCGAGCACCCCGAGATCGCGGTCAAGCTCATCGCCGCGCTGGCCCAGCGCCTGCGCGATACCAACGAGCGGCTCGCCCGGCAGTCCTTTCAGACCGTCCAGAGCCGCGTCGCGGCCGTGCTGGCCCAGATGGTCGCCGCCGCGCGGACCGACGGAGCGCCCGAGGGCGATGTGCTCATCACCTCCACCCAGGCCGACCTCGCCCAGATGGCCGGCTCCTCACGGGAGTCGGCCTCGCGGTTCCTCGCCGTGCTCGAGCGGGCCGGCATCATCACCCAGGGTCGCGGCAAGCTCGTGGTGCACGACGCCGAGGCGCTGGACCGCTACGTCTACTGACGCCCCGCGGCGTCATCCACCCCCGACCCTCCGACCTCCAACCCCGCCACCGTCGACTCCCCGGCGAAGGCGACCTGACCGCGGTGGCGCACCACCAGCGACAGCCGGGCGCCGAGGTGCTCGTGGGCGCCGGGGACGCTGGCGCGCTCGAGTGGTCGGGGGACCGGAAGTACATGGGCGCGCTGGCCCGCGCCGTCACCGTCCAGTTCCACGCTCCAGAGGGGCCCGCGGCCGCGCAGCCGCCACCGCGAGCCGTCGGCGTGCACGTGCACCGGAGCCAGCACGGGGTTGCCGAGGCGCACCACCTGGTCGCCCAGTCGCACCACGACACTGGTCGCCGCCAGCTGCGCCGGGCCGATCACCACGTCGCCCCCCGCGAAGGCGACGCACACGTCGCGACGCGCGAAGCCCTGGGCCTGACCCCACCACCAGCGCGGGGGGAATCCACCGGCGCCCCAGTTGCGCTCGGCGTACACCTGCCAGCCATCGAGTGACAGCGGCGCGCCGCCGAGCACCGCGACGCCGCTCACCGCGGCGTCGAACAGGTAGGGGTGCCAGTACTGCCCGAGCCCGGGCACGAGCTGGGCGACCCCCACCCCGCCCAGCCCCGGACGGGTCCACTCGCGCCGCTCGGTCAACGCCACTTCGAGTCGGGCGTCGGGCCCGAGCGCCACGCTGAGCCCGCCCGCATCGGCGTTGAGGCGCGCGTCCGCCGTCGGACCGGCCCACACCGCGAACCGGTCGGTGGCCGCCCCCGCCCGCGGGACGTCGGCCTGGCGGAGGAAGCCGCCGGGGTGGCCCGCCAGGGCCACCGTGGCCCAGCTGGCGCCCCGGGCATCGCGACACACGCCACACAGCGCGACCACGACCCGCCCGGTGCCGGGATGGGAGAAACGCCAGAAGTACCCCTCCATTCCCACCCCGTGGGCTCGGCGCAGGTCGCTGAAGGGCAGGTCTGACCCCAGCGCGCGGTAGCGACGCAGCATGGGTCAAGCTTGGCGGATCGCCGGCGCTGAAACTGGGAGAATGACGTCGAGGAGACGATGAACGACGTTGCCACCAGCCTGCCGTCGCCCGTGCCGCGACCTGGACGGCTCACGCTATGGGTCCGCGCCACCCGGCCGGCGGCCCTGCTCACCTCGGTCCTGCCGTGCCTCGCCGGGGGGCTGATCGCCATCAACTCCGGCCGCGCCAGCTGGGGCCTGCTCGGCCTCGCGCTCGTCGCCATCCTGTTCCTGCACGCCGGCACCAACGCCTCCAACGATGTCGAGGATGCCGCCCGCGGGGTCGACGGCCCCGACAAGCTGCGCAACTCGCGCGTGTTCAACACCGGCCTGCTCACCACCCAGGAGGGCCGCCGCCTCTACGGCGCCTGCTTCATCGTCGCGTTCCTCCTCGGCGTCGTGATCTGCGTCTTCCAGGGCCCGGCGCTGCTGGTCATCGGCATCATCGGGATCCTCGGCGGCCTGCTCTACACCGCCGGACCGTGGCCGTACAAGTACGCCGGCCTGGGGGAGCCGGCGATCGTGCTGCTGATGGGCCCGCTGATCACCCAGGGCGCCTACACCGCGGTCACCGGCGACGCCTTCGCGGCCGGCGCCTTCTGGCTCGGCCTCGGCCCAGGTCTGCTGATCGCCGCGGTGCTGTCGGCCAACAACCTCGAGGACATCGTGGACGACGGCGCGGCGGGTCTGCACACGGTGGCGGTGCGTCTCGGCTTTGACCGGGCCCAGCGCCTGTATGCCCTCACCCTGCTCGCCGTGGTCCCGGTCCAGCTCGCGCTGTGGCTGACTGGGCTGTTCAACGCCTGGATCCTGCTCCCGCTGCTCGTCGTGCCCATGCTCATCGCCCGGGGTCGCGAGGTGCTGGGAGCCGGCGCGCCCGGGGACGGCGCCCTCGACGAGCTGACGGGGCGCACGGCCCAGATCCACGTGCTGTTCTGCGTGCTGCTGTGTGTCGCCGTCGGACTCGCGCGCGCTCTGTAGCCGCGTCGGGGGCGACCCTGCACTAGCCTCAGGGCGCATGGCCCAGCCCGAGGAACACTCCGCCGGCGGAGTCGTCTACCGCGGCGACGAGATCGTGGTGGTGGTCCCGGTCAAGCGCGGCGGTGACGGTCGCCGGGTCCTCGGCCTCCCCAAGGGACACCCGGAGAAGGGCGAGACCCTCGAGCAGGCGGCCGCGCGGGAGGTCCGGGAGGAGGCCGGCGTCGCGGGTGAGATGACCGACCACCTCGGTGACGTGACCTACGCCTACGATCGCAAGGGCCGCCGGCGGCTCAAGCAGGTGACCTTCTTCCTCATCCGGTATGAGAGCGGGGACCCCGCTGACCATGATCACGAGATGGAGGAGGCCAAGTGGATGCCCTTCGATCAGGCGATCCGCGAGCTCTCCTACGACGGTGAGCGCGAGATGGTGACCCGCGCGCGGGACCGGGTCCGCGGTCGGTCCGACGTGCCACAGGCCTGACCGGGCGCTCGGAACGGACCCGCGATCTGAGCGGACGTGTAATGTCGCGCCGGTGCGCGTCCTGAACTTCTACTCCTCGGTCTTCGCCGACCAATTGCGGCGCGGTCGCAAGACGGCGACCATCCGCCTCGGCGATAAGTCCCACAAGTACCGCAAGAACGACGCGGTCATCGTCACCATCGGTTACCAGCACTCCCCGCGGGAGAAGATCTTCCAGGCGGTGATCGACCAGGTCGAGGTCAAGCGCGTCCAGGATCTCTCCCCACGTGACATCGAGCACGACAACCCGGAGTTCCGCCGCGTCGATGAGATGGTCCACTTCCTCCAGCAGATCTACGGGCGCACGGTGGCCATGGACGACCTGGTGACGGTCGTGCGCTTCTCCCAGATCATCGAGAACCCGCCCGAGATCCGTGATCGCATGCACGGCCTCGGCAGCGCCCGCAACTAGCCACCGAGCCGCCGGGCGCTCAGCCGCCGGGCGCCGAGCCG
>CAZZVR010000038.1:0-22129 GCA_964657595.1 Burkholderia sp. PAMC 26561 | reverse complement strand
GTCCCGCGCGGGGCCGCCACCGGCCGCCGGGTCGGCTCCGGCCCGCGTCGGGGCAGGGCGCGCGTCTGGGCGGTCGCCGGGCGGGTGGGCGCATCGTCATAGGGCGAGACGCCCTTGGCGCCGTCACGCAGCATCTCGCCCAGCTCCGCGGCGTCGGCGGGGCGGTCCTCGGGATCGATGGAGATGGCGATGCCCACCGCCTCGGCCAGCTCCAGCGGCACCTCGGGGCTGAGCTGGATCAGCGGTGTCGGCAGCTCACGCTGCTGCTTGAGCGCCAGTTCGGCCAGCGAGGCCGCCTCATAGGGCAGTCGGCCCGACAGCAGCTGGTAGGTGACCACCCCCAGGGAATACAGATCCGCGCGGGGTCCGGCCACCTCACCCCGGGCCTGCTCGGGGGCCAGGTATGCCGCGGTCCCGAGCACCGAGCCGACCTGGGTGATCGACGATTGGTTGGCCGCCCGGGCGATCCCGAAGTCCGCCAACTTGGTCACCGCGGAATCCGAGACCAGCAGGTTGCCGGGCTTGACATCACGGTGGACCACGCCGTTGCGGTGCGCGTAGTCGAGGCCGCGGCAGGCCTGGCCGACGATGTCGATCACCTGGCTGACGTCGAGGTGACCGCGATCACGCAGCAGCTCGGCGCAGGAGTGACCCGAGACGTGCTCCATGACGATGAAGTGCTGGTGGCTGGCCCGGTCGAGGCCGAAGTCGTACACCTGGACGATGTTGGGATGGATCAGGCGCGCCGCCGCCAGCGCCTCGCGGCGGAAGCGCGACACGAAGGTCGGGTCGTCGGCCAGATGTTCGGCCAGCAGCTTCAACGCGACGTAGCGCTCCAGACGCTGATCAAAGGCGAGCATCACCGTGGACATCCCGCCGACTCCCAGACGGCCCTCGATCCGGTAGCGACCGGCGATCGGCTCGCTCTGGGGGTTCATTGTCCGTTCCCCCCGCCGATACCGGTCCCGCCCGCGGCGCCCCCGCCCGCGCCAGCGCTCCCCGCGGCGCCGGTGTTGAGCCCGGCTCCACCGCTGTCAGGCGTGGTGGCCGGCGGCGTCGGGGTCGAGGTCACCGTCGACACACTGGGCACCGAAGTGGTGGTCGGCGTGGTGGGGGCCGCGCCACCCGTGCCGGTGCTCGTGTCGCTGGGCGTGCTCGTGGTGGTCCCGGTCGTCGTCACGGTGGTGGGGGTCGTGGTGGTGGTGCTGGGGCTGGTCGTCGTCGTCCCCGAGCTCGTGGTGCGCGTGCCGGTGTCGGAGCTGACCCCGCTCGGGCAGCGCTGGTTGGCCAGCGAGGTGATCCTACTGGCGCCCTGGCTGAGCATCTGGACCAGGGTCGCGTTGACGCCGGTCAGCTGATTGACGTCATTGCTGAAGTTGGTCAGCGCCGTGTAGGCGACCTCGCAGTTGTAGGCGCCCAGCGCGGTGGAGGCCTGATTGAGCTCCGAACTGAGTTGCGTCGCCGCCCCTTGGGTGAGCAGCGCCCTGCCGGTCGAACCACAGCCGCCGAGGAGGCCGACCACGCCGAGTGAACCGACGAGGAGTCCTACCCGACTGGCGATGCGCATCGCTCGCGACTTTAGAGGCTGTTTGGGCTGGATTTCTATGAGTTTCAGGAGGAGCGACGGGGCGGACAGGAGCGTCATTGACCGTAGCGGAGGCGCTCGGCGAGTCCCTCGGGCAGACCGGCGGCGCGGATCGCCGCGCCGGCGGCCTCGACGTCGTACTCCACCCGGTGATAGGTCGCGGCCTGGGCCGCGAGGTCGTACTCCATCCAGGCGGCCCGGGGGTCGCCGTCCCGCGGCTGGCCGACGCTGCCGGGGTTGAGCAGCCACTCGCCGCTGGCCAGTTCCAGACGGGTCCCGCCGGCCCGCGTCTGACCCGCGGTCAACCCACCGGGTTCCCGCGAGAAGGACAGCGCCACATGGGAGTGCCCGATCAGGCAGATCCGGTCCGCCTGGGCGTCGAGGCACCCGGCGGCCTGCTGGGCCGACAGCACGTACTCCCACACCGGGTCCCGGGGGCTGGCGTGGAACAGGCCCAGGCCCTCACGGTGGTCGCTGGGCACCAGCTGTTCGAGGAAGGCCAGGGTCTCAGGGCGGATGGTCGCCTGGGTCCATGAGGTGGCGGCATGGGCCCAGGCGGAGAAGTCCTCGACCGGCAGCGCGCCGGTGACCGCCAGGTCATGGTTCCCCGCCAGGTTGAGCTCACAGCGCTCACGGGCGATGGCCACGCAGGCGTCCGGATCGGCGCCGTAGCCCACCAGATCGCCCAGGCACCAGATGCGCTCGGGGCCCACCGCCGCGATGTCGGCCAGGACGGCCTCGAAGGCGTGACGGTTGGCGTGGACGTCTGAGACGATGGCGATCGACACCTCTACAGTCTGGCCGGTGAAGCTGACGGATCGCGCCAGCCTCGCCGCCGCCCTCGGCGCGGCCGGGGTCTCCGCCTACGCGGCGGGCCATGTGCTGGCGCCCCGAGAGCCGCTGCCCGCCCCCGAGCCCGTCGCCGCCGCGGACTACTTCAGCGCGGAGGAGATCACCGCCGGGCGACGCTATGCCCGGCCCCAGCTGGCGCTCGGCCTAGCCCGCAGCGGGCTCGAACTGGGCGCCCTCGGCGCGGCTGCGGCGTGGGTGGCCCGCCCACCCGTCCGCCGGACCGCCCGTGCACGCGGCCGTCAACGCGCCCGCCGACAGGTGCTGGGCCCGACCGTTCCCGCATGGCTGGCCGCTCATCCAGCCCCCGCCGACGCGGCCGGGGCCGCCGGCGCCGGCGTGGCGCTCGCCCTCGGCAGCGCCCTCCTGACCCTCCCGCTGAGCGCGGTCTCGCGCCGACGCTCCCTGCGCGCCGGCCTGGCCACCGACGCCTGGTCGAGCTGGGCGGTCGACCGGCTCAAGGCGACCTCCATCGAGGCCACGCTCACCGCTGCCCTCCTGGGGGGTTCCAGCACGCTGGCCAGCCGGACCGGTGAGCGCTGGTGGGCTTATGCGAGCGCGGGGATCGTCGGGGTCGCCGCCACCGCCGCGACGCTCGGGCCCGTGCTGATGGACCCGATATTCAACAGGTTCGACCCGCTGCCCGAGGGCGACACGCGGCGTGACGTCCTGGCCCTCGCCAACGCGGCCGGCGTGCAGGTGGGAGAGGTCTACTCAGTCGACGCGAGCCGCCGCACCACCTCGGTCAACGCCTATGTCAGCGGCCTCGGGCCCTCCAAGCGGGTGGTCCTGTTCGACACGTTGCTCGCCGCCTATGACCGCGATGAGGTCCGCTTCGTGGTGGCCCACGAGCTCGGCCACGTCCACCACCGCGATGTGCCTCGCCAACTCGTGTTCCTCAGCCTGTGCGCACCGTCCATGACCTTCGCCATCCAACGCCTGACCCAGACCTGGGCGGGTGGGCTGAGCGGGCCGCAAGCGGTCCCGGCCCTGTCACTGGCCACCTGGGCCGTCGGCGCGCCGCTGATGCTGGCCGGTGCCGCCCTGTCACGCGCGGTGGAGGCCCGGACGGACCAGTTCGGCCTGACGCTGTCGGACGCCCCGGACGGGCTGATCTCGTTCTTCCGGCGGATCGCCGTGCAGAACCGGGCCGACGTGACCGCCGCCGGCCCCGTAGGCCGGCGGCTGGCGACCCATCCGCCCATCACCGAGCGGATCGGGGCCGCGCTGGCCTACCGGCGGGCTACTGCGGCGCGCCGCCCCCGAACTCCGGCAGGTTCTTGATGTTCTCCCGCGCCAGCCACTTGGAGTAGTTGTCCTCCATCGCGTCGATCAGCTCGCGCATGAACTTCGGTGAGAGGTTGATCCGTGACACCACGACGCCGGGTACCTCCTCCTCCTCCACCTCGTGGTCGACGCGCGCGAAGGTGACGGTGAACTCGTAGTCGGAATGACTGACGTTCGCGAAGTTCGCATAGTGGCCCGCCATCACGTCGGGGGCGAAGTGGATGTTGATGTGCCGCTCGGGCGGGTTTTCGTCCATGCGCCGTAGTATCCCATCGTGCGGATCGTCGTCGTCGCCGTGGGCAAGCAGCGGTCGCCGTTCGTCGACGACGCCGAGCACTACATCAAGCTGCTCAGCCGCTACACGCGCCTCGAGGTCATCGAGGTGGCCGACGACGCGGCCCTCCAGCGGCGCCTGCCCGAGCGGGCCTTCACCTCGCTGCTGGCCATCGACGGCGCTCCGCTCGACTCGACGGGGTTCAGCCGCTTCCTCGAGCAGCGTCGCCAGAGCGCCCAGGATCTCTGTTTCGTGATCGGCGGCGCCTTCGGCGCGCCCGGGCTGAGCGGGATCGACCACCGCCTCTCCCTGGGAGCCATCACACTGCCCCATCAGCTGGCGCGCGTGGTGCTGCTCGAACAGCTCTACCGCGCCCACAAGATCATTGCCGGCGAGCCCTACCACTACTAGGCAGGGCGTTGCTTGCCCTGCCCAGCATCGCGGAGCGTTACTGAGATGGCCGAAACCGAGAAGCAGTTCGCCCGCCGCCTCGGCACATTGATGACCGCACTGGTCGGACTCAGCGTGATCGCGGCGCTCGCCTTCTCCCTCGTCGAGCACGTCTCCTTCGCCTTCGGCCTCGTCTGGACGCTCGACACGGTCACCACGCTCGGCACCGTACATCAGCCCCAGAACACGGCGGGCCGGCTGATCGTCGCCGTTCTGGAGCTGCTCGGCATCGGTAGTCTCTTCTACGCCTTCGCCACCGTCGCCGAGTTCTTCGTCTCCGGCCATCTCAGCGGCGTCCTCGAGGTTCGCCGCATGCGCCGCACGATCGACACCTTCTCCGACCACTACATCGTCTGCGGCTACGGCCGGGTGGGACGCCAGGTCGCCCTCGACCTCCAGCGGCGCAACCGCTCGGTGGTGGTGATCGAGGAGAGTGACGCGGGGCGCGACCACGCCGAGAGCGACGGGATGACGTGGTTACAGGGCAATGCCTCTGACGACGACACCCTCACGCAAGCCGGCATCGGGACGGCCGCGGCGGTGATCAGCTGTGTGGATTCGGACGCCGAGAACACCTTCGTGACCCTCAGCGCGCGCCAGCTGCGCAACGACATCACGATCGTCTCGCGCTCCTCGGACCCCAACGCCGAGACCAAGCTCCTGCGCGCCGGGGCGGACCGGGTCGTCTCCCCGTACACCACGACCGGGGCCGAGATGGCCCGCATCGCCCTGCACCCCCAGGTGAGCACCATCTCGGAGTTCTCCGGCTACCGGGTCGAGCAGATCGACGTCTACCCCGACTGCGCGGGCATCGGCGCCAGCATCCGCGAGGTGCGCGGCGCCAGTGTCATCGTCGCCCTCGAGCGGGCCGACGGCGACTTCGAGCCCCAGCCCTCCCCCGATGCGATCATCAGATCCGGCGATCGCCTGATCGCGCTGGGCACCCCCGACAGCCTCGAGGCGCTCGAGAACATCTTCCAATCGACAAAGGCTTCCGCGTGAGCACCGTGACCATCGACCCCGTCTCTGAGCTGCGCGCCGCCCTGGCCCGGGCGGTCGCCAGCGTGCGCGGCCCCCACGCCGGGGCCCCGGGCGCCATCCCCTCCCTGGAGCGGCCCAAGCGCGCCGGGCAGGGCGACTACGCCACCAACGCGGCGATGCTGCTCGCCCCGGCGCTCGGCGAGCCGCCCCGCGCGATCGCCGCACGCGTCGCCGAGGCGCTCGGCGCCGAGCTGGGTGACGCCCTGGCCGGGGTCGAGATCGCCGGACCGGGCTTCGTCAACCTGACCCTGTCCGACGACTGGTACCGCGGCGCCCTCGGCCACGTGCTCAACGCCGGTGAGCGCTTCGCCGCCGGCGGGGCCGAGCACCCCGAGCGGATCAACCTCGAGTTCGTCTCCGCCAACCCCACCGGCCCGACCGTCGTGGCGAACGGGCGCGCGGCCGCCTACGGGGACACGCTGGCCAACATCCTCATCCACCACGGCCACAGCGTCTCGCGGGAGTACTACTTCAATGACGCCGGCTCCCAGATCCTGCGCCTGGGCGAGTCCGTCCGCGCCCGGGCCCTGGGCCAGGAGCCGGCCCAGGATGGCTACCAGGGCGACTACATCGCCGACCTGGCCCAGGCCGTCGAGGGGGCCGGCGACCCCGATGTCGACGTCAACCTCGTCGCGGCCCGCGCGGTCGAGGTGCTGCTCGTGCAGATCAAGGCGACGTTGGAGCGCTACCGGGTCCACTTCGACACCTTCTTCAGCGAGCGCACCCTGCATGCGGGTGACCCCAGCCCGCTGCAGGAGGCGATCGTCCGCCTCGAGTCCGCCGGGCACGTCTACCGCCACGAGGGCGCGACCTGGCTGCGCACCACCGAGTTCGGCGACGACAAGGACCGGGTGCTCATCCGCTCTGACGGCGAGCCGACCTACTTCGCCGCCGACGTCGCCTACATGGACAACAAGCGCGAGCGCGGTTTCGAGCGTGAGCTGCTGCCCGTCGGCGCCGACCATCACGGCTACGTGGCCCGCCTCAAGGCCGCCTTCACGCAGCTGGGGAACGATCCCAGCCTGCTCGAGCCGATCATCATGCAGTTCGTCAACCTGGTGGAGAACGGCCAGCGGGCGCGCATGTCCAAGCGCCGCGGCGAGTTCGTCACCCTCGACGAGCTCCTGGATGAGATCGGGGTCGACGCAACGCGCTACTTCATGCTCCAGAGCTCCCACGACCGGACCCTGGACCTCAACCTCGACCTGGCTCGCTCGCAGTCGAGTGAGAACCCCGTCTACTACATCCAGTACGCCCACGCGCGCATCGCCTCGGTGCTCGAGAAGGTGGGTGAGGCGCGGGTCGCCGCGGCGCTCGACGGGGGCTGGAGCGCGCCCACCGAACTGGAGCTGCACACCTCAGAGCGCGAGCTGGTGCTCAAGCTGCTGGCCCTGCCCGAGGAGATCGCCGAGGCGGCCGAGCGCCGGGCGCCCCACCGCATGGCCGGCTACGCCCTGGAGCTGGCCCAGCAGTTCACCGCCTTCTACCGCGACTGCAAGGTCGCCGGAGCCGAGCCGGCGTCCGCAGAGGCCTTCCGGGTGGCCCTGTCCACGGCCACCCGGGACCTGCTGGCCCTGGTGCTGGGGATGCTCGGGGTGTCGGCCCCGGACTCGATGTAACGCCCCGATCGGGCGGCGCCGCGGACTAGCGGTCGAACTCGGCGAGCTCGCGGTCGAGTCGCTCGGCGTCGATCGGATTGGGCGGGGGGCCCCGCCCCGGCAGCCGCCTGGAGCCGGGAACGCTGGCGCCAGCGCGGCAGGTTGTAGGCCAACAGGCCCAGGCCCCCGACCAGGACCAGCGGCGGCAGGATGTAGATGAGCAGGTTGACCCCGTGGGCCGGCGGTCTGGCGAGCACGTCCTGGCCGTAGATATTCACCATCTGCGTCTTGATCTGGCTGTAGTCGAGGCCCTTGGCGACCAGCGAGCTCAGCGTCTGCTTCTCGGCGATGGCTTCCGGTGAGTTGACCTGGTTGAGCGGCTCATGACAGGACACGCAGATGAAGTCACCCTGCAGGCTGTAGGCATTGAGATGCTGGGTCGCCAGCGCAGTGCCGGCGGACAGCCACAGAACGGACGCGACCGTGAGAAGGAGGTGACGTAGGCGTCTCACGCGAACTGCGCGATCAGCCGTGGCAGGGTCTTGGTCACGAACGCCGGCGTGAGCTGGTACAGGTTCAGCCAGACGATCTTGCCCTGACGGTTGATGAGATAGCTGTCGGGGACGCCCGTCACGCCGAAGGCGTTGGCCACGTTGCCGGCCGGGTCGACCACGGCGGGGTAACTCAGCTTGTAGCTCTGCAGGTAGCCAAGGGCCTTGTCGGGACTGTTCTGGAAGACGACGCCCAGCACGGTGCCGTCGTGGGCGCTCAGCATCTTCTGAGCTTTGGCCAGCAGCGGCGCCTCGGCCTGGCAGGGCTCACACCAGGACGCGAAGAAGTTGACCAGCACGACCTTGCCGCGGTAGGCGGCGAAGCTCTTGCTCTCGGCGTTGTCGGTGAGCATCGGCAGCTTGGCGGTGTCCTTGGGTGCCAACCTGTAGTGGTGGCTGGCGACCGAGTAGGCGATCGAGTTGTTCGACCCTTGATTGGAGACGCCGATCGCCAGGACGATCACGAGAACGATCGCACAGGCGGCGATCACGGCGGGCACGGCGAACCTACGCATCTTCCTCAAGGTTATCCGCGGCTAATGTTGTGACTTGATGACTGTGCGTGATCCCGAGCAGCTGGAGGGCCTGCGCCGCATCGGCGCGCTGATCGCCGCGGCGCTGGCGGAGCTCGCGGCAGCCGTGCATCCGGGCATCAGCACCGGCGAGATCGATGACCTCGCCGCCGCGTTCTTCACCAGTCGCGGCGCCCAATCCGGGCCGATCCTCACCTACGACTATCCCGGCTTCATCTGCATCAGCGTCGACGACCAGGTGGTGCACGGCATTCCGGGTGACCGCGTGCTGTCGGAGGGCGACCTGGTCACCCTGGACATCGCGGCCGAGCTCGACGGCTTCCACGCCGACGCGGCGACCACCGTTGCGGTCGGGACGATCGACCCCGCCTCTGAGCGCCTGATGGCCGCCACCCGGGCGGCGCTCGCCGCCGGCGTGAAGGCAGCTCAGCCCGGTGCCACCCTGCATGACGTGGGCGCCGCGGTCCAGCGCGTCAGCGAGGCCCGCGGCTTCAAGGTATTCAAGGACCTGACCGGCCACGGCATCGGCCGGGCGATGCATGAGGATCCGACGATCTACAACTTCGCCGTCGACTCCCCGGACGGAGACCTCGTGCTCGAGGAGGGCATGGTCTTCACGATCGAGCCGATGCTCAGTGCGGGTTCTGACCGCCTGCGCCAGGACCGAGACGGCTGGACGATGTGCACCACCGACGGATCGATGTCGGCCCATGAGGAGCACACGATCGTCGTGTCAGCGGGCGGGCCGCTGATCCTCACCGCCGCCTGAGCGCGGCGTCCGGCGCTTTCTCCCCCGACGGGGTGCGCTACGCGACCGACGGCTCGTGGTGGCCGGTGATGACCGCCTCGGGCTGGTGGGGGTGCGCCGGCGGGTGCGGGTCCAGACGGCGCGACAGGTACACGTTGAGCACCGCGGACACGCTGGCGATCGTCACGGTGGCCAGGAACGCGTTCGGGGTCAGGCTCTCGCGCTCCAACAGGGCGGTGGCGGCGTCCGCGGCGTCGGCCATCGCGGTGGCCTCGAGCCAGCCGCGCACCGGGGAGCCCTGATCGATGGCGATCACGGTGCCCAAACCCAGGGCGGCGTCCCGGGCGCCGAACATGCGGGTGAACACCGCCTCGCCCCGAGGCCGCTTGGTGCCGGTCATCATCCGCGTGACCAGGCTCGGGGCGGCGGCGGCGACCAGACCGAAGGCGATCCGGCCACGGGAGGAAAAGAGGGCTACAGCTGCGTCATCCATATCCCTCCTCTATCCCCTGAGGCGGTCTGCCAATCCCGGAACGGACCTGGCCGAACTTCCGTCCCTGACGCACGCATACCGTGCAGAAGACACGTGAGTTCGACGCGACTCACTCCCGAGCTTTCGCTAGGCTTGCTCTCTTCGCGGTGGTAGCTCAGTTGGTAGAGCGCAAGCTTCCCAAGCTTGAGGTCGCGGGTTCGAGGCCCGTCCGCCGCTTTCAGAGGCGGGGATCACCTTCGGTAGGAGATGAACTCCATGAGGCTGCCGTCGGGATCGCGGAAGTAGACGCTCATTCCCCGTCCACGCGCGCCGTTCCGTTCGGTGGGACCCTGCTCCACCTCGACGGCGTGTTGAGTCAAGTGGCGGACGGCCTCGTCGATGAGGCCGTCCCATTCGAAGCAGAGATCGCTGTTGCCCGGGGCGACCGGCACCCGGGCGACCGGATCGGCGGGGACTCCGGGTCCGTGCACGTTGAGCTGCTCGCTGCCGAAGCGATAGGACCACGTCCCCGCGCCCTGGTCGATCAGCTCCGCGCCAAGGACGTCGCGGTAGAACGGGTTGGACAGGTCCCAATCTGACACGTGGATCACGCAGTGATCGAGCTTCGGAGCCATGCGTCGGAGACTACGTCCTGGGCGACGTCAGCCGATCCGGCTCAGGCCTCACCACGACCGTGAGCTCGACGCGATCGGTGAGGTCCGGGCCGAGCGTCTGGAGGGTCCAGGCCGAGCCGTCGGCCGTCTCAGCGGCGATGCACATCTGGCCGAAGGTGACGGCGAGTCCCCGCATCCAGACATCAGAGAGCCACCCGAACGGAAGCCGGGCGTGCACCCCGTCAGCAGTGCGGATGACCCGGGGCGTCTCTTCGGGCCCGATCATCGTGAGCTCGACGCCCAGCTGAGGCTCACCCAGCCACCCCCGCAGCGTTCTCAGCACCCGTCCGTACAGCGCGGCGTCCAGCTCGGGCTGGACGGTCTCCAGTGCGGGGTGCCCCGTACTCAGGCGCTCGGTCCAGATGGCGGCGGTGGTGGCCGCCAGCCGGTCCGCCAGGTGGTTCGAGGTTCCGAGCAGGGCCACCGTCTGCTCCTCGGTCTCCCGTCGCGGACCGTCGGAGTGGAACCTGAGCCCGCGGCGGTCGATGTCGAGCGGGTCAGCCAGACCGCGGGAGGCGAGCGTGAGCACATGGGGATCCTCAGCGCAAGCTGACCAGGCGCGCAGCAGATCCAGGCACGCGACGTTCGCCCCAGCCAGAGCAGCCAGCGCACGCTCGCCGTCCACCTCGCCGTGGTCGACGGCCTTCAGCTGACCGGCCTCCCAACGGACGGTATGAGCCTGGTCGCCGCACGGGACGGAGACCTCAGCGGCCCGAATGCCGAACCACCACTGGCTCACCGGCTGCGGTCCTCACGCCCCGGGAGTGCGACTGAGACCGTCGCCCGGTGAGACTCGGTGCACATCATCAGCTCGAGGCGCGTGGCCGCGGGATCCAGAGCCGGCCAGTAGCGCATGGTCCCCTCGGAGCGATCATCGCTACAGCCGCCCCAGACGGTGGGAACCCCGAGGTAGTGCTGACCCAGGTCATCGCGCGCCCACCAGGCGACCGGCAGCTCATCCAGTGCACCGAGGCCGATCACGTGCGGGGCGACCTCGAGGTCGATCTCGAAACCGTCGCGGTCAGAACGCATCGCGTTCACCGCGAACTGAACCCCGTCACACACCGGCGCCACCGCGCCGAGAACGCGCATCCACTGCGGACCATCATCGGCGCCCTCGCGATCCAGCAGGGAGCCCCAGGGTTCGTCCAGACCCGAGGCCGGTGCACGCACGATCCGGCGCTGATGCAGCGGGCGCCGCGGCATCCGCGCCGCGATGGCCCGCACGTCCGCAACCAGCGTCGACCCGGCGTCGAGGGCACCGACGGCCAGGAGCGCCTGGATCATCGGCTCGACATCCCGGGTCGCCCCGGACTGCGGCCTCACCACGGCGAGGTACCGCCCGAAGAACCGCTCCAGGGGAGCCGGCTCCCCCAGCGCGGCGACGCTGACCTCCCAGCGCGCCGGGTCACCGTGGAGATTGACGCGGGTGCCGTCGAGCTCGAGCCAGGCGGCCTCAGGGGCGATGGTTCCGCGCAACGCCAGCTCTGCGTCGGCGAACCCCTGGCCGTCTCGGCCACCGTCGCCGAGGAAGACCGCGGGCCGGTTGCCCTCGGAGTCGACGATGTCGGGGGGCGTTGCAGTCCAGGGAAGACGTGGCCGTGTGAGCATGCGCGACCCCTCCCCCAAACCCGGAGCCTCCAGGTAACGGCGGTAGCGCAAGGCTCCCCCCTCCGCGGTGATGGCCAGGTCGCGCACCAGCACCCGGACTCCGGCGACGACGATCTGCTGGTCGATCGCCCGGAAGTGCCGCGCCCTCAGCGCCGGTGCCGCTCGGCGACCCGGTGGCGGCGCGGCATGCACAAAGCCGGCCTGCCCCGAACGGAGGTGTCGCGCGGTCGCGTAGTCATCGAGCACGCGCCAGGCCGGCTCAGAGCCGATCGCACCGACGAACACCAGCGCGGCGGCGGCACTCCACAGCACCTGCGCCGGGTCAGACTCAGGCAGCGAAGCCCCGAGCATGCGCTCGCCGAGCCGGCGCAGGTAGACCTCGGCGTCGCGTGCTGACGCCAGCGCTGTCAATCGACCGGGCCGGCGGGAGCAGTGCGGGGGTACGCGATCACAGCGGGCGTGAGGCTACCGACTCCCCGGCGTGATCAGCCCCGCCCCGCGCCACCCTCCGCCGGCTCAGGAGCAGGTGCCGGTGGCGGTGCTCGGGTAGGGCCAGCCGAAGTACTGGAAGGCGGCGGAGGCGACCGACATCGTCTCCGGACGGGCGGTCCAGCTGGGGATCGAGGTTCCAGCTGACCACTGCAGGTAGGTCGGCAGGGTCTGGAGGCGCCCCTGCGCCAGCGCCGCGGTCAGCGAGGTGATCGGCGCCCCGGCCACCGCGGTCCAGTTGCCGGGTTCGAGGACCAGATCACCGGTACGCGGGGTCACCACCCCGCTCTGAGCCAGGTGCGGTGTGCTGGACGCCTGATAGATGAGCAGCGCGGAGGAACTGCCGTTGACCGGGGCGTAGGCCAGGCCGTGCAGGCTGGTCTGGGTGTCGGAGAGCTTGATGAAGTCGCCGAGCATGGTGGGGACATCCCCGGTGATCCCCGCGACGGCGGAGGTCGAGGCAGCGATGGTGTTGTACTCGGGGACGAAGGAGTCCACGCCCGCCACGGTCGCGCCGAGTGGCGCCACGGTGAGCGTCTGGTCGTCACTGGTGTCGCGGGTGTCGGCGGTGATCAGGGCGCCTGAGGCGTCCTTGGCCCAGGCGGTGAGCCGCCAGCGCCCGGGCACGGTCCCGGTGTCGAGGCTGAAGGTGTAATTGCCGTTGGCGTCGGTGGTCTCGTTGACCGACAGGCCGTCGGGATCGGTGAGCGACCCGGTCGGCCAGATGCGTCCGCCGGCGGCACACATCAGCACACGGGGACCGCTGGTCACCGCGAGCTCGGAGCGCTCGTCCGCCTGGGGCCAGAGCTCCACCGTCTGGCCCGACACCGGTTTGCCGTACTGGCTGACGTGCACGGTGGCGTCGACCACGTGCATCCCGTCTGCCGGCACCGAGGTCCGGGCCAGCTTGAGCGTCACGAGCAGGCCGCTGTCGAGCTCGAAGTTGGCGGTGGCGGTCCCGTTGGGGGGCGCGTGGACATCCGTGGCGCTCGGACTGAAGCTGATC
This sequence comes from Burkholderia sp. PAMC 26561, assembly GCA_964657595.1. GTDB lineage: Bacteria > Actinomycetota > Thermoleophilia > Solirubrobacterales > Solirubrobacteraceae > Palsa-465. Next base: position 8,961 of record CAZZVR010000038.1, on the reverse strand, counting down.
TTGCCGCGGCTGGAGACCGAGCCGGACTCCGGGAAGACGTGGTAGTGGCCGGCCTTGACGTCGGCGGCGTAATGCCCATCCTGGCCGGTCGTGGCCAGGTAATACGGACCACCCGCGCCATTGATGTCGACGACGACCCCGGGAGCGCCCGCCTTGTCCTTGTTGGTGACCTCACCCTGGACGACCGCGTCGTGGCGGCCCACCACGGCGTAGTAGTCACTTGAGTAGCCGGCACCCTGGACGTTGGTGATCGCCACGTTGACCACGCCATAGTTGCCGCTGGTGGCGCTCTTGGGGATCCTCACCGTGCAGGTGGAGCCGTTCTTGCAGCCGCTGACCACCTTGCCCAGTGCGGTCATCCCGGCCCAGCTGATCGGACAGGGGTCGTTGTTGCCGTCACCGACCACACAGCGGTTGGTGACCGTGCCGGTCAGCTCACCCCCAGCCCGGACGATCCGCGGACCGAGGTGAAAGCCGCCGTTGCGGGTCTGGATCAGGCAGCTGCCGGGGTAGTAGGCGCCGCACACCGGCGGCGGGTCACCCGGCGGTGGCGTCGTGGCGGCCGCGGCCGTGCCGGTACGGAACCCGCACAGGGCCAAGGTCAGGAGGGCGAGGAGCCCCACCAGCGCCCGCACCAACGCCCGCCGACGCCGGTTGTGTGTGATGACCTGATTCAGCATCTCTCCATGCTGAGCGCCCACCGTGAGATGAACGTCAGATGAGGCCATAAGCTGCTGGCCGTGCTGAACGGAACCGAGCCCCCGGACATCTTCGCCTTCGCCTTCACCCCCGCCTACCGGGTGGCCGCGCTGGCATTCGGCATCACACCGCACACCGCTGAGGCGGTCATCCTCGACACCCAGCTGCGGGTGCGCTTCGGGCCCTGGCGTCTGGACACCCCTCTGGATAACGTGCGCGCCGTGGCGGTCACCGGCCCCTACGCATTTCTCAAGACGGCCGGCTCGGCGCGCTTGGCGGTGACCGACCGCGGCCTGACCTTCGCCACCAACGGCGACCGCGGTGTGCGGCTCCGCTTCCGGGAGAAGGTGCGCGGGATCGAGCCCACCGGATTGCTGCGCCACCCCGAGCTGACCCTGACGGTGCGCGATATCGACCGCTTCGTGCAGCGCGTGCGCGAGCGCGCGGGGCTCATCTCGCCGCATTGACGGGTGTGTCGCCCTGGGGGCGCGGACCCGGGCTCCCCGGGGGCGAGCGACAGACTCACAGGGAACCTTCCAGATTCTGGTGCTATATACGTGCGGGGCTCATCAACCGATAACCCGGGACGCCGCGCGGCCTGCTTCAGTGGCGCCACTCATTCATCTGCGACCGGGGGGCGCATCTCATGGAAAGGAACGCGTTGCAAGCACGAAAACTAGTGGCCGAGGCTCTCGGCACCGCCCTGCTGGTCCTGATCGGCGTGGGCGTGGCAACTCTCAGCTTCGGCTTCAAACTTGACGGCGCCTCGGTGTCTGCGGGCGTGGTCACCACCGCGATCGCCTTCGGCTTCACGCTGTTGGCGCTCGCCTACACGCTCGGTCCGATCTCCGGCGCCCACGTCAACCCCGCGGTCACCCTCGGGTTCGTCCTCTCGGGCCGGATGGCGCTGACCGAGGCGATCGGCTACTGGGTCGCCCAGTTCGTCGGGGGAATCATCGGTGCGCTGGTGCTCTACGGGATCGTCTCCAGTGCCCCGGGCTACACGACGGCCCATACGGGTCTCGGCACCGATGGCTGGGGTCACGGCGTGTCGATGGTGGGCATCGGCGCCGGCGGCGCCTTCGCCACCGAGGTCGTCCTCACCTTCGCCTTCGTGCTCGTGGTGCTGATCGCCACCAGCAAGATCGCCGACGGCGGGTCGGCTGGCCTGGCCATCGGGCTCGGACTGACCATGGTGCACCTCATCGGCATCCCGCTGACCGGCACCTCGGTCAACCCCGCCCGGAGCCTCGGCCCGGCGCTGATCGTCGGGGGCCACGCCCTCGGCCAGGTCTGGCTGTTCATCGTCGCGCCGCTCGTCGGGGGCCTGTTGGCCGGGCTTGCCTACCGCTACCTCGTGCCCGAGGGCGGCCACGAGATGCCGCCCGCGACGGTCGAGGATCCCCACACCGGCAGGGTCTGAGCCTGCAGGCACCCATCGGCGGAGATCCGGCACACTCGCTGCGATGTCCGCCGATGGGCCAGCACCCGCCTTCGCGTCTGATCCCGCCACGGCCCGCTACTACGACCAGCGTGCCGCCGAGTACGACGAGTGGTACACCGGTGAGGGGGTGTTCGCCGAGCGTGACCGGCCCGGCTGGAGTGAGGAGGTTGCGGGACTCGTCGCACTCGTCGCCCAGCTCCCGGCCCGGCGCACCCTCGATGTCGCCTGTGGCACCGGCTTCCTCACCCGCCATCTGACGGGGTACTCCGTCGGCATCGACCAGAGCCCGGGGATGGTGGCCATCGCGCAGTCACGTCTCCCCCACGGCCTTGCCCTGGTCGCCGACGCCCTCGCCCTGCCGTTCGCCGACGGCGCCTTTGCCCGCGTGTTCACCGGGCACTTCTACGGTCACCTGCCCGAGTCCGAGCGCGCCCGCTTCCTCGACGAGGTGCGACGCGTGGCCGACGAGCTGATCGTGGTGGACACCGCCCGGCGCGCCGACCTGCCGGCCGAGCGCTGGGACGCGCGCGTCCTCAACGACGGATCCACCCACCGGGTGTTCAAGCGCTACCTGAGCGGACCCCAACTCGCCGGGGAGATCGGCGGTGAGGTCCTGCTCGACGGCCAGTGGTTCGTGGCCGCCCGCGCCGACGGACTCAGCGCTCGGGGATGAACCCGCCGGACTGGCGCGCCCACAGGCTGGCGTAGACGCCGTCCTGTTCGAGCAGGTCCTCGTGGGAGCCGTCCTCGATGATCGCCCCGCCCTCGAGCACGACGATGCGGTCCAGGCCGGCGACGGTGGACAGGCGGTGGGCGATGACGATGGCCGTCTGGCCCTCCATCAGCTCACCCAGCGCCGCCTGGATGAGCGCCTCGGAATGGGAGTCCAGGGCCGAGGTCGCCTCGTCGAGGATGAGCAGGGGCGTGCGCTTGAGGAAGGCCCGGGCCAGGGCGATGCGCTGGCGCTGGCCCCCGGACAGCTTGGTGCCCCGCTCACCCACCAGCGTGTCAAAGCCCTTGGGCAGGTCGGCGATGAACTCCGTGGCGCGCGACGCCTCCGCCGCGGCGACGATCTCCTCGAAGCGGGCATCGAGCTGGCCGTAGGCGATGTTGTCGGTGATCGAGCGGTGAAACAGCAGCGGCTCCTGGGGCACGTAGGTGATCTGCTGGCGCAGGTCTGACTGGGCGACCTGGCTGATGTCCTGGCCGTCGATGAGGATCTGTCCGCCGTCGATGTCGATGAAGCGCAGCGCGAGCTTGGACAGCGTGGTCTTGCCCGAGCCGGAGGAGCCGACCAGCCCGACCCGCTGACCCGGCTCGACGACGAGATCGAAGTGCTCCAACAGCCGCTCGCGACCGGGGTAGGCGAAGCTGACGTCACGGAACTCCACCGCCCCCTCCTCGACGCGGATGGGCAGGGGATGGGCGATGTCCACCACGGTGGCGGCGGTGTCGAGCACGCCCATCATCGAGCGGGCGTCACCCATCGCCTTGACCACGTTCTTCAGTGAGCGCTGGCACTGGTGGAGGCGGTTGAGCAGCGACTGGGTGTACGTGACGACGATGAAGATCACCCCGACCGGCGCGCCCCAGGCCAGCACGGCGGTGGTCGAGATGCCGAGCACGAAGATCAGCGTGAGCCGGTTGATCAGCTCGGAGGCGAAGAACCCCGCCATGTTGAGCGTCATCAGCCGGGTCTCGGCGCCGACGTAGTGGTCGGTGCGGTCCTCATACAGACCGTCCTCGTGCGCCTCGCGGCCGAAACCGCGCACGGTGGCGATGTTGGTCACGGTGTCGGCGATCTGGCCGGTCTGGCGCGAGTGGCTCTGGGCGGTCGCCTCGGACTGGGGCAGCTCGCGCTGGCGTGAGCGCACCCCGACGACCATGTAGAGCACCGACATCAACGTCAGGGCGAGGACGAACCACCACAGGGACCAGACGAGCGCGGCGATGATGAACAGGATCGTCACCACCGTGGTGAAGTAGGAGAAGATCCCCTCATCCAGCAGCCGCACGTAGGCGGAGATGAACTTGGTCTGATCCGCCACCATGGCCCCGCCGAAGTTGTCGAGGTGGAACTGCTCTGACTGCTCGGCGATGTGGGCGAAGGTGCGCTCGGCCAGATCGCGGCTGACCTTGATCTCGAGACGCCACACGCTCTTGATGCCCCGATTCCAGCCACTGAGGCCGAGGACCTGGAGCACGCACACCGCGATGCCGGGCAGGATGAACCAGTGCCAGCCCCCGTGGCCGGGCACTCGGATGTCGTTCGAGAGCCGGTCGAGCGCCAGCGCGATGAGCAGCGGCACCGCCGCGTCGGCGATGACCGCCAGGGCGTTGAAGGCCAGCGCCTGGACGAACAGCCACGGGTAGCGGCAGGTGCACTGCCAGAAGAATCGGAGAGTGCGGAGATCCCTGCCCACGTCTATGAGATTACGAAGCAGCCGGGCGGAAGCCGACACGGGCCGGACGCCGGCGGCGACCGGCCTGCCAGTGGTCCCACAGACCACTGGCAGGAAGCCAGTCAGGTCAGACCTTGACCGGCGCCTCGGGCTCGGGCTCCCCCGCCTCGACCGAGAGGTTGGGGAGGATCCGGTCCAGCCAGGCCGGCATGAACCAGTTGTTCGGCCCGATCACATGCATGATCGCCGGGACAAAGATCGAGCGGATGATCAGGGCGTCGACGAGAACCGAGAACGCGAGCCCGAAGCCGAACTCCTTGATCACCGCCTGATTGGAGATGATGAAGGAACCGAACACCAGGATCATGATCGAGGCCGCCGCCGCGATGACCCGCCCGCTCTTGGCCTGACCGATCTCGATCGCCCGGTTGTTGTCGCTGGTCGGGGTTCCGGAGCCCTCACGACGCAGCCGCTGCCACTCCTCCTGGATGCGGCTGACGAGATAGACCTCGTAATCCATCGACAGACCGAACAGCACCGAGAACATCAGCACCGGCAGGAAGGCCGAGATGGGACCGGTGGTCGAGACGCCGAACACCCCCTTCAGCCAGCCCAGGTTGAACACCGCGTTGAGCGCGCCGAGGGCCGCCCCGATCGACAGCAGGTTGAGGATCGCCGCCACCAGCGGGATCACCAGGCTGCGGAAGACCGCGGTGAGCAGGATGAAGGCGAGGACGACCACCACCGCGATGAACACCGGCAGCTTGGCCGTGAGCACCTTGGAGAAGTCGATGTTGGTCGCCGTGGCGCCCCCGATGTGCGCGGTCAGCCCGGTGTTCGCCTCCAGGGGTGGGATCAGATCATCCCGGACGCGGTTGACGAGATCCTCGGTCTGCTTGGCCTGGGGGCTGGTGGTCGGGTAGACCACCGCCAGGGCGACCTTGTGGTTCGGCGACAGACGGACGGGGGTGACCGCCTTGATCCCCGGCTCCTTGGCGGTCTCGGCCAGCAGCTTGGTGAACGCCGCCGAGGACTGCGCGGATCCGAGGTCGCCGACGATCTGCAGCGGTCCGTTGAAGCCCGGGCCGAAGCCCTCCGCCAGGGCCTCGTAGGCCTTGTAGGTGGTCGAGCCCGACGGGTCGCTGCTGGCGTCGGCATTGCCGAGCCGCAGCCCGAGGATCGGCAACGCGATGACGATCACCAACGCGATCGAGGCGAGTGAAGCGGGCAGACGGAAGCGCTCGAGGACGCTGGACCAGCGCAGCCAGAACCCCGAGGCCTCCGGTCGCTCGAGGTTGAGGCGTCGCTCACGCCGCGACAGCACCCGGGGCCCGAGCATGCCGAGCACGGCGGGCAGGAAGGTCAGCGCGGCGAACATGGTCAGCGCCACGGCGATCGCCGCCGCCACCGATGACCCGTTGAGGAAGGAGATGCCGAGCGCCAGCTGGCCGAGCAGCGCGATGCAGACCGTGGCCCCGGCGAACAGCACCGTGCGCCCGGAGGTGTTGACCGCCTTGACGATGGCGTCCTCGTAGCTCAGCCCCTCGAGCACCCCGGTGCGGTGGCGGCTGACGATGAACAGTCCGTAGTCCACGCCGACGCCGAGCCCGATGAGCACCGCCAGATCCGACGCGAAGCTGGGGACGCTGGCGATCCGGGTCAGCAGGCCGATCAGCCCGATGCTGATGGCCAGGGAGAAGATCGTCGCCAGCAGTGGCATCAGGGCCGCGATGAAGGCGCCGTAGAACACGATGAGCAGGACGATGAGGGCCGCGATCACGCCGACGCCGACTGAGACCCCGGGACCGGTGCTCTGCTCCTGCTCGATCGAGTTGCCGCCGAGGTAGACGTTGACCCCCGTGGCCCGACCGGTCTGGGCGGCCGCGATGAGCGCCTGGGCGTTGGCCTTGGTCACGTTGGCGGCCTGCTTGTCCCAGACCACGGTGGCGAAGGCGACCTTCCCGCTCTGGGAGATCTGCGCCTTGCCTGCCGCCGTGTAGGGGCTGACCACGCCGGCGACGCCCGGGACCTTGGCGACCTTGGCCAGTGCGGCGCTGACGTCGCGCTTGACCTGTGGGCTGGTGACGGTGTGGCTGCCGGTGGTCTGGATGACCACCTGGTCGCTTTCACCCGACACGGCCTTGAAGTTCGTCTTGAGCAGGCTGACCGCGGACTGGGAGTCGGTGTTGGGCAGGCTGAAGCTGGTGGAGAAGTTCGAGCCCACCGCACCGGAGGCACCGAGGATCACCACGAGGCCGACGATCCAGCCGACGACGACGATTCTTCTGTGGACGTAACACCAGCGTGCGAGGTTGCTCATCTGACTCCTGTAGGGCGAAGGTCGGGTTGCTTGCGACATCCTGGCGGCCGGGGTCGACGGCGTCATCGGCCGCTCGGCTCGATCTGATGTACACCTCACGGCCGAGGACCCGGCGGTCTACACCCACAGGCGTACGCCCAAGATCGGCGTCCAGGGGCATGCTATGTCAGCCCGCGCGGTTTAAGGTCTGCGCCGTGGCCGCATCGCACCACCCGATCCCCCCGCCGCTGCCGGTGCTCAAGCGGCTGGCCGCGCGCGACTACAGCGGGGCCCAGTTGCTTGGCATCGACATGGCCATCGTGCTCCTGGTCTGTGGCGTGCTCGACTTCCTCGTGCCACGCAGCGACCCGCGGCTGACCGGTCACGTCTTCGCGATGGCCAACTGGGCGGTGATCGACATCGGGTCGGCGGTGTTCCTGCTGCGCCGGAGGCTGCCCCGGTTCGCGCTGGCCGTGATGGTGCCCCTCGCCCTGGCCGGACTGGTCCTGCGGATACCCGCGGTCGCCTTCCTCTACATGGTGTTCTGCCTCTACCGGGTGCTGTCACGGGCCGAGCAGCGCACCGGAGTGGCGCTCGGCGTGTCCCTCACCGCCCTGGTGCTCGCCGCCACCATCGTCGGGGGCGGGGCTCCGAACAACCCGGTGGAGACGGTGTCGATCGCCACGGTGGCGATCGTGCTCGTGGGCTGGTTGGCCGGGGAGAACACGCGCGGCAACCGGGTCTACACCCGCTACCGGGATGAGCGCGAAGCCCTCGCGGCGGCGGCGGCGGAAGCTGAGCGCGCCGAGCGCACGCGCGCGGCCATCGCCGACGAGCGGGTGCTCATCGCGCGCGAGCTGCATGACATCGTCGCCCACACGATGAGCGTCGTGGCGGTGCGCTCGGGGGTGGCGCGGATGGTGCTCGACAGCCGGCCGGAGGAAGCCCACGAGGCCTTGTCGATCATCGAGACCACCGCGCGCCAGTCACTCGCGGAGATGCGCATGATGGTCTCGATGCTGCGCCACAGCGGCGAGGGCGCCAACCCGCCCGACCTTGGCCCGCTGCCGGGTCTGGGCGACCTCGACCGCCTGGTGACCCAGCTCGCGGCGGCCGGTGTGGAGGTGGAGGTCAGCGTCGACGGACCGGCGCGGCCGCTGGCCACGGTGGCCGACCTGACCGCCTACCGGATCGTGCAGGAGGCGCTGACCAACGTGGTGCGCCATGCCGGGCCGACCACCGCCCGGGTGTCCCTGGCCTTCGCCGCCGACACGCTGGACATCCGCGTCGACAACGACGGCTCGGCGGCGGCGGCGTCGGCGACGGCGCCGCTCAGCGGCGGCAGCACCGGCCATGGGCTCCTCGGCATGCGCGAGCGCGCCGCCCTGTTGGGGGGCACCCTGGAGGCCGGACCGAGCCACGGTGGCTTCCGCGTCCACACCACGCTGAAGATCGATGCCTGACCCCGAGCGGATCCGCGTGGTCATCGCCGATGACCAGGCCCTCGTGCGCGGCGGCTTCTGCGTCATGGTCGACGCCGCCCCGGACATGACCGTGGTCGCCGAGGCCGGCGACGGCGCCGAGGCGGTGCGCCAGTGCCGCCGCCACCGTCCCGACGTCGTGCTCATGGACGTGCGGATGCCGGTGCTGGACGGCATCGAGGCGACCCGGGAGATCACCGCCGACGCAGATCTCGCCGGAACCAGCGTGCTGGTCCTCACCACCTTCGATGTCGATGACTACGTCTACGGCGCTCTGCGGGCCGGCGCCAGCGGCTTCCTGCTCAAGGACACCGTGCCGGAGGAGCTGATCGCCGCCATCCGCACCCTGGCCGCCGGGGACGCGCTGCTGGCGCCGAGCATCACCCGGCGCCTGATCGGCGAGTTCGCGCGGCGTCCGGATCACCGGTCGCTGGCCAGTGACGCCTCCCTGGAGGAACTGTCGGCCCGCGAGCGCCAGGTGCTGGTCGAGGTGGCGCGGGGGCTGTCGAACGCCGACATCGGCGAGGAGCTGCACATCTCCGCCGCCACCGCCAAGACCCATGTCAGCCGACTGCTCATGAAGCTCGACGCCCACGACCGCGCCGCCGGTTTCCTCGCCCCAAACATCATCTCGAC
>CAZZVR010000037.1:0-22739 GCA_964657595.1 Burkholderia sp. PAMC 26561 | reverse complement strand
AGCCCGCAAGGCTACCGGGTCATGACTTGGTCTTCGAGGCGGCTTTCCTGGGAGCGGCCTTGGCCGGGGTCGACTTGGCCTTGGCGGGGGCGCGTTTGCGGGGCTTGTCCTCCGTGGCTGGTCTGTCCGGACCAGCCACGTCGCCGGAACCGCTGCGCACCGCGGCCAGCGAGGCCTCGAGCGCGGCCATCAGGTCCGGCACCGGCGTGTCGGCTGCCTCGGCGGGCGGCGGGGTGATCTCCTCACCGTTGGCCTTCTGCTCGATGAGCTGGAGGACGCGCTCGCGGTATTCGTCCTTGTAGTCCTTGGGATCGAAGCTGGCGGCCTGCATGCCGATCAGCTGACGGGCCATCTTGAGTTCCTTCTCACTGGCCGGCTCGGCGCCGTCCAGCCCGTCGAGGTCGTCGGCTGAGTTGACCTCGTCGCCCCACAGCATGGTGGACAGGGTGAGGACCTCGCCGATCGGCCGCAGCGCACACAGCTGCTGCTTGGAGCGCAGCACCACGCGGGCGATCGCCACCTTGTTCTCAGCCTCCAGCGCCTCCAGCAGCAGCCGGTAGGGTCGCGCTCCGCCGGTGGCGGGGGCCAGGTAGTAGGTGGAGTCGTAGAAGATCGGGTCGATCTCTTCCAGGTTGACGAACGCCTCGACGTCGATCGTGTGGGTCACCTTGGGGTCGAGGGCGTCGAGCTCCTCGGGTTCGATCAGCACGTAGCGTTCGGGTGCGAGCTCATATCCCTTGACGATGTCCTCGTAGGGAACCTCCTCACCGGTTGACGCGTCGACCCGCTTCTGACGGATGCGCGCGCCCGTCTTGGCGTTGAGCTGGTTGAAGCGCACGCTCTTGGGGCTCGTGGCGGAGAACAGCTTGACCGGTACGTTGACCAGTCCGAAGGAGATCGCGCCACTCCAGATCGCTCGGGGCATCCGCGTCTTCTACCCGGCTTGGCGGTGGGTTTCAACACCCGCACGCGAATCTGCGCGTCAGTTCACGCTGAGGATGGCGGCACTGTGGGCGGGCAGCGCCACCACGGCGGCGCCATGCACCGCCCTGATCGCGGTCCCGGTCGGGCTGCCCGCCAGGTTGCCGGTGCTCGTGCTGGCCCCGAAGCTCTGCCCCGCGAGGGTGACGCCTCCGGTGGCGCTCAGCGACGGTCCCCTCAGGTAGCTGACCACGGCCGTCCCCCGGGCTCCGGGGATCCGCAGGGCGATCCGGCGAGCCGCGCCGGTGTTCACGGCGATCACCCGGATCTGGCCACTTGGGGTCGTGAGCGCGAAGACCTGGGGGTTGGCGCCGGTGTCGGGTGTGGCGAGGAACCGCGACCCCGGCGGCACCGCATCGGCGAAGGCGAGCAGGCCGTAGTACTCGGGCAGCACCCGCCCGCTCCAGGCACCGCCCCGGTGGGCGAGCACGAAGAGGCGGTAGAACGCCGAGGGGACGGTGGTGAAGTTGAGCCCGTCATACCCGAGTCGAGCGAACTGCAGGCTGGTCTCCAGCGCCCACAGCGCGGCGCCGTAGGTGTCCGAGACGCCCTTGGCGCCGAAGCAGGAGACAGAGTTGATCTCGTCGATGCGCAGCTGCTTGCCGGCGGCGTGGGCGAGCCTGAGATCCGGGAGCAGGCTGGTGGCGATCCCCAGGGTGGAGCTCGGAGTGAGCAGCTTGGCGATGGTCGGATAGCTCGCCAGACCGGGATGGGTGCCGCAGCTCTGGAGCGGATAGTCGTGCATGGTCATGACCTTGAGCCGCTTGGCCTGGGCCACGAAGGGGGCGAGCAGCGCGTTCCAGGCCTTCGACGTCGCCGGCCCCGCGGTGGGCGTGTGCCCCAGCGTGGCCGCGGTGGCGTTGAACTCCCGGGTGTAGTCCGCGACGGTGTAGGGCGCCGGCCGGCCGAGCACGGGCTGACCGGCTGCGCTGGTGTACCAGCCGAGCACGTCATAGAGGTCCGGCTCGTTCCCGATCTCCAGCGCCTCGACGTGGTCGGCACCGACCGCCCGGGTGATCGTGCGCGCGATGTTGTCGGCCAGCTTGCGGTTGTCGTCCTCCTGGTTGAGGTCGATGATCAACTTGGCGTTGAGAGCCTGGGTCATCGCGCTGAGCATCGCGATGGTGCGCGCGTTGATCGTGACCTTCAGCGCCACGCCCTGGGTCACCCCTGGGGTGGCCAGCCACAGCCAGTCGGCCGAGTCGCCCCCGATGCGCAGGTTGATCGTTCCCCCGGGCGCGAGGTTGCGCAGCAACTGGATGAACACGGGATCGGGCGCCTGGGGGTCAGAGCCGAGGTACCACTCGATCGCGTAGTACTCCAGGGACAGCCCGAGGAAGCCGGAGGCGACCGGTCGCACCGCCAGCGGTGCGCCGACGCGCACGCTCGGCACTCCGGCGGGCGACAGCGCCGACGTGGCGGTCACCTGAGCCGCGGGGAGTGTGCTCTGGGCTCGGTCGCTCGCCTCGGCGCCGCCACCCCGCAGGAACAGGACGACGGGCGCGGCGAGCAGGAGGGCGGCGGCGCCCGCCAGCGCGAGCCGCGTTCCGCGTGAGATCGTCGACGCCTTCAACTCCGGGAGCAGCGTACCCGCCCGGTCCCGGAGTCGCCGGGCCGGGGCTGGCCTCGCCGGCACCCGCACGTTAGGGTCGAAGACACTGCATGTTCCGGGGCCCTGAGATCGTGACGTGCGTGGTGTCCGCGGTGCGGCTGGCCTGACGGCCACCGCCACGCGGCTCGGCACCTTTCACATCGGTGACTGGATCATCCGCTACCGGGTGGGCGGCGTTCGCCATACGGTGACACTGGTCGACGACGGCAGCTTCTGCGCCGGCGGCCATGGCTGCCCCAGCATCTAGCCGTCCCGGACCCGGGCGCCCGCCCGGGCAGGTAGGGTGCCAGCCTTGACGGTCCAGACCCCATGGCGCGCAGGCCTGCGCGAGCTGTCGCGCCCCGGGGAGACGCCGGTGTCTGACCGGGAGCTGCGGCGCTTCACCACCGCCGCGCTGTCGGTCGTACTGCTCGGCACCAACCTGCTCGGAGCCCTGGTCGTGCTGGCGCTGCTCACGCTCAGGCTGGTGCCGCTGCCGCCGGTCAACACCACTCCGGTGCGCCTGGACAACGCCCTGATCGCCGCCGCCTACCTGGCGCTGGCGCTCCCGCTCGGCTGGCTGCTCGGCAGCCGGATCGTCTGGGCCGGGGGCAACTGGCTGCTGGAGGGTCGCCCCCCGACGCCGAACGACACGCGGGTGCTCCTGTATGCCCCCCAACGGCTGTTCGCCATGCAGCTCGTGCTCTGGCTCGGCGGTGCGCTGCTGTTCAGCCTGTTCAACCTGCACTTCTCAGCCACGCTCGCGGTCCGGGTGGCCATCGTCGTCTCGCTCACCGGCTTCTCCACCGCCGCCTGCGCCTACCTGTCGGCCGAGCGGGTCCTGCGCAGCCTGACCGCCCGCGCGCTGGCGCTCGGCATGCCCGAGCATCTCGCGGTGCCCGGAGTGGTCATCCGGACCCTGCTGGCCTGGGGCTTGGGCACCATCGTGCCGATCGGCGGGCTCACCGGCCTGGGGGTGCTGGCCCTGACGGGGAATGCGACGATTCACCTGCACGACCTGGCCGTCTCCACCATCGCGCTCACCAGCACCGGCATCATCGTCGGCCTCATCGCCGTGGTCCTGGCGGTGCGCACCACCGCCGAGCCGATCAGCTCGGTGCGCCGCGCCCTCGCCGAGGCCCAGCGCGGCGACTTCGGCGTCCGCGTCCCCGTCTATGACGCCTCCGAGATCGGCCAGCTCCAGCGCGGCTTCAACGACATGGTGGCCGGCCTGGCCGAGCGCGAGCGCATCCGTGCCGCCTTCGGGACCTACGTCGACCCCGACGTGGCCGAGCGCATCATCAGCGCGGGGACGAACCTGGCCGGTGAGCAGGTTGACGTCACCTGCATGTTCCTCGACGTCCGCGGCTTCACCAGCTTCGCCGAGGCAACCCCGCCGGAGCAGGTCGTCGGCACGTTGAACCGCCTGTTCGAGCTGGCCGTGCCGATCATCTCCGACCAGGGCGGCCGGATTGACAAGTTCGTCGGTGACGGCCTGCTGGCGGTGTTCGGCGCCCCCCGGCGCCTGGAGGATCACGCCGACCGGGCCCTCGACGCCGCGGAACAGATCGTCGCGGCGCTCGGCTCGGCCGACCTCGGACTGGGGATCGGCATCGGCATCAACTCGGGACCGGTGGTGGCCGGGAACGTCGGCGGCGGCGGACGCTTCGAGTTCAGCGTGATCGGCGACACCGTCAACGTGGCCGCGCGCGTGGAAGCGGCGACGCGGGAGACCGGCGACACCATCCTCCTCTCGGAGCACACCCGCCAGCGCCTGGGCGCCTCACGCCACCGGAGCCTGGTCCAGCGCGTGGGGATCGAGCTCAAGGGCAAGCACGACCCGGTCGGGGTCTACGCGCGGGTCGACTGACCCCGCGACTCGGCGCCCGGCTCAGCCGACCGACAGCGTCGTCGCGCTGTGGGCCGGCAGCGCCAGTACATACGCGCCGTGGACCGGAGTGACCGCGACCGCGCGGGCCGATCCGGTCAGGCTCCCCGTGCGCGTCGCCGCCGCGAAGTGCTGTCCGGCCAGGGTCACCCCTGAGGTCGCGGCCAGCGACGGGCCGCGCAGGAAGCTGGCCACCCCCTCCGCGCCGCCTCTGCCCGGGATCTGCACGGCCAGCCGGCGTGCCGCTCCGGCGTTGACGATCACCACATGGATCTGGCCCGCCGGCGTCCTGACCGCGAAGGTCTGGGGGTTGGCACCGGTGTCGGGCGTGGCGAGGAACGTCGAGCCGGCGGGCACCGCGTCGGCGACGGCGAGCAGCCCGTAGTACTCGGGCTTGACCGTCGCCGCGCCCGCGCTCAGGTCCCAGAGTCGGTACTGCGCGGCCGGCAGCGTCGGCAGGTTCAGCCCATCGAAGCCGAGCCGGGCGAACTGCAGAGCGGCCTCGACCGACCACAGTGCCGAGGCGTAGGTGTCTGACACGCCGCTCACCCCGAAGCAGGAGACCGAGTTGATCTCGTCGACCCGGATGAGCTTCCCGGCGCGGTGCGCGGCGGCGGCATAGGGGATCTGCGCCCGGGCCAGCCCGAGGGTCGAGGCCGGTGACAGGAGCTTGGTGATCGTCGGGTAGCTCGCCAGACCGGGGCGGGTGCCGCACCTCTGCATCGGATACGTGTGCACGGTGACGAGCTTGAGGTCGGCGGCGTCGCGGATGAAACGCCCCATGCCGTTGGCGACCCACTTGGCCGAGCCGCTGGCCGGCCCGGCCAGGCCGACCTGGGGCAGCACCTTGGCCATGCGGGCGAACTCGCGCCCGTAATCGGCCAACGTGTAGGGCCGAGCCCGCCCGAGCACGGGCCGACCGGCGCTGTCGGCATACCAGCCCAGCGCGTCATAGAGCTCCGGCTCGTTGCCGAGCTCCAGCGCCTGCACGTGGGAGCTCCCGACCGCCGCGACGAGCGCATCGGCGATGTGGGCGGCGAGCCGGGGGGAATCGGCCTCGTCGTTGATCCCCAGCACCAACTTGGCGTTCAACGCCCGGGTGACCGCCGCCAGCACCTTGATGACCTGCGGGGTGATGTCGACCTTCAGACCGGGCACCCGCTTGACCCCCGGGGTGGGCAGGTACCCCCAGTCGGTGCTGTCCCCGCCGATGCGCAGGACCGGCCGGGCCCCGGGGGTCAGGTTGCGCACGAGCTGGAGGAAGACGGGGTCGAGCCGGGCCGGGTCGGTTCCGGCGTACTGGGTGATCACGTAGTACTCGAGGGACAGGCCGAGGAAGCCGGCGGCCACCGGGCGCACCCGGAGCGGCGTGCCGACCCGGACGGACGGGACCCCGGTGGGCGACAACGCGGTCGTCGCGACGATCGAGGGCCCATCGCTGGTGGTCGTGGTGACGGTGGTGCGCGTCGCGTCGGTGGAGGCCTGGGCGCCCCCCGGGCCGCCGGCGCCGACGGCCAACACGACCACCCCGGCGACCAGGGCGGCGCACGCGCTGAGCAGGAGCAGCCGCAGCGCTCGGGTGGAGGTGAACCGGTTCACGGCCGGGCCAGCCTACCGAGCGGTTCGCGAACATCTCACACAATGGCCCGTCTGCGCGTTGGAGTGAGTGTGGAGCTTCCCCCCTTTCAGGCGCTGCTCGACGCCCACGCCGCCGACGTCCATCGCTTCCTCGTGGCCAGCGTCGGTCCGCTCGATGCCGATGACTGCTACCAGGAGACCTGGGTCTCGGCGCTGGGTGCCTATCCGCGACTCAGCAGCGCCGAGAACCTGCGCGGCTGGCTGTTCACCATCGCCCACCGCAAGGCGCTCGATTCCCATCGCGTCCGCCGCCGCCAGCCGTTGGCGTTGGGCGACGCCCTGCCCGACCCGCCCGCACCCGACCCGCCCCGGGCGCCCGACGCGGCCGACGATCTGTGGCAGGCGGTCGCCGCGCTCGCACCCAAGCAGCGCGTCGCGGTGGCGCTGCGTTACATCGCTGACGCCGACTACGGCCAGATCGCCACGATGATGGGCACCTCCGAGGCGGCCGCCCGCGCCAACGTCCACGCCGCGCTCACGCGCCTGCGCCGAGAGGACCTCGATGTCGACCCCGCCTGAGCTCCACTCCACCCCCCCGGATCTCACCGCCGCCTTCACCGCGGCCGGCCTGATCGACGTCGCCTACACCATCGCGGACTCCCCGCTCGGTCCCCTGCTCCTGGCCGCCAGCTCACGGGGCCTGCTGCGCCTGGCCTACCCGACCGCCGGCCATGACGCGGTCCTGGCCGACCTCGCCGCGCGGATCTCCCCTCGGGTGCTCGCCGCCCCGGCTCGGCTGGATGAGACCCGCCGCCAGCTCGAGGCCTACTTCGCGGGCCGGCGCCGGCAGTTCGACCTGGCGCTCGACCGCCGGCTGATCCGTCCCGGGTTCTCCGGCCAGGTGCTCAGCGCCACCGCGGCGATCCCCTACGGCGCCGTGTCCAGCTACCAGCGGGTGGCCGAGGCGGCCGGGAGTCCCCGCGCCTTCCGGGCGGCCGGCAGCGCGTTGGGCGCCAATCCGCTGCCCGTGATCATCCCGTGTCACCGCGTGCTGGCCTCCGGCGGCGCCCTGGGCGGCTACACCGGCGGCACCGAACGTAAGACGGTCCTGCTGGAGCTGGAGCGAGCCAACGCCACCGGCTGATCGTCACCCCCGGGTACGAAACCGCCACATATCGGGTATCACCACCGCTTATGGACCCCCTGAGCCCGGTGAAGCGCTTCGACGCCTTCCAGCAACGTCACACCGCCCTGGCCGTCCCCATGGCCGTGGTCAAGAAGTTCGGTGACGACGGCGCCGGCAACCTGGCCGCGCTGGTCGCCTACTACGCGTTCTTCTCGCTGTTCCCCCTGCTGCTGGTGTTCATCACCATCCTCGGCTTCGTGCTGCACGGCCATCCGCACGAGATCTCCAGCATCGAGAACTCGGTCAAGAAGAACTTTCCCGAGTTCAACACCCTGCTCCAGTTCAACAAGATCAAGGGCAGCGGCATCGCGCTGATCATCGGCATCGTCACGTCGCTGCTCTCGGGCCTCGGCGTCACCGCTGCCGCCCAGAACGCCCTCGACACCGTCTGGGCGGTGCCGAAGAAGGATCGCCCCAACTTCCTCCAGGGCAAGGGCCGCGGCCTCGCGCTGCTGTTCTCGCTCGGAACCCTGTTCATCCTGGCGACGCTGCTGTCGGGGATCGTCACCGGCGGCTTCGGCGGCGTGTTCACCAAGATCCTCGGGCTCGCGCTCTCCTACCTCGCCAACTGCGCGCTGTTCTTCGTCGCGTTCCGGTTCATGACCGCCAAGACCGTGGGCACGCGGGACCTGCGCGACGGCATCCTCCTGGCCGCGCTGTTCTGGACCGTCCTCCAGGCGCTCGGCGGCATCTACGTCAAGCACGTCCTCGGCGGCTTGTCATCCTCCTACGGGTCGGTGGCGACCGTGCTCGGCCTGCTCGTCTTCCTCCACCTCGGCGCCCAGCTGACGCTGTATGCCGCCGAGCTGAACACCGTGCTGCGCCGCCACCTCTACCCGCGCAGCCTGATGGGCCCGCCCGTCGAGCCCGCGGACCAGGCCACCCTGGCCGCGATCGCCAAGGTGGAGGAGCGCAACGACATCGAGCACGTCGAGGTCACCTTCACCGAGCCGGAGACCGAGCCGGGGACGGCGACGGGGACTGAGATGGAGTCCGGCGCCGCCGCGCCTAGCGGGCCGGAGCCGGCGACGCCGACCTCGTCCTGAGCGCCGCCGGTACCGGACACAGCGTCTCGGCCGCCGGACAGCCCGCACACACGCCCCGGTGGGGGTCGTCGGTCACGGTGAACACCCCGGCGAGCACCGGGGCGGTCCGGGCCGCCACCGCCGCCTCCAACGCGCCGAGCTGCTCGGCGCCATAGACGCTCGCGGCCGGCGCCTCGACGTCCTCGAGGAACAGGTGGATCACCTCCACCCGCGCCGCGCCGGTGCGCAGTCCCGCCAGGGCGTAGATGAGGCGCTGGACCTCGTACTCCTCCGCCACGATCGCCTCCGGCGTGCGCCCGCGCAGCGCGTCGGATTTGTAGTCGACCACCAGCAGCCGGTCGGACTCGCTGGCGATGACGTCGAACACCCCGGTGAGCAGCGTCCCCCCCAACTCGAGGGCGAAGCTCTGCTCCGAGCGCACATCCCGGGCCGCCCGCACTCGCGCGAAGGTCTCATTCCACCCGTAACCCGAGAAGTCCCCGGCGGCCAGACGGGCATGGATCTCCACCCCGCGGGCGCGCGCCCCGGTGGACGGCGCCGCCACCGGCGCCAAACCGAGGATCCGCTCGGCGTAGAAGCGGTAGCCGCAGCGCTCATACAGCGACAGCCCGGAGTAGGACAGCGACGCCACGGCGGCCACCGGTGCCAGCACGAGCTCCGCCGGTGGCCCTCCCAACGGAAGCGACGGGGCTTCTGGCGCTATGCCGATCACTTGGCCCGTCGCTTCCGGCTCCGCCAGCTCGCGCACCGCCACCCCCTCCAATTCCCGGAACGCCGGGGCGATCCAGTCGATCGGCGTCAGCGACTCCGGCCGCGGCACCTTCTCCAGCCGCGCCGCCCCGGACAGGATCAGCCGCTCCTGGGCGCGGGTCATCGCCACGTAGAACAGTCGTCGTTGCTCGGCTCGGTCCGCGGCCGCCGCCTCGGCTTTGAGCACCGCGTAGTCGAGCGCCTCGACCCGCGAGCCGGCGCCGGGGCGGCTGATCATCAGCCCCAGGCGCCCCCCGGAACCGAGCCGCACCAGCCCGCCACCGTGGCTCGGCCCGCGCCCCAGGTCGGCCACGCAGACCACGGGGAACTCCAGTCCCTTAGAGCGGTGGATGGTCATCAGCCGCACGGCGTCCAGCGCCTCGGACTCGATCGGTGCCTCCGCCTCCCGCGCCCCGGCGCCCCCACGCCGGCCGAGCCGCTCGACGAACCCAGCCAGATCCGGCCCGTGGGCGGCCTCCCACTCCCGGGCCAGGCGCATCAGCTTGCGCACGTTGGCCAGGCGCCGCGTTCCGTCGGCCATCGCCGCCAGCTCCCGCTCATAGCCGCTCCAGGCCAGTGCCCGGTCGATCAGCCGCTCGGCACCCACCCGCAGCCCAGCCCGGCGTTCACCGGCGAAGAACGCCTCGAAGCGGGCCAGGCGGCCGGCGTCCTCCAGGTCGAGCTCGTCGAACGCCCCCGCCGCCACCAGCACCAGCCCGTCGAGCGACAGCCCACACAGCGGCGAGACGAGCACCGTCCAGTAGGACTCCTGCTCCCGGGGGTTGGCCAGGGCGCGCAGGTAGGCAACCAGGTCGACCACCTGGGGGTGGTTCCAGTAGCCCCGCCCGCCCACCACGAAGGTCGGCACCCCGGCGGCCTCCAGCGCGCGCTCATAGACGCGCAGGTCGGTGGTGGCCCGGGTGAGGACGACCACGTCTGCCGCGCGACATTGCCCCCCCGCCACCAGCGCCGCCACGCGCGCGGCCAGCGCCCGCGCCTCGGCGGCCCGCCACGGGGTGGCGAGGCCCTCGTCGCGCTCCCACTCCGCGGTCTTGTCGGCGATGAGCAGCTCCACCAGCGGACCGGACACCGGCGGGTCGACCCGGCCCGGGGCCAGGGCCATGAAGTCCTCCAGCCGCTCGGCGAAGCCGGCGTTGAGCACCGCGAGGATCTCCGCCCGCGTGCGGAAGTTGGTGGCCAGCGCCAGCCGCCCGCCCGCGGCCTCGAGCGCGCGGCCCCGGGCCCGGAACAGCGTCACGTCGGCGTGACGGAAGCCGTAGATCGACTGCTGGGCGTCCCCGACCATGAACACCGCGGCGTGGGAGGGTGGGGCCGTTACGAGGTCGACCAGCTCGAGCTGCACCGCGTTGGTGTCCTGGAGCTCGTCGACCATCACGTGGGCGAAGGCGTAGGACGCCCCGTTGGCCAGGACGTCGCGGGCCAGCAGCTCGAGGTCGTCGAAGTCGACCCCCCCGCGCGCCCGCTTGGCCGCCTCATACCCGCGACCGTAGTGCTCCAGCAGCGCGTCGAGCGCGTCGCGCATGCGCCGGGCGATCGCGTCCGCCAGCCCCGCCCTGCGCTCGGCCAGCGCCGCCCGGTAGCGCTCACACGCCTCGGTCTTCAGGGCTCCGGCGCCGTTCCCGAGCTCGGGCAGATCCCCCGGCCAGTCGGTGTCGAAATCGATCGCGGCGAGCGCGTCGATCGCCCGCGTCACGGTGATCCCGGGATCTTCGAGCTCCCCCAGCTCCCGCGCCACCTCATCCGCCAGGCCACGAACGTCGGCGGCGGTGGTGCCGACTGTCCGGTTCGGCACCACCGGCAGGCGCGGCTGGCGCTCCCCCCGGCTGCGCAGCTCGCGGTAGCTCGAGACGACCGCGGCCGCCAGCTCGCTCACCCGGTGGGCGGCGACGAGCTCCGCCCCCACCGGGGTCTCAGCCACCGCCGCCAGGGCGGCGTCAAAGGCCGCGTCGGACAGCTCGCGGGCGGCGTCCTCCTCGAGCACGGTGAACTGCGGGTCGAGGCCGACGGCCAGCGCATGGGCGCGCAGGATCCGTGCGCAGAAGCCGTGGATGGTGAGGATCCAGCCCGGGTCCTCATTCAGCGCCAGGCGCGTGCGGACACGCTGGCGCATCTCCGCGGCCGCCTTCTCGGTGAAGGTGATGGCCAGGATGGCGCCCGGGTCGACCCCGTCGACCTCCACCGCCCGGGCGAACCGTTCCACCAGCACCGAGGTCTTGCCGCTGCCCGCCCCGGCGTCGACCAGCACCCGGCCGCTGCGGCGCTCGATGGCGGCCAGCTGCTCTGGAGTGAACCTCACCGCCCCGCCCAGCAGATCCCGGGGTGGCGACAACCGTCGGGCGAGCAGGTCTCGGGACAGGGCGTCAGCTCGCCGCGACCCAAGAGTCCGGCCAGACGGTCGACCTCGGCCTCGACCTCGACCAGCAGCGCCTCGAGCTCGGAACGCTCGAGGATGTCGTTGGGCCGCAGGCTCAGGCCCGCCTCGGCCAGCGCCGCGCCGCGCGGGCGCAGATCCCGGCCGGCCAGGGGCTGGTAGACGCCGGCGATCGGGTCGAGCTCGAGCCGCCGCCGGACCGCCAGCATGTACAGCCCGGCCTGGAAGGTGTGGTCGGTCAGCCAGCGCGCGCCCGCGCGCTCGATGCGGTCGCGGCCGCTCTTGTAGTCCACCACGATCGCCCGGCCGTGCCCGTCGGTGTCGACCCGATCGATCACGCCGGTGACCGCCAGGCCGTCGGCCAGCTCGACGTCGAAGGCGAACTCGAGGAACTCGGGGGCAAAGCCCGGGACGGGCCGGGAGGCCGGGTCGGCCAGGTAGCGCTCCAGTTCGGCGACGATCCCCGCGAGGATCGCACCGCGCACCGCGACCGGCGCCCCCGGGGCGAGGTTGTCCGGCGCGCGCAGGGTCTCCAGCACGTCGGACTCTCCGGCCATCACCCGGGCGAGCACGGCATGGATGAGGCTGCCCTTGACCAACGCCTCGGCCTCGGGCTCGAGCTCCTCGGGGTGCAGCTGGCGCTCGACGAGCCACGCGACCGGACAGCCGGCGAACTTCTCCATGGCCCCCGGGGAAACCCGCCGGGCATGACGGACGTGCCCCAGCGCGCCCGCGCCGAGTCGGCGGGTCTCGGCCGCGTCCCGTGGCGGGAGCGAACCCCGCCGGCGCAGATCGGCGTGGGCGGTCGCCCGCGCCGCCGCCAACGCATGCTCCCGCGGCGTCGGCGCTTCCTCCGGGCTCCAGATCACGTCGGCCAGCAGCCGCCGGCGGCGCGGGATGTCGTCGAAGCAGCGGAGGATGTCGTCGAGGAACGGAGAGGCGGCGACGGAGTTGCCGTCCTCATCGGAGGAGCGGTAGGAGAAGCCGATCGCCTCCTCCGCGCGGGAGATGCAGGCGTACAGGAGGTAACGCTCACGGGCGACCGGGTCCGGCGGGGGCTCCAGCGCCAGTCCCGAGGCCAGGGCCAGCTCACGGCGGCGGTCCTCGCCGAGGAACGGATCGGGCGGGTCCACCCGCGGGAACTCCCCCTCGCACAGGCCGGTGACCCACACCCGGCGGAAGCGTCGGGCGCGGACGGCCAGCGGCTCGGCCACGAGCACCCCGCCGGGCCCCGACGCCGGCACCTCGAGCCGTTCGACCAGCTCGCGGGTCTCGGCGCCGCTCAGCTTCCCCAGTTCGGCCAGCGCGGCGCGGAGGGTGGCGGCGGCCCGCACGTCGAGTTGCTCCTCGGGGTCCAGGGTGCGTCCCGCGGGGCGCGGCAGCAGCGCGGCGATCGCCCCGTCGAGGTCGGGGAGCGCCGCCGTCACCTCGACGGCCCCGCGGCGCGCCCGCGCCTCGCGCCCATCCACGTCGGCAGGGTCGGCGGTGAGGCGGAGAAACCCCAGGGCGTCACCGTCGAGCACGGCCGCGACCCCGCGGCCCAGCGCGGTGTGGGTGAACGGGACGCGCCGGGCGCTGGTGGCCGGCACGCCGTAGGCGGCCAGCGTCGCCTCCAGCAGCGCGCCGCTGCGCGCCAACGAACGGGTGAGCACGACGATGTCCTCGGGCGCGACCCCGTCGCGCAGCGCGGCCAGCACCTCGGCGGCGACGAGCTCGGCCTCCGCGCGGGCCCCGCCGGCCTCGAGGATCGACACCGCGGTCCCGGCGCTGACCCGCGGCGGCACGGGCTCGAAGATGTGGCGCTCGAGGTGATGGAGCTGGGGGGCCGCGTAGTAGGTGTCGAGCGCTCCGAGTTCGCGCACGCTGGCCGCTCGGGCGCGCAGGGCCTCCACCGCGGTGGCCCGGGCCGCCAGCGCCGGACGGCCCGGCTCGTAGGTGAGCGACACGGTGATCTGCGCGCCCACCGGGCCCGCCAGGGTCTCCACCGCGTCCAGCTCGACGCGGGTCAGGTCGTCGAAGCCGTAGAAGAACACCGGCGTGTCGCGCCAGCGGGCCGGCGCCTCCGCCAGAGCGTCGAGGGTGCCCCAGGCGTGGGACTCGGCGTCCTCGGCGTCGAGCTGGGCCAGGGCCGCCGCGTAGCGGCGGTAGATGGCGGCGAGATCACGGGTGTAGGGGTCGTTCTGCCAGGCCGCCAGCGCGCCGCTGAGCCGCTGAGGGCTGACTCGCTGGGCTCTCAGGCTCGCGAGGAAGCCGCCGACCGCGGTGGCGAAGCCGGGCGTGGCGGCCGAGGCGGCCAGGGCCTCGAACGCGAGGCCGGCGACGGCCCGGCGGATGAGCAGGTCACGCGCCAGCGGACTGATCCGCGTGCGCACATACCCGGCACGCCGTGCGATCTCGCCGAGCAGGCCGTCGAAGGTGAGCGCCCGGCCGAGGCTGACCCCATGGGCGGCGAGCTCCCGGTCGTAGTGCACCGCATCCGCGCCGGTGGGGACGACCAGCAGCGCGTCGCGGCGCGCCGCCGCGCTGTAGGCGCCGAGCACCTCCCCCGCCTTGGCGGAGTTGGCGGGTCCGAGCACGAGCGTCAGGGGCATCGCACCATCTCAGCAGGCGCCGATGACGGCGCCGCCGCGCCGGGACTCAGTGCGCCAGCTGGCCCAGGTGCTTCAGCAGGGTGGCCGCCGTGGCGATTCCCTGGGGGACATAGGCGCTCAGCAGTCGCTCGTTCGGCGCGTGGATGTTCGCGTCGGGCAGGCTGAAGCCGGAGATGATCGTCGGGATGTCCCTCGCGGCCAGGGCCGCGACGATCGGCAGGGTACCCCCGGTGCGGATGAGCGCCGGACGCACGCCGAGCGCCTCCTCGAAGGCGTCGAGGCCGAGCTGGATCGCTGGTGAGTCGGGCGCGACCATCCCGGGGGGCGCCGAGGCGAAGCGCTCGATGGTGAGGGTCGCCCCGGCCGGCGTCGCCTCGTGCAGCAGGCGCTCGGCCGCGGCCTGGATCGCCGTCGGGTCCTGGCCCGGGGCCAGGCGCAGGGAGACGTTGGCGATGGCCTGCACCGGCAGCACCGTCTTCTCCAGCAGCGGTGACCCGGACTGGATGCCGTTGATCTCGAAGGTCGGCATGGCGAAGGTGCGCCGGTAGAACTCCTCGGCGGCGCCAGGGTCCGCCGGACTGGCGCCCTGGAGCTCGAGCTCGCCGCTGCCGGGCGGCAGCAGGGCCCAGCCCTCGAGCTCCTCCGCGGTCGGCTCGATCACCCCGGCGCACAGCGCCTCGGCGATCTTCCCGTCGCGGGCCGTCAGCGCGTCGAGGGTCCGGATCAGGGCGGCCGCCGCGTTCATCGCCGCGCCGCCGTACATCCCCGAGTGCAGGTCGGTGCGCCCGGTGGTGAGCGTCAGGTGCAGGTACACCATGCCGCGCACCGCGATGTTGAAGGCCGGGAGGTCCCGGGCGATCATGCCGCTGTCGAAGATGATCGCCGCGTCCGCGCCCCGCGTGTCCTGCTCGACGAACTCGACGATGCTGTGGCCGCCGGTCTCCTCCTCACCGTCGCAGGCGAAGCGCACGTTGACGGGCAGCTCACCGGACTGGGCGAGCTGGCGGGCGGCCGCCAGCAGCAGGTAGAGCTGGCCCTTGTCGTCGGCGATGCCGCGGGCGTACAGCTGGCCATCGCGCTCGGTCAGATCGAACGGCGCGGTCTCCCACAGCTCCAGCGGGTCGGGGGGCTGCACGTCGAAGTGCCCGTAGCAGAGGACCGTGGGAGCAGCGGCCGGGTCGGTGCTGGCGGGAACCTCTCCCACCACCAGGGGCTGGCCGTGCCAGTCGACCAGCTCGGCCGAGCCACCGGCGCCACTGATGAAGTCGGCCACCCAGTGACCGGCGGCGAGCACGTCCGCACGGTGGCCCGGATCGGCGGAGACGGACGGGATCTTCAGGAAGGCGGCGAGCTCATCGAACCATTCGGGCATGGCCCTCACACTAGCCCCCGGCGCGCTCAGGCGGCCTTGACCTCATCCGGCGTCGCGGCCTTCTCGTCCGCCGTCTTCGGCGCGGCGGCCGCGGCGGCCGGCGTCGGGCTGACCGGGTCGTCGCCTTCGGGCGGCTTGGCGCCCTCCTTGGCCCACGGCTCGTCGAAGTCGACGCGCCAGCGGCCCTCCTCGTTCTGCTCGAGCGCGAGGCGGGCACGGAAGGAGCGTCCCGAGCGGCCCTTGAAGCCGGTCACCGGGCGCTCGGTGCGGCCGGTCTTGATCAGCTCCCGGGCGATCGCGGCGCCGAGCGTCTTGCCGGCCTTGGACTTCCAGATGACGAAGCCACAGCCGGGATCCTCACGTGACCAGCAGGAGTAGCCCTTGCGGTTCTCCATGATGTCGTTGGCACACACCGGGCAGGGCCCGAGGTTGGCCCGCGGGATCCGCACGTCCTTGAGCGTCTCGTCCAGGGTGTGGACGGTCTCCTCGGCGAACTTGGCGATGTCGGACATGAACTTGGTGCGGGTGTCCGAGCCGGTCTCGATCTTGGCCAGCCGGGACTCCCACTCCCCCGTCAGCGACGGTGAGGTGAGGGCATGCTCACCGAGCAGGCGGATCACGTTGAGCCCCTTCTCGGTGACCACCAGCGCGCGGCCGTCGCGCTCGGTGTAACCGACGGCCAGCAGCCGCTCGATGATCGCCGCGCGGGTGGCGGAGGTGCCGATGCCGTTCTCCTTCATGGATTCACGCAGCGCCTCGTCGTCGACGAGCTTGCCGGCGGTCTCCATCGCGTCGATCAGCGAGCCGTCCGAGAACCGGCGCGGCGGCTTGGTCTCCTTGGCCGCGGAGGCGACCTTCTGGGTGAGGGACGGCTCGCCCTGCTCGAGTCGGGGCAGCTGCTGCTCGGCACCCTCGTCGTCCTCATCGCCGGTGTCGACGTCCACACCCTCGCCGTAGACCCCACGCCAGCCCGGCACCAGCAGCACCTTGCCGCGGGTGCGGAACACGTGCTCGGCCACCGTCGTCTCGACCCGGGTGTTCTCGAACTCCGCCTCGGGATGGAAGATCGCGAGGAAGCGCCGCACCACCATGTCGTAGACACGCCGCTCGTCATCGTCCATCTTCTCCACCGGATGCTTCTCCGCCAGGGTCGGGATGATCGCGTGATGGTCGGTGACCTTCTCGTTGTTGACCACGCGACCCAGCGGCAGCATGTCCAAGCCGGTGACGTACCGGGCGGCGGCCGCGAACTCCTTCTGCCCGCCGACCAGCTGCGCGATCGGCTTGATGTCGGAGATCATGTCGCTGGTGATGTAGCGCGAGTTCGTACGCGGGTAGGTCAGCGCCTTCTTGTCCTCATACAGCGACTGAGCCGCGCGCAGCGTGCGCGCCGCGGTGAAGCCCAGCCGGGAGGAGGCGTCGCGCTGAAGCGATCCCAGGTCATAGAGCAGCGGCGCGATCTCCTTGCGCTTGGTCTTGGTGAGCTTTGAGATGACGCCCGTCTGGCCCTCGCAGGCCGAGACCACCGCGGCGGCCTCCTCCGCGGTCTTCAGCCGCGGGTTGGCTCCCACGTGCAGCCGCCCGTCATAGGCCCGCCGCGGACTCTCGGGCAGGGCCAGGAACTTCGCGTCGACGACCCAGTAGGGCTCGGGCTTGAAGGCGCGGATCTCCTCCTCGCGCCGGGCCAGGATGGCCAAGGTCGGTGTCTGCACGCGACCGAGGGACACCGCGCCGTCGAAGCTGGAGCGCAGGCGGATGGTCGCCGCGCGCGTGGCGTTCATGCCGACGATCCAGTCGGCTTCCGAGCGCGAGCGCGCCGCCTCCTCGAGCTGGGCGTACTCCTCGCCCGGACGCAGCCCGGAGAACGCGTCACGGATCGCCGAGGCGGTCATCGAGCTGAGCCACAGGCGCTGCACGGGCAGCTTGGAGCCGGCCTTCTCATACAGGTAGGCGAAGATCAGCTCACCCTCACGACCCGCATCGCACGCGTTGATCACGAGGTCGACGTCGCTGCGCTTCAGCGCGCGGGAGACGACGGTCATCTGCTTCTTGGAGCGCTCGTCACGCACCACCAGCTTGAACTTCTTGGGCACGATCGGCAGGTCGGCCATCCGCCACTTGGCGTATTTCTCGTCGTACTCATCGGGGTCGGCGAGCTGCACGAGGTGGCCAACCGCCCAGGTCACGATGTGGTCGGGACCCTCGAGGGCGTTCTTGTCCTCGATGACCGTGAACTGGCCCGGCAGCTGCTTGACGAGGTCGCGGCCGACGGACGGCTTCTCGGCGATGACGAGGGTCTTACCCATGGAGGGGGGAGCGTAGCGGGATGTCAATCCGCCCCGGCCGCCCGGGCCGGGGCGCCGGCGCCGCGCCGGGGCCGCGCTAGTCCGCGCAGCTCTGGGTCGAGACCGAGCGCCCGGCGCCGGCGGTTCGGGTGGCCCGGGCCAATTCCCCCGCAACCACCGAGTTCGGAACCGCGAAGCCGCCCGGGTGGCCTCGCGGCGCGTTGGTCACCTCGGCGAAGACGGTCGCGATGACCTGACCGCTCGCATCGACCATCGGGCCTCCGGAGTTCCCGGGCCGGACCACCCCGCGCAGGGCCGCCACCTCGCGCTGCACCGGCCCGACGCCGTAGGCGTTCTGGGTCGAGGTCAGCCGCGTGTCTCCCAACCGGGCGGGCTTGGCCGTGTAGGAGCCGTCCTCCGGATAGCCGAGGATCGCCGCTGAGGTACCGACCGCCGGGTTGCTCGCCAGCGCCAGCGCCGGCACGTCGAGGCCGGGCACCATCAGCACGGCCACATCGTTGCGGGGGTCGAACACCACGGCGTGGGCGGGGATGGGCGTGCCGCCGTTGACCTGCACCTCGGTGTCGTGCTCGCCGGCGACCACGTGGGCGTTGGTCACCACCAGGTTCGAGCCGGCCACCCACCCGCTGCCCTCGATCCCCAACCCACACGCCGAGCCGGTGATCTTGACCACGCTGGGGCCGGCGTGAGCCACCCCGGCGCTGGCGACGATCGCCGCGGCCGGGGCGGCCACGTCGGCCTCGGGTCCGGTGACCGACGGCAACGGGTCGATATGGGCCAGGGTGTTGAGGATCGGGCCCGAGGGGGGCAGGACCTCGTTGAGTGCGCGCAGGATCGCGGACCGGGCGACGTCGTGGCGCAGGCTCGATGAGCCGTCGGCCTGAACCAGCACCGCGCCGACGATCCACACCACGGCCAGCGCCAGGCACGCCGTCAGGCCCGCCCCCGCCATGCCGTCGATGAGCTTCAGACCCGGGATGAACAGCATGCGCCGGGCCCGGACGCCGATGCCCTCCGAGATCGTGCCCAGCAGGCCGCCGAGGAGCAGGGCGCCGCCGAGTGAGATGAGCGGCGCATAGGGTGAGCGCGAGCCCTGGTTGAGCACCAGCGGGCCGACGTGGGTACCGACCACCGCCCCGATACCGAAGCCCACCAGGGCCAACGCGGAGACGATGAAACCTCGCGTGAACCCTCTCAGCGCCAGCAGGACCGTGAACGCGACGATGACCCAGTCGGCGGGGGACATAGCCGGCTGAGCTTAGTGAGGCAAGACTTCGCCCCGCTGTAAGGAGGGAATTCTGACCTGCCGATCTAACTTTTCTCTCATTGTGGGGTTAGTGGGTCTCACAAGGCAGTGATCTGAATTGGCCAGTGGCGCAAAACCGGGGGTGCTGCACCTCTCATCGGGACGACCTGCCCAGCGGCGACGGCGGGGGCGGCGCAACCGGCTGCTCACGCGGGCCGCGCCCGCGCTCGTCCTCGTCCTGGCGCTCGCCGGGGCCGCCGTCGCGTTCGTCGCCTATGAGGCCGGCTCGGGCCCCCGCACCCAGCGGGCGCTCGTGCGGCGGTACGTGAGCGCCTGGAGTGCCCGCAACTGGGCGGCGATGTACCGGCTGTTGTCGCCGGCCTCACGGGCCGGCGTCTCCGAACCCCGGTTCGCCGCCGCACTCCTCGGCGCGGCCCAGACGGCCACCGTGACCCATCTGAGCTTCGGCCGGCGCATCGAGCTGGTGGACCACACCGCCCGGCTGACCGCGACCGTCGTCACCTCCAGCTTCGGCACGCTGCACGAGACCGCGGTGCTCGCCCTCGACCCCAGCAGCACCCACTCCCTCGACTACGACTCCACGATGGTCTTCCCCGGTCTGCGCGCGGGTGAGCGGCTGACGCGCACCTCGGTGCTCGGGGCTCGCGGCACCCTCGAGGCCGCCGACGGAACCCCGCTGGCCCAGGGACCGGACCGCAGCTCCAGCATTCCGGCGGTGGCGGCCGAGATCGTCGGAACCCTCGGCCCGATCCCGACCGCCCGGCGGGCCTACTACCGCTCCCTCGGCTACCCGGCCGACGCCGAGATCGGCCAGGACGGGCTCGAGCTGATCTTCCAGCGCCGGCTCGGCGGGACGCCGGGTGGCGAGCTGCGGGCCGGTTCACGTACGCTGGCCAGCGCCGCGCCGGTCAACGGCGCGACGGTGCGGACGACGATCGACCCGACGCTGGAGACCGCGGCGATCAACGCGCTGGGCGGTCGCTATGCGGGCATGACCGTGCTCAACGCCAAGACGGGGGCGATCGAGGCGGCCGCCGGACTCTCCTTCACCGACCTCCAGCCGCCCGGCTCGACGTTCAAGATCATCACCGCCGCGGCGGCCCTGCAGAGCGGCGTGGCGAAGCTCAGCACCACCTATCCCGAGGAGTCCCAGACCAGCGTCGGCGGTTTCATCATGCAGAACGCGGGCGGGGAGGTGTGCGGCGGCACGCTGATCGATGCCTTCGCCACCTCGTGCGACACCACCTTCGGCCCGCTCGGGATCCAGGTCGGGGGCGCGCGGCTGGTCACCACGGCGCAGAAGTTCGGCTTCGACCACCCCACCGGCATCGCCACCGCGCTGGAGGCCCAGATCCCCTCGGTCGCCGACATCGGCGACGCCACCGCGGTTGGCTCGACCGCCCTCGGTCAGGGCAAGCTCGAGGCCTCGACGCTGGAGATGGCCGACGTCGCCCAGGCGATCGCCAACGCGGGCCGCCGGGCCGTCCCCACGTTCGTCTACGGCGCCCGCCCCCGCTACGTGACCGCGACCAGCCCGACGGTGGCCGCCGAGGTGCAGGAGATGATGGAGGCGGTGGTGTCCTACCCCGACGGCACCGGCGCCTCCGCCGCCATCAGCGGATATCACGTAGCTGGCAAGACCGGCACCGCCGAGCTCGCCACCACCGCCGGCCAGCAGAACGACGTCAAGGACACCGACGCGTGGTTCGTCGGCTACGTGCCCGACTCCAAGGCGGACATCGTCGCGTGTGCGCTGTTCCCGGCCAACGGATACGGGGCCGACTCCGCCGCACCGGCGGTGCGCGACGTGCTCGAGGCGGCGCTCGGGCTCGGCTGACCCCGGCGCTGGGTTCCGGAGGATCTCACGGGTTGAAGCGGGCCCCGACCAGTTTCTGGTCGTAGGTGCCCTGGATCCAGACGGCGGCAGCCCGGGTGCCGGCGCCGAAGCTGAGCGCCAGGTGGCTCGCGGTGCTGGCGCGGGTGACGCGCGCGGGTGCGTGGAAGCTCCCCGCACCAGGGGCGGCTGCTGCCGCGTAGACGCCGCCGCTGGCGATCCAGCCCACGAGGGACTGGCCGGCGGCTGACTGGGTCGCGACCGGGAAGGCGGTGGGATCGACCGCGCCCAGAGACTGCACCGGGGCCCAGGCGCCCCCCGTGGGCCGCAACGCGGCGTCCGTGTCACAGGTTCCGGCGCTGATGTCACAGGCCTGCCAGGTGAGCACTTGACGCCCCCCGGCCGAGCCTGCGCCCGACAGTCCGACCGCGGCCGAGCCGGCCCCGGAGATGGCGTGCACCGGGCCGGCGCCCGCGCCGGTGACGTCGGTCCAGAACACGCGGGACACATACGTGTTCCCGACGTACCAGCTCTCGGTCCAGGCCAGGGTCGCGCCGGTCCCGTGGGGGAGTGCCTGGAGCCCGTCGATCTGGCGTCCGGCGGGCACGGTGACCGCCAGCTTGGCGGCGCCCGGCGCCCCGCTCGGGCCGGCGGTGGCGTAGTCGATCAGCTGATTGCGG
Source organism: Burkholderia sp. PAMC 26561 (assembly GCA_964657595.1). Classification (GTDB taxonomy): domain Bacteria; phylum Actinomycetota; class Thermoleophilia; order Solirubrobacterales; family Solirubrobacteraceae; genus Palsa-465. The sequence continues at coordinate 1,277 of CAZZVR010000037.1, read as the reverse complement.
GGCTGGTCATAGCCCGAGGCGGTCGTGCTGGAACCCGGCGAGGTCGTCGTGCCCGTCACCGTCTGGGCGGCCGCGGCCGGCGCGGTCCAGGCGATCAGGGCGCCGCCGTCCCTCAAGGCCCCGGCGGCCATCAGCGGCGGCGTCGGGTCTGAGCCGACCAGCTGCTCGGCCGCGCTGAAGGCACCGGTGGCGTCCGAGCGGGCCACCGTGATGCCGGACTGGTTGTCGACCGCGGCGAGCAGACCCCCGCGCACGCTGACGAGGACACCGGTCGCCACGCCCTCGAGCCCGCTGGCCAGCGGCGCCGACGTCGCGAGCTGCCCGGAGTCGACCACCTGGACCCCTGCGGTCGAGCAGCACGCGTCCCCGGCCACGCTGGTGCCCGTCACCAGCACCAGCCGGGTACCGAGGTAACCGGCCGCGAGCGTCTCCTGGGACGCCAGCGGTGCCAAGGGGGCGGCGAACCGGTCTTGGGCGCTCGCGGTGAGCACCTCGGCGCGAGCGGCGGCGGGATCGTTTTCGTCGCTGCGGCCTGAGCCGACGGCGATGGCGTTCGACGCCGACACGGTGACGAGCGGTGCGATGAGATCGGCTGACACCGGCGCCGTGATCGCGAACGGCCGACCCCACGCGCCGACTCCGCTGGTGGGCGCCGACGCCGTCGCGGGCGTACTCGGCGCCGTGGTCGCGGTGGTGGTCGCGGTCGCGGTCGTGGCCGTGGCCGTTGCCGTGGCCGCAGTCTGGGTGTCCGGGGGCGTGCTGCGCGACCCGGTCGGAGCGGCTGGCGCGGACGTCCGGGGAGCCGCCGCCACGCGATCGCGGGTGCCCGGGCCGGCCAGCGCCGGGAGGGCCCAGGCCAGCAGGCCTCCGATCAGGAGCGCGGCGAAGACGACGACGGCGCGGGCGGAGCTGCGGCGCAGGCCGCTAGAGGTCGAGGTCGACCGAGTCGGCTTTGCTGGCGCCCTGCGCATAGATGTGCAGCGTGAGCGGGCGGTTCTGATAGGTCGTGGTGGGCAGCTTGAACAGCACCATGCAGCCACCGGTGGTACCCGAGGAGGCGATCGAGTCGGGGTTCGGGTTGATGTCGTTCTGGGCCAGCTGGGTGGCGTAGCAGCCCCATGGATTGACGCTCGGGTTGAGCTTGGTCGGCTGATAGGAGTTGCCGGCCGAGTCGGTCAGCACGAACTTGCTGGCGGTCGTCATCCGTGCCTTGTTCTGGTTCTTGGCCCAGATGAACACGCCGTACCAGTAGTCGGAGCCGGGGATGCTCTGGGCGT
>CAZZVR010000036.1:0-23234 GCA_964657595.1 Burkholderia sp. PAMC 26561 | reverse complement strand
ACCGCGACGACGCCCACCGCGGCCTCGACCGTGCCGGTCACGACTCCAGGCTCCGGCAGCCCGGTGTCTCAGTCGGGCGGCCTGAACAAGGTGGTCCCCACCTCAGCAGCGGCCTCTCCCGGGGCGGGGGCTCCGACGAGCACCGCGACCGCTCCCGCGGTGTCTGTCTCCACCTCCCCAGCCCACCCGGCGATCACGGTCACCGCGGCTACGGTCAAGCACAAGACGACAGCGTCGGGCAAGACCGGAAAGACCTCCGTCAAGGCGAGTAAAGCCAGCAGGGCGGTAGCCAAGCTCAAGCTCGCCCGGCTCAGGGCCTCGCAGCGTAAGAAGGCGCTGGCTCGCCAGCTGGCTCAAGAGCGCCGCGCTGCCCGCCCGCCGAGCGCCTGAGCAGAGGCGCGCTGAGCCTGATCTCGCCAGGCCAGCCGCCGCGGCACCGCAACGGATGAAATGGCAAGCGGAAGATGGATCGCTCGGCCGCAACCCCTCGCCGACGGTCCGAGCCATACGACTGTTAGTTTCAGGGAAATGCGAGTGCTCACAGCGAGAAATCGGCCGGCGAGCGACACCATCATCGTTGTCGGATCCAGCACGCACTTCATCAGCGGGATTAGCTACTACACGCACAAGCTCGCGCTGACCCTCAGCGAGCGGCATGGGGTCGGCGTGATCCTGATGCGCAAGCTCATCCCGCGGTTCCTCTATCCGGGGAAGGAGCGAGTTGGCACCGCCATCACCGACCTGGCTTACCCGGAGACGATTCCGGTGGTTGACGGGATTGACTGGTACGGCGGAGTTGGTCTGCTTCGGGCCCTCAGCTTGATTGTCAGGCTGAGACCGGGGACAGTGATCCTCCAATGGTGGACGGGGGCCGTCCTGCACAGCTACGTCGTCCTCGCGGTCTGGGCACGCCTGTTCGGCGCGAACATCGTCGTCGAATTTCATGAGGTCCAGGACACTGGCGAGGCGATGATGTTCGGAGCCGCCCAGTACGTCGGACTGGCCAGTCGGCTGCTGATGGCAATGACCTCCGGCGCCGTCGTCCATTCTGAATCGGACATCGAGCCGATCCGCGATCGGTACGCGCTCGCAGACCGGCCCTGCTCGGTCATTACCCATGGCCCCTTCGACCAGTATGCGCTGAGCAATCCGATACGTGACGCTCCGGCGGATTGCATCAACATCCTGTTCTTCGGCACCATCCGCCCCTACAAGGGTCTGGAGGATCTTGTCCAGGCGTTCAACAGCCTCGATGAAACGACGAGCCAGCGCTTCTGGCTGACGGTCGTCGGTGAGACCTGGGAGGGATGGACCGGACCGATTGACCTCATTCAACAGAGCCCGCACCGCTCCCGGATCAGCTTGGTCAATCGCTACCTCACAGACGAGGAGATCGGTCGGTACCTGGCAGGCGCGGACGCCGCAGCACTCCCCTACCGCCGCTCCTCTGCGTCAGGACCGCTTCATGTGGCGATGAGCGTCGGCCTGCCGGTCATCGTCACCGATATCGGTGGCCTTCCCGAGGCGGCCGACGGCTATCTGGGCGCAGTCTGGGTTCCCCCTGCGGATCCTGGCGCCATCCAGGCGGCTTTCCATACGGTGTCCAATCTTGTGGGCCAGCACTTCGACGATCCGAGCTCTTGGGAGGCTACGGCGACGAAGTACGAGAAGTTGATCGCCGAGCTTGCCGACCCCTCCCGTGAGGAGGCGCGGGAGTGACGGACCAGACCGGTCCGATAGCCTTAGAGCGCCTCCGCCGCGTCGTCTGTCGCGATCGCGGTAGCCCTCATCTTGAAACGACTGCGCACAATGTCCGCCCGACGTCCTGGGCTACTCAAGGCAGATTCCGGGCAGTCGTCGCGTCCGCTCACCCGGCTCCGGATTCGATTCCCGGGGCGCGGCTCGGCCGGCCTGGGGGTGGCCGTCGCCCTCCTGCTGCTTGCGCCCGCAGCCCTGGGAGCGGTCCTCGGGGTTGCCTCGCTCGTTACTCCGGCAGCCTCGCTGACGACGTTGTCCGGGGCATACACCGGCTCGGCGAACGTCCAAGGTCTCAAAGAATTCGGCGAGTGGCGCGGTGCCCCGACCTCGGTTGCCCTGGACTATCTCGGACGGGACGGATGGCAGGACATCGATCAGCCGGACTGGACGCTCACCGCCTGGCGTTCCTATGAGGCGCGCGGTGGCACCTTGGTGCTCAGCGTTCCGATGCTGGTCAACTACCCGTCGGGTACGTTTGCCGCCGGGGCGACCGGAGCCTACGACCAGCACTACCTCGCCCTCGGCCGGCGACTCGTCGCCGACGGGGAAGGTGGTGTCATTCTCCGGCTCGGGTGGGAGTTCAACGGCACATGGTTCCCTTGGAGTCTGAGAGCATGGCCACCGAACGACGCGCACGCCTTCGTCGCCTATTGGCGCCACCTCGTGAGCCTGCTTCGCTCGATTCCTGGCAACCATTTCCGGTTTGACTGGACCGTCAACTCAGGGCCGAGCGCAATCCCGGCACCCGAGGCGTATCCCGGGAATGCCTACGTTGACTATGTGGGGGTCGACGTCTACGACTCAAGCTGGAACGCCAGCGGGAGCAGCGGATTGACGAATCCAACCCGGCGCTGGGACCAGATTGCCAACCGGCCCTATGGCCTGAACTGGTGGCTGAGGTTCGCCGAGTCCCACGGTAAGCCCATCACCCTCCCTGAATGGGGTCTTAACACCGACGCGGGCACGGATGGGGCCGGTGATGACCCGTCATTCATCCAGCACATGCACGATTGGATCGCACTCAATCGGCCGTCTTACCAGGTGTACTTCGATTTTGACGCGAGCGCGCTGGACACCGACGCTGATCCTCAAGCCTCCGCGGAATACCGCCAGCTGTTCGGACGCCGCGCCGTTGCCGGCGATTCAGGGACATGACCGACTTCTGTACCACGAACCCGGATCTGCGGATGGGTAAGGACCATCACGCATCGGAGTAGGTGCGAGCATATGCGTGGTTTCCTCCAGCGGTTCTACGAGCAGTTCATCAGGCAGCACGCCGAAGCGTGGATCTATCACCACCTGATCATGCGCTGGCACTGTTTCGGACCCCGCGACCGCGTGCGACTGGGTGAGAACGTCGAGTTGCTCGACGCGGTCCTCAACACGGCATCTGGAACCATCACGATCGGTGACCACTCCTTCTGCGGTCACCGTGTCAACATCGTCACAGGCTCACACGACATGCAGCTGACCGGGTACCAGCGCAATACGACGTGGGTTGAAAGTGGTAATGACATCGTCATCGGATCGGGTGTATGGCTTGGCACAGCCTCGACGATCTTGGGGCCCTGCCGGATCGGGGACAACTCGGTGGTCGCCGCCGGTGCCCTGGTGAACCGAGATGTACCGGCCAACGTCGTCGTCGGCGGCGTTCCCGCCCGCGTGATTCGGCGCATTGAGCTCTGAGCTTCGGCGGGCCTGTCTCGGTGGTCTCAGCCGGTGGGCGCCGAGTGCATCACGAAGCCGGGACGTACGCGCTGACCCATGCGACGTGCACCTCACCGGTACCGACCGCGCCGGGTTCCGTTGAATTCGAGGCGTCGAGCTGGAGGACCCAGTTCATCGGGTAGCTCGGTACGCCACGGTGCAGCTCGCCGATCTGACGACCGTCCAGGATGTAGCGAACCATCCCGGGCTGCCACTCTGTGACAGCGGTGTGCCACCCAGAGGAATACGACTCAGACGATCCCTCGCTGATCTCGCCGGGAATCGTGGGCAGGACCGTCACTGACGATATGTCTCCGTCGAGGTTGCCTGCCGGAAACTGCATATTGCCCCGCAGTGCACCCTGGTTGTCCTTCGGCCAGAGCTCGAAGCTCAACGCATACCCGCTCACCGCCTGCGCTCTGAATCGCACCGCAACTGCCGCGTAGCGGACCGAGCCGGTGCCGACCGGCAGCTTGGCCACCATACCTGCGATAAGGGGCTGACCGCTGTTCGGATCCGGATGCAGATCGAAGGTGAGCTCATGGTCGGCGATGCTGACCACCGACGAAGGTTGAAAGATCCCGTTCCCACTGATGGGGTGTCCACCGTCCGGATAGGAGAACCACTTGGCCGCGGCCGCTGGTGCGAGTGCCCGGCACTCCGAGGTTCGGACGGTGAGTCCAAAAGCACAGCTTGAAAAGGCCGTGGCCGGGGAGTCTTCGCTGGACGGAAAGTCGTCCCGGAAGACCTGCTTCCACCCCGCGAGGTTGCCTCGAGGCAGAGGCACGCCCGATGGCCCACCGCCGCTGCCTGCGACGGGCTTGAGGCCGAGAGTCGAGAGCGTGACGGCTGGCGCGGGGGACGTCGGTGCCGTGCTCGGCCCTGGAGCATTGTGGGTCACCGTGAGAACTCTCACGTGGGCTGAGGTGCGGGTGGCGCTCTTGTGACCTCCTGACACCTGAACCGTGATGACAACAGCGAGGGCGACGACGATAATCACGCCCAGCGCTAGTGCCCCCCAGCGTGCATTCCACTGCGTGCGACCGGTCATCTCCGAGCTTCACCGCTTCCGCCGGGATCGGTCTCAGGGATGGCCGGACCGGCGGCGAACTGGGCATCTCGCTCGCTGCAATGCTTCGGAAAAGCCCGACCTAACCCCCACTCATACACCATTGAACTCGGGAAACATACCCGAAAATGGGTGCCTGACCGAGCGCTACTGTCAAATTCTCGCAGGCGAGACAGGCTCAGAATCCCTGCGAACGGAGGCCTTTGTGCGTATCTGTTACCTCATTCTCGCTCACGCGCAGCCGCCCGCGCTCTGGAGGTTGCTCGACGCGCTCGAGCATCCCACCAGCACCGCAGTGGTCCACGTCGATGCTCGGGCTGATCTCAGCCAATTCAGGCAGGTGCGCGATTGGGTGACCTGGGTGGAGACGCGCTCGAAGTGTTTCCATCACGGCTGGGGTATCGCTGAGGCCACCCTGCGTCTCATTGCCGCCGCTCCTCCGGCCGATCGCTACGTCCTGCTGAGCGGCGATACGTTCCCGCTGGCTGATCAAGCCCGTGTGCGTTCGGTCATCGCGGCCGGAGGGAACGCCGAGTGGATCGACGTGATCCCGTTCCCGGCGCCCTACGTCAGAAAAGACAGCACGCGGCTGACCCGCTACCACGTTCGCCATGATCCGCGTGGTTCCCAGATCGTTCGCTATTCCGTGCTCTCGATGAACCGGCTGGCCCCCAGACGGGACCCGACGGAGGCTCTCGGGGGCATGCGGCCATGGTGCGGGAGTCAGTGGTGGATGCTGTCAGGCGAGGCACTGACCTACATCAGGACGGAACTGGACCGACGCCCGGAGTTCCTGCGCTTTTGTCGCCACATCGGCACCCCAGATGAGTTCCTCTTCCAGACGCTGATCGGCAGCTCTGGGACGTTTGCGGCGCGTGTGCGCCCTGGAGCAATGTATGCAGACTTCACGGTGCTGCCGGGTCCGGCCGATATCGGACCAGATCACATTGCCAACTGGAAGCACCGAGGGTTCAGCGGTATCGACGAATGCGGGCTGCACCGTGAATACCTGTTCGCACGTAAGGTCAAATCCGCCCAGATCGCGGCGGAGATCGGTGCGTCCGTGTGGCCGCTGTCACGCCCAAGTATCCCGATCGGCTGACGACCTCGTCGGCCCTCCGACAAGCCGTTATACGCGCGGCGCACGAGCCGGAGCAACCCGAACACTCCGCTTCTCGGTCTGGCAAACTGTGCGCCGGCCGGTCCGCGCTGCGCGCACGGACCACGCTGACCGGACTCATCGAAAGGAACCCGCTGCGCGCCTCAACTTCCATGCGGTTCGTCGATACCCGGCCTCTGGGGGTACCGGCCGTCCTGGATCGCGCTGACGTTGTCGAGGTCGAGCTCAGCGATCAGCTCCCCGATGGCATCGCGGCGACGCAATCAAACGTTTTGGTGCTGGCCCGGTTGTGCGGCCGGCCGCTCGGCATGGCATTGATGCCGGCCGAACACGCGGCAACTGCCATCGGCCTCGCCGCCGGCATCCTGGAGGACCTGGGGTCTCAGATCAGTGCCGAATTGGCCCGTCACGGTCTCGACCCCACCGCGGTTCTAGGAGTTGGCGGCTTCTCTCACGAACATTGCCCGATCAGAGCCGCACGGGCGGAAATCGCTCGCAGTGGCCCGCCTATCTCTGTGATCCTCTGTACGCGCGAGCGGCCTGAGCCGCTCAGGCGCTGTATCGAGAGCCTCTTCGGGTTGGACTACCACGAATTTGAGGTCGTCGTCGTCGATAACCGGCCGGATACCGATGCCACCCGTCGCGTTTGTGTTGAATCGGCAGCGGCCCAGCCAGACAGCGCAAGTACCCTGCGATACGTCATCGAGGACCGGGCCGGTCTCTCGCACGCACGCAACACCGGAGTAAGTGCAGCGAAGCACGAACTCATCGCGTTTGTGGATGACGACGAACGCGTTGATGCCGGGTGGCTCTCGGCTGTCGCTGCCGAGTTTGCCCACGACGCCGAAGTCGGCTGCGTTTCCGGCATCGTGCTGCCGGGTGAACTGATGACAACCGCGCAGGTTCGCTTCGAGCAGTTCGGTGGCCACAGCAAGGGCCGTGGATTCGGACGAGTCCAATTTGACGCTGCATATCTGAGCTCTGTGCAATCCGCCATGTATCCGCTTCCGCCGTTCGGTGTCGGCGCGAACATGTCATTCCGCAAGTCGGCCGTCGCGAGCGTCGGAGGGTTTGATGTCGCGCTGGGAGCCGGTACCCCGCTCGGTGGCGCCGAGGACACGCACGCATTCACGGAGGTGCTGCTGGCGGGCTGGCGGATGATTTACACGCCGGCGGCGATCACCTGGCATTACCACCGCCGAGACGGCCAGGCGCTCGAGGATCAGCTGTCTGGATATGCGCTCGGGCTGGGCGCGTACTACGCCGCGCTGGTCCTCCGAGATCCGTGGCGGGTGCTCAAGCTCGTCCAACTTCTCCCGCGTGCGATCTCCGACCTGCGCGATCCCCAGAGTGTGCGGAATGCCTCCGCGCTGCGCGCGTCGGACCCGGTTCCCGGCCTCAGCATGCGGGGGGTATGTGTCGGAGCTTGGAGATACACGCAGCTCAGGATGCACCGGCTCCTGAGCCGTGCTCGCCTTTCGCGTGCTGAAGGCGCCTCCGAACTTCGAGGTTAGGGTGAGGTTCGGCGCGCTGCCAGCACAGGTCGGGCGAATCAGGCGCGACATGCCTGACCTCGCGGCGATCGTCAGACAGTCCTCTCCCGAGACACCGGGCCGGACAGGGGTTCGGCCGACGCGCTGGACACCCTGGCTGGACCTGATACCGATCGCTGCCGGCGGCCTGCTGATCGCGCTCGCCTACTCGGCGAGCCGGGCCGGTTCAACCCAAGGCGACCTTCTGTACTGGCTCGGCCAGGCGGTGATCATCGTCCCATCCGTCTATCGAGTCCTCTCACCGGGCACCGACACGCGTTCCCGGCTGACCATCCTCGTTGGACTGGCAGCCATGCAATCACTCCTTGCGTGGGCATACAGTCCTGACCAGTTCCGCTTCCCTGACGAACTGCAGCACGTCCGCACCGCCAAAGACATTCTTCGTACTCACAAGCTGTTCACCGCGAACCCGGTGCTCCCCGTCAGCCCGGGCTTCCCGGGCCTGGAGGAGGTCACGGTGGCCCTGATGAACCTGACGGGCCTGTCGCTCTTCGTCTCTGGTGTCATCGTCGTCTCGCTGTCGCACGTGCTTCTGCCGGTCGCGTTGTTTCTGACCTACCGGGAGATCTGTGTGGGACGCGAGCGGTGGGCGGCAGTGGCCACTCTGATCTATACGACCGCTCCGCACTTCAACTACTTTGAAGCGCTGTACATCTACAGCACGCCAGCCCTGGCCTTTCTTGGCTTCACGCTTGCGGCTGCCGTACGGGCGATTCGCCGCGGTCGGGGTTTCCTCTGGGTCGCCGTCGCGTTTGTGCCAACGCTGCTCACCCACCACCTGACGGTGTTGATCGGACTCGTCGCCCTCGCAGCGGTGGCCACCATTGGCTTCTTCGCCGTGTCACGGAGGAATGGCCTGCGGCTCTTCTCCGTCATCGCGGCCCTCATCGCCCTCACTGTGGTCTGGGTCGAGGTGGCCTCCCCGTCGACGTGGGGGTACCTGTGGGCGCCCGTTCAAACTGCAGTCAGCGGTCTCTTCGGCCACTCGACGCCCAGCGGCGCGGGTCAGGGAGCGGTGATCTCGGTGGCCGTGCCGAAGTGGGAGACGGCGGTGGAGTACCTTGCCGCGCTCGCACTGTTCCTCGCGTCCTACTTCGGCGTCGCACTGGCCTGGTTCGCCCGCGCTCCCCGTTGGGCGCGTCTCACCTGCTTGCTGGGAGTGGTCTACCCGGGAATTCTCATTGTCCGGCTGACCTCCAGCAACGGGCCCGAGCTGGCGACGCGTGGGCTCACGTACGCGATGCTGGTGATTGCGCTGCCCGTGGCGGTCGCGATCGAGTACGTTTTGGGAACGCGCTGGGCGCTGCGACGCCGGCGCTGGATCGGGGGGTGGCATCCGCCGGGAGGCTGGCGCGGGGCTGCGATCGTGGCGACCGCAACGGTCGTTCTGTTCGCGGTGAGTGCGATCGTGGACGGGCTTCCGCCCTCCTATGAGCGACTGCCGGGCCACTTCCGCGTCGCGTCGACCGAGAGCGGGATCGATAGTCGAGTCTCCGCTGCGGGCCAATGGGCGGCTCGCTCGTGGCCCAAGGCCAACCAGAACGTCGCCTGCGACGTGTCCGTGTGCTCCCTCTGGACCGGCTACGCCGATGCCACCGCATCGAATTCCGCCTCGCCACTCTTCTACACGACGAGCGTGACGAAGGCGAACGCCGAGATTGCCGCCCTGTCACTCGGTTGGGTTGAGACGGATCTGCGCTGGACGACTCAGATCCCGAACTCCGAGTCGTACTTCGGCGGTGATTCGCAAGGTGGCCACCACGTAAATCCGTTGCCCGTGGACCTCCTCTCCAAGTTCGATCGCGACTCACTGCTGGAGAGGGTCTACGACGACGGGGACATTCACGTCTACCGCACGTACGCGGTGTGGCGCTGATGAGTTCGTCGGACCGGGGCCGCGTCTCGATCGCAGGGCCCATCGTGGCGCTGCTGTTGACGATCGTGGCCGTGGTGCTTGTCGGGCTACGCGTAACGCCGGTGCTGACGGTCCCATCCGGACTGCTGCTCGTGCTCGTGCTCCCCGGCTACGTCTGGGTTCACGCGTTCTTCCGGGGGGATGCTCAGCCGCTGGTGCGTCCAGCGCTGATCGTGGCGTCCAGCCTGGGCATCACGATGCTTGTCGGACTCGCAGCCAACGAGATGCCAGACGGCATCACGCGGACGGACTGGTGCATCGGTTTTGAAGCAGCGGTGGTCATCGGCGTCGTCGTGACGCTGGTACGAGCCGCGTTGGTGCCGAGGGGTGAACTCATTGTCTACCAGCACCTTATGTGGCGCAGGTCGGGGGGGGTTCCCGGGGCTCCCCTCCAGATGACTCGACGGTTTGCCCTGATCACGGCCGAGGTACTGTCCCTTGCGGTTCTGCTTGTCGCCGCGGGCTGGATCAGCGTCAGAAGCGAGTCGAACTGGGAGGCACGCCAGCATTTCACCGCACTGAGCGTTGCCGGAGTGGGGACTCAACGCCCGACCGTGGAGGTCACCGACCACGAGGGGAAGGAGGTGAACTACACGCTCACGGCAAGTCTGCTGGGCCGCCAGATTTTGACTGAGAGCTTGGCCGTCCGGTCCGGCCAGACACGCCAGCTCGCGCTCGCCGGAGTCGTCGCTCCGCTGCGGCCCGGGAAGCTCCTGATTACCCTCGACCGGCCCGGGGCCAGTTCGCCCTACCGCCAGGTGTGGTTGAGAGCGCGAGACGGACTATGGGGATGACCCTGTCGCTGGTATCGAGCCTCCGGACTGCGGCGCGGAGGCCGGTGTTCATGAACGCGGCATCGCTTTGGGGCTCCACGCTCATCACGTCCGTGCTCGGCTTCGGTTTCTGGATCGCGGCTGCCCGGCTGTTCCCGATCGCCAGCGTGGGCGTCGCGTCAGCGGCAATCTCGGCAATGACCCTGTTGGCCCAATTCGGTCTTCTCGGGATGGGCACCTTGCTGATCGGCGAGCTCGCCGGTGGCGACTTCGCGGTCGGACTCGTGAGCGCGGCGACTCTGCTCGCGGGCGGCGTCTCATTCGGACTCGGGTTCGCGTTCGTGGCCCTCCAGGGGCTGATCTCGACCAAGCTCGGTCCCCTCGGACATGGTGTGGTGGGACCGCTGCTGTTCGCCTCGGGAGCCGGGATCACCGCGATCACCCTGGTCACCGATCAAGCCGTCGTCGGCCTCAATCGCGGAGGGCTCCAGCTTGCACGCAATGGGGTCTTCTCCGCGGTCAAGCTCGTCCTGCTCCCGGTGGGTGCCCTGCTGGCGCCCGGTCCCTGGGCGCTCGTCCTGTACGGCGCCTGGACGGGCGGCAACGTTGTCAGCCTGCTCACGTTCTGGCTCCACGCGCGCCGCAGCGGAATTCGTCCTGTGCTGGCGCCGGCCTTTCGACCCCTCTGGGCCGTCCGCAAGACGGCGTTCTACCACCACTGGCTGAACCTCGCATCCCAGGTTCGACCCCTATTGCTGCCCGTCATCGTCTCCGCCACGCTTTCGTCGGCCAAGACCGCGGCTTTCTACGAGGCGAACCTCATCGTGAGCTTTGTCGCGATCATCCCCGCCCACATGTCCACCGCGCTGTTTGCGCTACCGCGCGGGAGCTACGACAGGCTGGCCAGAGAGCTGCGGGCGACCCTCCGTGTGTCCTTCGGGGTGGTGGCTCTGGCTGCGGTCTTCTTCATCGCTTTCTCGTATCCGATCCTGCTGGTGTTCGGCCGCCGTTATACGGTGGCGTCGACTCCCATGGGGCTGCTCGCTCTGAGCGCCATCCCATTCACAGTTCAGGCCCATTACGCGGCTGTCGAGCGGGTGCGCGGCAAGCTGATGCACTGCGCCGCGGTCTTCAGTGCATGCGGTGTGTTCGAGACGGCTGTCTGCATCTTGGGGGTCAAGGCCGATGGATTGATCGGCGTCAGCGTCGGTTTGGACATCTCCCTCGGACTGGAGGCGCTACTGCTCTGGCCGACCGTTGCCCGTGCCGCCCGGGTTCCGGTACTTGGGATCCCCACCTGGCTCTGGCGCAACGACGGAGGGTCAATTGCGGTGCCGCAACGCGACCCTGTGTCAGTGAAGGTGCTGAGCCCCGGGGATCCTCGGTTCATGCGTTATCGAGAAGCTGCCGGTAACCGCAGCGCGGGTTCCGCGATCGCCCGCGGCCGAGCTCGGCTCACCATGGCCGCTTCGATCCTGTGGATTCAGCTCCAGAGACGCCGCGTCCGACATGAGCGCATCAGCTTTTCCGCCGAGCCCATCAGCCGACTGCTCCCACAGGTGATGATGTCTCCGGCTCCACGGTTCATCGCCGCACGCTCGCTCATCGCAGTGCTCGATCTCACCCCAAGCCGGGGAGTTCCCGGGACGGGAGGCGCCCGGCCCGGCTCGTCCGCGCAGATCGAGCTCGCGGAACGCCAGGGAGTGAGGGTGCTGCAACTGCACAACCCCGCTGCCGCCCTCGCCGCCTACGGGCTCGTCAGCGGCCGCGCGCCGACGCGAGCCGCGTCGGAGGAGCCGGAGCTGCGCGGGCTACTGAATGACAGCACTGCCCTGGCCTTCGCCGCGGTCGACCCGGCGGATATCTTTCTCTGTGTGGCGCTGGCCGTCAGCGACGGCGCCGAGGGTTTCCTGATGCGGCTTGTGTCGATTCACCATGAGCACGCCGATGGCGTCCGTTGGATGGTCCACGCATCCGTGTGCAGCCGTCTGAGGGACGCCGGCGTCGAGCGTGTGTGGAGCGAGGGTCCGCTGACGGTGGATCCGGAGACCCAAATGTTCCAGCGCCGGCTGGGGTATCAATGCGCTACTTTTGAGACTACGCTTGCCGATGGATGAGACTGTCAGTCCAGGAGAGGCGCCCGAGCCTGAGGTGTCGGTGTCGGTGGTCATTCCTTCTGTCGGACGCAGCACTCTGATACAGGCGCTGGAGTCGTGTCTGAATCAGACCCGTCTGCCGCTCGAGATCATCCTCGTATTCGACCTCGCGGAACCTCCCGAGGCGTTCGAGGTGCCCGACACGGTGCGGGTGCTCTGCACGGGGAAGCCCGCCACGGGCGTCAACGCCGCGCGAGATCTCGGCATCCAAGCCGCTCGAGGTAACGCCATCGCGCTGCTCGACGATGACGACTACTGGTATCCCGGGAAGCTCGCCGCGCAAGTCAGCTTGATGAAGAAGATCCACCGACAGGGCAACCGAGCCATCGTCGCCACGGGAGTCGACTTCGTCGTCGACAGCGAGGTTGCCTATTCGGGGCCTGCGCGCGTGATCGAGTCCGGCCAACGGGTGGCGGATTACCTGTTCAAGCGGCGCCAAGCGCGCGACGGCGGAGCCATGCTGCAGACGTCCTCACTTCTGATCGATCGTGAGCTGCTGATGGAGGTCCCGCTCGATCGGAATATCGATCTGCACGAGGATTGGGACTGGCTGCTGCGCGTCGAACGTCAACCGCGAGTCCGCGTCACAGCGGTCTCGGAGCAGCTGTCCGTCTATCGGCTTGCGTCGAGCGGGTCGCCGATCTCCCGCAACGATCAGTGGCCGGCGAGCGTCGCCTGGATCGACTCTCACAAGGCGGACCTGACGTCACGGGAATACGGTGACTTCCTCATGAGCGTCACGGTGCCACTGGCGATCGACCACGGCGATCGGTTCAGCGCCATCAGGCTCATGCTGAAGGCCCTCCGCAAGGGACGGCCCGGTATGCCGGCGATCACCATGGCGACCGGCCTGCTGCTGCTGCCGCGCCAGGGCTCCCGTGTCCTCTGGCCTCACGTCACGCGATTGAAGACGCTAGGGGAGCGAGGTCGCGATGCCGCTAAGTCGATGCGTGGATGATGCAGGTAGGCCACTCGCCGACGGCTTGAGGTGACATGCCGCGGTTTTCGTATGATCCAAGCCGCCGATGCTTCACTAACCAGTTTATTTGACCTGTCCGCGTGACCTATGACCCTGCATCGAAGCGAAGGCCACCTGCGAGAATACGAACTTAACATGGCGAAAACATGGCAGCTTGACCATCCGGCAGGGAAAGTAGCCGAGTCACTGGCGGGTCGCGCGATGTGGATCTCGGGCCCGGCCGGGGCGGTGTATTCCGTCTTGCACTCTGATGGGCAGAAGGCTGTCACGGGGGTCGTGTTCGTTCCGCCCTTCGGCTGGGACGAAGTCGAATCGCATCGGGCTCGGCGGTACTGGGCGGTCAGGCTTGCCGCTGCCGGAATCCCGAGTCTGCGATTTGATCTTCCGGGGACGGCTGACAGTGAGGGTGGCCCGCGAGATCCCGATCTCCTCGGCCGGTGGACGACCTCAATCGCGACGCTGGTCTCATGGATGCGTGAGGCCACAGGAGTGGAACGTGTCGCGGTCATCGGAATCGGCGTGGGTGGGGTGATCGCATCCCGAGCTCTCAGTGAAGGGGCGCAGATCGACGACCTGATTCTGTGGGCGAGTCGAGCCAGCGGTCGCCAGGCCGTACGCGAGCTTCGGGCCTACGCCGGTGCGGTTGCGTCTGAGTATCCAGCCGACCACGAAAACCATCCGGTTGCCGATGGCGTCGAGGTCACCGGGTTCTTGCTCAGCGACGAAACCCAGCGCTCTCTCTCGGCCTGCACCGTCCCTGACATGGACTTCTCCCGCGCCAAAGGGCTGCGCGTGCTCCTGCTCAGCCGGGACAGCATCCGCGTCGACCCCGCTCTGGAGAGCGTCTTTTTGCGTGACGGCGCAGAGGTCACCTCGCTTGAGACCCGTGACTATGCCGACCTCACGGCGCACCCTCAGTCGCTCGTGCTGCGCCGACCAGAGGCGACGGTCGCGCTCAGCATCGAGTGGCTCCGCGCCGGCCGTGGACGGCCGAGCTCGTACGCCGACTCCGAGAGGGTCCGCCACGAGTCTGGCCAGCTGCCCCAGGTGACCGCGAGCGTCGAGCTGGCCGTGGGCGACTCAGCCGTTCGTGAGACGATCCTTCCGATCGATATCGGTGGATCGCGTGGATTCGCAATCGTCACAGGACCGACGCGGGGTGAGCGTTCGCCCGTTTCGGCCCTGCTGCTCAGCCCGGGAGCCATCCGCAAGATTGGCCAGCACCGGATGTGGGTCGAGGTGGCCCGGCGCTGGGCGCTCCGCGGCGTGACGACGGTGCGCTTTGACCTGCCCGCGATTGGTGACACGGCTGGAGTCGACGATGTCGGAGAAGACGCATCGGCAACGGTTCATCTGGCGGAGCTGAGCTCCCCCCAGACGATCAAGGCCATCGCCGGAGTGCTGTCAGAACTTCGCCGCGAGGGGATCGCCGACAAATTTGTCACAGTCGGCCACTGTTCTGGAGCCTACCTCGGCTTTCACACCGCGGTCAGTGACCCCGGGGTGCTTGGCTACTTCGGCATCGACCAGCAGATATTCGAGTACACCGAGGCCGGCTACCAGGGCGAGATGCTCAACATGATCGGCCGAGCCCTGCGCAGCGGCCTTCTACGCCGACTCCGCGAACGCGGCGTGACCGCTCATGAGATGGCCCAGGTCCGTCAGGCGGTCGGTTTTCGCATCCGCAGTGCGTTCTCCGGCGCCAGGGAGGAGCCCGAGCAGACGACCGAGGAGATGCTCGACCGTCTCCGGCAGCGTGGCACCGACATCTTGTTGCTGCTCGTGCAGGAGACGGCGTTGGAAACGCGCATGCCCGAGGGAGGGGTCGAGGCCTGGGTGCGACGGTGGCCGAATCTCCGCGTGGAGGAGTTGCCCACCGAGGACCACATGGCTCGCGCCCTCTGGCTTCAGCAGCTCACGCATGAGCGTCTGGACGCCGGTCTGGAGCGCGTGCTCGTCAAGGCCGCTGCCACCGGATGGCCTCAGGCCAACCCCTGAAAGCACTCATCACGACCGCTGGTCGGCCAGAACGACCGCACGGTTCGGTGATCACAAGGTCAGCAGCACCCGCGATACGGGCAGTTTGTGCTGCCGCTCGCCCACAGCTTCAGTTGGTGAGCTTGGCACGGAGGGACTGAAAACAGGCGGCTATGTGCTTGAGGTCAAGGTCACCTGCACGGAACTTGGGAAGGCCCACCGCGCGCGCACTTCACCAAGACCACCGGCGTCAAAGTGAACATCGCCTGACCCGCTGACCCGCCTGACCCGAGAACCAAGAGAATCAATTAAGTCGGCATGGGTACGTTCAGGGTCATGCACTTGAACGGATATCTGATCCTCGGGTCCGCGGTGGTGGGCCTCGCAGTGGGAATGACCGGCGCAGGCGGCGGAGCCCTGATGACGCCGATGCTCATTCTTCTGTTCAACGTCACTCCGGCGTCGGCGATCTCCTCGGACCTCGTCGCGTCCGTGGTGATGCGTCCGGTTGGGGCGGCAGTTCACGGCCGTGCCCGCACGATCAAGTGGCGCTTGGTCGGCTGTCTGGCGGTCGGCTCGGTACCGGCGGCGTTCCTGGGGGCCTACCTGCTGCATGTGATCGGCGGTGACTCGAGCAACAGCTCCGCCCAGACGACCATCGAGACCATCCTTGGTGTCGTGCTGCTCCTCGGGGCGGCCGCAACCGTCGTGCGCTACCTGCTCGACCGTCGCTCCAGCGACGGTCCCGCCGATTACGTGGCCGATGTCGAGCTCAGATGGGCGCCGACGCTCGCCATCGGGATCATCGGGGGCGTGATCGTCGGCATGACCTCGGTCGGCTCGGGCTCGCTGATCGTCGTCGCGCTTCTCTTCCTTTACCCGCGTATCCGCGCCAATCAGCTGGTCGGAACCGATCTGGCCCAAGCGGTCCCCTTGACCCTCGCGGCGGCGGCCGGGACGCTGATCTGGGGCTCAGTCAATTTCAGCGTCACCTGGTCGCTGATCATCGGCAGTGTGCCCGCGGTGATCGCTGGCTCGCTGCTGTCCTCGCACGTCTCTGACCGCTTCGTTCGGCCGGTGATCGTCTTCGTGATCTACCTCTCGGGGCTGAAGTACGCGGGGCTCAGCACCCTGGCCCTCGGCTGGACGGCGCTGATCACGCTCGTGATCGCTGGCGTTGCCTGGATCGCGCTGAGCCGGCACTCGGCTACGGCGCTGGTTCGGGCACCCGCTTCAGCCATGGACGCCGGGTAGAGCTGACGCTTCGCCCCACCCACATCCTCGCGGGGCTGGCG
Organism: Burkholderia sp. PAMC 26561; assembly: GCA_964657595.1. Lineage (GTDB taxonomy): Bacteria > Actinomycetota > Thermoleophilia > Solirubrobacterales > Solirubrobacteraceae > Palsa-465. The sequence goes on along the minus strand of CAZZVR010000036.1, from coordinate 6,932 downwards.
ATGCGCCGCCGCTACAGTTCCCCCGGCGCGATGCACCAGGTAGTGGCAAATGGAGATTCGCCTCGCAGCGTGCAGCTGTTGCGGGCGAGCACCCTGGCCTTGATCGCTCCGGTTGGATGGCTGATTCTCCGCCGTGGCCGCCTGCGTCGTGAGGTGACCCACCGCAACCTCAGTCGTGACCACGAGCATCATCTCCGGGGCCTGCCGGTCTACGGAGAGGATGCGTCACCACCGCGGACGGAGGGGAGCCCGACCGTCTCCGTCGTCGTCCCCGCCCTGAATGAGGCCGACTCGATCGGCTGGGTGCTGGAGAACATCCCGGCCTGGGTGGATGAGGTCGTCCTGGTCGACGGACTCTCCATCGACCGCACCGAACTGGTGGCGCGCACCCTTGTGCCGAACCTGGTGGTCGTCCACCAGCGCTCGCGGGGCAAGGGAGCTGCGCTGCGGGCCGGCTTCCACGCGGCGCGCGGGGACATCGTCGCGATGATCGATGCGGATGGCAGCACCGACCCCCGTGAACTCGAGCGGTTCCGGGACGCGCTGATCGCCGGCGCCGACTTCGTCAAGGGCTCGCGGGAGATGGAGGCCGGCGGCTCGGTGGACTTCACCCCGTTGCGCCGGGCGGGGAACCTCGCCTTCGTGAGGTTGGCCAACCTGATGTACGGCACCGACTTCACCGACCTGCTCTACGGCTACTGCGCCTTCTGGCGCGAATACCTCGACGACCTGGAGCTGTCGGCTGACGGCTTCGAGATCGAGACCCAGCTGGTGGTCAACGCCGTCAAGGCTGGGCTGACGGTCGCCGAGGTCCCCAGCATCGAACTCGAACGCCGTGCCGGCGCGTCGAACCTGAACGCCTTCCACGACGGCCTGCGGATCCTGGAGACGATGTTGCTCGAGCACCCCCGGCTGGGGGATCCGCTACCCGGGGAGGCCTATGAGATGGTGGAGATCCACACCCCCGCCCCCGATCAACCGGACTGGCTGCCAGCCGGCTCGAATCGGCGTGCCGGTGGTGACCGCCGCAACCCGAACCCCGAGCCCTACTTTGGTCCCGAGCGCCGCGGCAGCGGAAACCGTCGCGCCGAGGTTGATGGCAGTGTCCGCGTGCTCCTACCCCGTCGCTCCGCGAATCGTGACTAGAGTCCGACAGCGATGAGCTACGTGGCCCTGATCACCGGAGCCTCCAGCGGGATCGGTGAGGCGACGGCGCGTCTGCTGACCCAGCGCGCGCCTGACGGCGAGGTCATCCTCGTGGCCCGCCGCCAGGACCGGATCGACGCGTTGGCGACCGAGCTCAACCGCGCGCACGCGGGACCCGGTCACGTCCATGCCTACGCGGCGGACCTCACAGACGCGGATGCCATCACCCGCCTGGCCGCCCACGTCGAGACCCACTTCGGCCGGCTCAACCTGCTGGTCAACAACGCCGGTGCGCGCTGGTCGCTGCCCTTTGATCAGGGTGGCCATGCCAACGTCGCGCAGACGATGGCGATCAATTTCGACGCCCAGGTCCGGGTCACGGAGGCGCTGCTGGGGCTGCTGCGCGCGGCAAGCCCCGCCCCGGTCGCCATCGTCAACGTCGCCTCCACCGCCGGACGGGTCTCGCGTCCGGGGGCGGGGGCCTACAGCGCTTCGAAGTTCGCCCTGATCGGCTGGTCCGACGCGCTCTACGCCGAACTCAGGCCCGAGGGCATTCATGTCGGCCTGGTCAACCCCGGCTTCATCGCCACCGAGGGGTTTCCCCAAACCGAGCTGGTCAGCCATCCGCTCAAGCGCCATCTGGTGGGCACCGTTGAGCAGGCGGCAGCCGCGATTCTCTCGGCGGGACTTGACGGTAAGGCCGAGGTCTACGTGCCGGGCTTCTACTGGCTGTTCGCCGCCCTGCGGGTGCTCGCGCCGGGGCTCATCCGCCGGTCACTCAGCGGCGGGGGGTTCACCACGCAGACCAGCCTCGACGCCGAGACTCACGGCGTTTCGTAACCTACACCCCTGTCTGTTACTTCCATCCGAGGAGCCTCCTCTATGACCTCAAGCCCGCGCCGAGTGGCCATCCTCGGTGGTATCCGCATTCCCTTCGCCCGCCAGGACGGCCCCTACGCCAGGGCGTCGAACCAGGACATGCTGACCACCACGATCGACGCGCTGGTCGACAAGTTCGGGCTCGAGGGTGTGGCGCTTGGAGAGGTCGCCGGCGGCGCCGTCCTCAAGCACAGCCGTGACTTCAACCTGGTGCGTGAGTCGGTGCTCGGCTCCAAGCTGGCGCCCGAGACCAGCGCGATGGACGTCCAGCAGGCGTGCGGCACCGGCCTAGAGGCAGCGATCATCATCGCCAACAAGATCGCCCTGGGTCAGCTGGACTCAGGTATCGCCTGCGGGGTCGACACCACCTCCGACGCGCCGATCGGCGTCAACGAGGATCTGCGCAACCTCCTGCTGGAGGCCAACCGGGCCAAGACCAACTCACAGCGCCTCGCTCTGCTGCCCCGGCTGCGCCCCCACATGCTCGTCCCGGACATCCCACGCAACTCCGAGCCGCGCACCGGCTTGTCGATGGGAGAGCACACCGCGATCACCGCCAAGGAGTGGGGCGTCACGCGGGAGGAGCAGGACCAGCTGACGGTCGACTCCCACCACCACCTGGCCGCCGCCTACGAGCGCGGCTGGCAGGACGACCTCGTCACCCCCTACCTGGGGCTCGAGCGCGACCAGAACCTCCGCCCCGACACCTCGATGGAGAAGCTGGCCAAGCTGCGCCCGGCCTTCGGCGGTCCCGAGGGCACGATGACCGCCGGCAACTCCACGCCGCTGTCAGACGGTGCCTCGGCGGTGCTGATGGCCTCCGAGGACTGGGCCAAGGAGCACGGCCTCGAGGTCCTCGCCTACCTGGTCGACTCCCAGACCGCGGCGGTCGACTACATCCACAAGCGCGAGGGCCTGCTGCTGGCGCCCGCCTACGCGGTGCCCAAGCTGATCGACCGCAACGACATGACCCTCCAGGACTTCGACCAGTTCGAGATCCACGAGGCCTTCGCCGCTCAGGTCCTGGCCACCCTGAAGGCGTGGGAGGATCCGGTCTTCAACAAGGAACGGCTGGGGCGCGAGACGCCGGTGGGCGCGATCGACCGCACCAAACTCAACCCCAACGGCGGCTCACTCGGCGCCGGGCACCCGTTCGGTGCCACCGGTGGTCGACTGCTCGCCGCGCTGGCCAAGTCACTGCATGAGAAGGGCGCCGGCACGCGCGGGCTGATCTCGGTCTGTGCCGCCGGTGGCGAAGGTGTCGTCGCGATCCTGGAAGGGGCCTAGAGCCATGGCCGACCGTTACACAGAGCTCATCAACACATCGATCGGCAAGACGATCGCCAAGCAGATCGGTCTGCCCACCCCGGTGGTGCTCGATCGCTTCGATCCGACCAAGCCGGTGATCGACGGACCGGTCCTGCTCGGCGCCGCGCCCGGTACCACGTTGGCTCAGTCGATCGCCACGGTGCTGGCCCACATCGGAGCGGACACCTACACCCCGCTGGCGGAGGAGCTGCGCGCCGCGGCCGCCGCCGCCGACCTCGACGCCAAGATCTTCAACGCTGAGAGCGCCACCTCGGACCAGACCTTCAAGGCGCTGGTGTTCGACGCGTCGGGGATCCAGAGCAGCGAGCAGCTTGTCGGCCTGTGGGAGTTCTTTCACTCCACCATCCGCCGCGTGAAGGCCTCCGGCCGGGTGATCGTGGTCGGCCTGACCCCGGAGCTGGCCGAGGATCCGCGGGTGCGCGTCGCCCAGCGTGGGCTGGAGGGCTTCACCCGCTCGGTGGGCAAGGAGGTCAAGAAGGGCGCGAGTGCCAACCTCGTCTATGTCAACCCCGGCGCGGAGAACCAGCTCGAGTCGACCCTGCGCTTCCTGCTCTCCCCGCGCAGTGCCTACGTGAGCGGTCAGGTCATCCGCATCGGCGCCTCGGATCAGTACGCCGAGATCGACTGGGCCTCGCCGCTGGCGGGCAAGACCGCGCTGGTCACCGGCGCCGCCCGCGGCATCGGTCAGGCGATGGCGCAGACCCTCGCCCGTGACGGCGCCCACGTGGTGGTGCTCGACGTGCCCCAGGCGGCTGAGGCACTCGCCACCGTCGCGGCGGACATCGGTGGCTCGGACCTGACCGTCGACATCACCTCGGACGCGGCGCCGCAGCTCATCGCCGACTATCTGGCCGAGCACTTCGGCGGTATCGACGTGTTCGTGCACAACGCCGGGATCACCCGGGACAAGACGCTCGGGCGCATGAGCGACGATCAGTGGAACCTGGTGCTGGCGATCAACACCACCGCGATCGAGCGGATCGACGCCGAGCTGATGGAGCGCAAGCTGATCAAGCCCAACGGCCGCGTGATCCTCGTCTCGTCCATCGCCGGCATCGCCGGCAACTTCGGCCAGACCAACTACGGCACCTCCAAAGCCGCGGTGATCGGCATCGTCAACGCCTACACCGAGGCGGCGGCAAAGGCCGGGTTCACCATCAACGCGGTCGCCCCGGGTTTCATCGAGACCCAGATGACCGCAGCGATCCCCCTCACCGTCAGGGAGGCGGGACGTCGCCTGAACTCGATGTCCCAGGGTGGACTGCCCCTCGACGTAGCCGAGACCGTCGCGTGGTATGCGTCGCCGGCCTCCAGCGGGGTCAACGGGAACATCGTCCGGGTCTGCGGCCAGTCGCTGCTGGGGGCATGATCGCCCATGGCTGAGATCGAATTGGCGACGGCCCCGGGCACCCTCGGGCTGTTCGCCCGGGCGGGCGCCGGCGCCCTGCCGGTGTCCGTGCCCGGCCTGAGCGCCAAGCGATCGCGCGAGGTCTCCGGCGACGTGCTCGTCATGGGCTCGGTGAAGACCGACCTGGGTCAGCTCGCCGCCTTCTCCCGGCTGTGCGGCTACTCGCTGGAGCGGACCCTGCCCGCGGTGTGGCCTCACATTCCCGCCTTTGCCCTGCAGCTGTCACTGCTCACCGACCCGCGGTTCCCCTTCCCGGCCATCGGCCTCGTCCACATCTACAACAAGATCACCGTCCACCGGCCGATCCTCACCTCTGAGACGCTGTCGCTGCGCGCATGGACAGACCCCCTGATCGACCATCCGCGCGGCCGCGCGGTGCCGGTGCGTACTGAGGCGCGGGCGGGGGATGAGCTGGTGTGGGAGGAGACGGCGATCAACCTATCGATCGGCAAGCGCGACGAGTCGGCGACCGCACCCGAGGTGTCGTCGTCTGAGGGTTACGCCTTTGGTGCGCGCTGGCGCCTGCCTGCCGATCTCGGCCGCCGCTACGCGGCGATCGCCGGGGACTACAACCCGATTCACATCCACCCCTGGTCGGCCAAGGCGCTGGGCTTTCCGCGCGCGATCGCCCACGGGTTCTGGACCAAGTCACGCGCGCTGGCTCAGCTCCAGGGCGAGCTCCCCAACGCCTTCACGGTCGAAGTGGCGTTCAAGCGTCCGATCCTGCTGCCCGCCTCGGTCAACTACGTCGAGAGCCTCGGTGACACGACGGGCCTCGGCTTCGGGGTCCGCGCGGTCAAGGACAACGCGCCGCACCTCGATGGATGGGTCACCTTTTAGTCGCTATCTGAGTCCCCCGGCCGGGGGTGCGTGGCCAGCGCGCGTCGCCGAGAGATCACGGCGGAGTGGACGCGATTGAGCTACGGTGCGCGCAGGGCGTTCGTTCCGCAAGCGGGGGAGTGGTGTGATGCGCAGACGCGTGATGCAGTTCGGATTCGTACTGGTCGCAGCGATGGTCCTCATGCCTACGTTGGCTTCGGCGGCAGAGCCGCGGGTCTCAGGGCCGGCCGGGTCGCTGGCGCTGATCGCCGGGAAGAATCGAACCGTCGCACCTGGTCCGGCTACGGCGTCGCCGATTGGTGCTCAGGCTGTCGCGGTCGACAGTGCCGGTAACGCATACGTCGCTGATACCACCAACAATGTGGTGGAGAAGGTGACGCCATCGGGGACGCTCTCGATCGTCGCCGGCTTGGCCGGCCACAGCGGCTCGCCAACGCCGGGTCCCGCGGTGAGCAGCGAACTGAACCAGCCTGACGGGGTGGCGGTCGACAGCTCTGGGGACGTGTACATCTCCGACCAGGGTAACGACGTGGTGGAGAAGGTCACACCGGCGGGGACGTTGGCGATCGTGGCGGGCACGGGTACATCTGGCGCGCCGGCGCCGGGCCCTGCGACCAGCAGCGACCTCAACGGGCCCACCGGGGTGGCCGTGGACAGCTCTGGAAACCTCTACATCGCTGATCAAGACAACAACGTGGTGGAGAAGGTCACACCGGCGGGGACGTTGTCGATCGTCGCGGGTACCGGTGCGTCTGGCACACCGACGCCGGGTCCCGCCATCAGCAGCAGCCTGAACGAGCCCGCGGGGTTGGCGGTTGACCGCTCCGGCAACCTCTACATCGCCGACCGCTCCAATTACACGGTGGAGAAGGTCACGCCATCGGGAACGCTGTCGATCGTGGCGGGCACCGGGAGTTATGGATCTCCGACGCCGGGTACGGCCACTAGCAGCGACTTGGCGTCTCCGTCTGGAGTGTCAGTGGACAGCACTGGGGACGTGTACATCGCTGACTTCATCAACAATGTGGTGGAGAAGGTCACTCCGTCTGGGACGTTGTCGATCGTTGCGGGCACGCCTGGTCGGTTCGGCGCTCCGACCCCGGGTCCGGCCACCAGCAGCGACCTCGGGCTGCCGAGCGGGGTGGCGGTGGACAGCTCCGGGAACCTCTACATCGCCGACGGCTCCAACGATGTGGTGGAGAAGATCGCACCAGCGGGGACGTTGTCGATCGCGGCAGGCACCCGTACGTCTGGCGCGCCCACGCCGGGTCCGGCCACCGCCAGAGACCTGAGCAATCCCGGCGGGGTGGCGGTGGACAGCTCCGGGAAC